>JAEWWL010000049.1 GCA_023396365.1 Methanobacteriota archaeon
AAAATTTTTACTTAAGTAAATATTTATTTCAAAACAT
Source organism: Methanobacteriota archaeon (assembly GCA_023396365.1). GTDB lineage: Archaea > Halobacteriota > Methanomicrobia > Methanomicrobiales > Methanomicrobiaceae > Methanomicrobium. The sequence goes on from JAEWWL010000049.1 coordinate 38, forward strand.
CAAATTCCTTAATATGAAATGCCTCCCGCTGATTTTTTTAATAGCAGTAATATTATCAGGAGTGTATGTTTCCGGATGCACACAAACACAGATAAATCCCAATTCTTCATCAGGACCATCAGGCCTGCCACCGGATGCAGACACAAATGAGACAGATAAAAAAGACACATCAGAAATTTCAGATTCTAATGCAGAATATTTAAAAATCACTGACGATACCGGATTTGAATCAGAGATCAAAAAATATCCAAAAAGAGTAATCTCACTTGCGCCAAGCATAACAGAGCTTTTCTTCGCGATAAATACAGAAAAATCCGGCGCAAAGCTTGTTGGAAGAACAGCATATGACACACACCCGCCAGAGGCGCTTTTAGTGGAATCAATAGGTGGAATGACAACAGGAACAAGCATAGAATCAGTAATCTCAAAAGAGCCGGATCTGATTTTTGCAACAACAATGGTTGACACAACGATGGTCTCGCAGTTAAGGGATAACGGATACCCAGTCATTCTCTTTCATATTGAATCTGTAGATGATATTTATAAAAACATAGAAGTTATCGGAGAAGTCTTAAACGAAAAGGAAAGTGCTGTCAGCTTAACGCAAAAAATAAAAGCAGAGATTGATGAAATTTCAAAAAGACCCCATCCTGCAAATCCGCCAACGACAATGTATGCAGTATCAGCAGATCCAATGTATGTAACAGGAAAAAACACATACTTAAATGAACTGATTGAACTTGCCGGAGGCGAAAACATCTATTCAGACACAGACGGATATTTTGTCGCAACAACAGAGTCTATTATAATGCGCCAGCCGGAGGTAATCATTGTAATAGACGGTGTGATGAACTCCGGCATTGACTTAAGAGAGCAGATTCTAAACAACAAAGAGCTATCAGACATTCCTGCCGTTAAATCAGGAAGAGTCTATTCAGTCGATGACGATCTTATTTCAAGGCCCGGACCAAGAATCGGAGAGGCCCTGGAGATTTTATATCAATGTATCAGCGGCGAAGAACAATAGCCATATCAGCAGGGCTTTTCATCGCAACAATAGTTGTGATGGTAATCTCAATTGGTGTCGGAGAATCAGGAATAAGTGCAAAAAAAGTATTTGATATCCTCACATATCCCCTTTCAGGGTTTATTCCTTTTCTGACGCAGGTTCCTTACTGGACAGGCGGTGAAGAGACTATTGTTCTTGGAATACGTCTGCCAAGAGTAATCCTGGGAGCACTTGTAGGGTCATGTCTTGCACTTTCCGGAGCGGCGCTTCAAAGCCTCTTTCGAAACCCGATGGCAGATCCCTATATTCTTGGAATTTCAAGCGGCGCTGCACTGGGAGCACTTCTGGTCTTTGTATATGGAGCAGCTGCCGTATTTACAATATACAGCATTCCTGTAATGGCGTTTATCTTCGGCCTTGGAACAATTTTTCTTGTCTACAATGTCGCAAGAATCGGAAACCTTGTTCCCGTAAACACTCTTTTGCTTGCAGGTGTTGCAATATCAGCTCTTCTTTCGGCATGCAACTCATTTCTTATGTTCTCGGCAGGACACAACCTGAATGCGATAATGTTCTGGATTATGGGTGGACTTTCCGGACGCGGCTGGGATTATGTCTGGATAATGGTTCCATTCACAATCATAGGAGTCATTGTAATGATTACACTTACAAGACAGCTTAACGCCATGATGTTTGGCGAAGAGTCAGCACAGTATCTTGGAATTGAGGTTGAAAAACTAAAAAAAATACTTCTTATTACAACCGCTCTTATAACAAGTGCAGCAGTATCGGTAAGCGGGATTATCGGGTTTGTCGGCCTTATTATCCCTCACATAGTAAGGCTTGCAACAGGCCCGGATCACAGAATATTAGTGCCGGTCTGCATCTTTGCAGGCGCTTTATTCATAGTTTCTGCTGACATGATTGCAAGAATTATTATTGCGCCGTCAGAACTCCCTCTTGGAATACTGACAGCCCTTTGCGGCGCTCCGTTCTTTTTGTATCTTCTGCGTTCAAGAAGAGGTGAGCTGTAACCAAATGACAATAGAGGTAAAAAACATCCGTTTCGGATATACCAAAAAAACTGATGTCTTAAAGGATATGAGCCTCACCTGCAGGGACAATCATATTACAGGAATCATCGGGCCAAACGGATGCGGAAAAACAACACTTCTTAAAATTATCGCCGGATATTTAAAGCCAAAGTCAGGAACTGTTTCATACAACAATCAGCCAACAGAATTACTGCACTCAAAAGAGCTGGCAAAACTTAGGGCGGTGGTTGAGCAAAGTGTCTATACACCTTTTTCATTTCCGGTCTATGACTACGTGATGCTTGGAAGAACACCGTATCAGAATAATTTCACGGCAGACTCTGAAGTTGATCACAGCATTGTAACAAAGAGCTTAAAGGATGCAAATGCTCTTTCATTTCAGACCAGAAAGATTGACGAGCTTTCCGGCGGAGAGCTTCAGCGTGTAATGATTGCACGTGCACTTGCACAGGAGCCGAAGTGTCTTCTGCTGGATGAGCCTACATCGCATCTTGACATCCGCCAGCAGCTTGAGATGATGAGGCTTTTAACAGACATTGCGAAAGAGAAATCAGTTCTCTGTATAATACACGAGATTAACCAGGCATCTGCATACTGCGATGATATAGTCTTAACAAAAGGCGGCAGTGTCCTAAAAGAAGGCCGTGCATCTGAAGTTCTCAAAACCGACAATATAGAAGAGGTCTTCGGCGTTCTTGCAATGCAGTATAAGCATCCGCAGGGAGGAAAAGAGCAGTTTGTATTCTCACTTCCGCCTGAGAAAAAATCAGGCAAAAAAAAGCATATTCATGTAATATCAGGAGAAGGGCGTGGCAGACAGATAATCCTCTCTTTGAAATCAGCAGGATTTCATGTAACGGCAGGAATTTTAAATATCGGCGATCAGGACTATGATACCTGCACCTCTGCAGGAGTTGAGACAGTCTCAGCACCTCCTTTTTCAGGTTACTCGGATGCAGATGTTTTAAAGCTTAAAAAATTGTGCGACTCATCAGATGCAATCTGTTTTGTTGCAACAAATGTCGGCTTTGGAAATCTGGCAAACTTAAAAACCGCTCTTGAATACATTGGCAAAAAGGAATTTTTCTTCGTAAACGCTGATAAAAACTTCAGAAAACTTGATATGACCAACGGCCTTGCAACAGAAATCTACAACCGCATGATAAAAGAGGCAAAAGTAATCTTTGGTGTTGATGAACTATTATCAGAGCTTATATAAATTTTACAGCAGATAATCAAAAAAGGATTTTAAAAGATGACAAGGGGATATATTCAGATAAACACCGGAGAAGGCAAGGGAAAAACAACAGCTGCACTTGGGACATGTATTCGTACCTTAATCGCCGGAAGACGAGTCTTTTTTGGCCAGTTCATCAAAGGGCAGAACAGCGGAGAGCTAAAGCTTTCAGAATACTTTGATAATTTTCACATTGAGCAGTTCGGCGATGGCTGTTTTATCTTCAAAGAGCCTGATGACAATGACATAGCAATGGCGCAAAGAGGTCTTTTACGCTGCAGTGATGCCCTTTCTTCAGGCGAATACTCACTTGTCGTAATGGATGAGGTAAATGTTGCAATACACAGCGGCCTTTTAAAAGCCGAAGAAGTGCTGGATGTTATAAAACAGAAGAATGAAATGACAGAAGTTATCTTAACAGGCCGCCATGCCCCAAAGATCCTTATAGATGCTGCGGACCTTGTTACTGAGATGAAAAAAATAAAGCATTACTTTGACAACGGCGTTAAGGCAAGAAAAGGAATTGAATACTAATATCAGCATTTAGTACCCGCTTTTTTTAATTATATTATTGACTTCGGAATTTTTTAAACCAAATAAAAAAATTTTATGCCTGAGATGAATTCTTCGCTCATCGGTTACAAATTTTTTTTTTGTTTGCCTTTTGGAAAAATTTAAGGAAAACGGCCCTGCAGGTATAAATAAATTATCGCTATTGCAACTGCAATGATTACAGCAATCAGGATGTAATCAGAAGCGCAGTATTCTTTTTCTGACAGAGCCGTCCGCTTCATTGTCCGAAGACCGCGAAGATCAATTGTAAGGCCTAAAACATTTGCCTTTCCAAGAGCATTTGAAACAAGCGGAATCATGATGGGGGCGAGTGATTTGAGTTTTCCCATAATACCATCTCCGGGATTGTATGCTCTTGCAAGTTGTGCCTCATGAATTCTTTTTCCCTCAAGCTGAAGACTTGGTATGAACCTTATTGCGATAAGAAGCATAAGCGTGTAATCAACAGGCAGCCTGACAGCCTGAAGTGCATGCACAAGATCTCTTGGCTGGGTTGAGATTATAAGAATCTGAAATGCAAAAAGCATTGCAAAAAATCTCAATGACAAAATTAGCGCAAAATTCAGCGCACCAGCAGTTATCGGAATATGCCCGCCGATTAATGGGACTGCAGATGGTATCAGATATCCGATAATTTCTCCGGACTGCATCGTAAGAACAGTAAGAAGCAATAGTCCGGCTGATAAGAAAACCAGCATCGGCACCTGTTTTATAAGCTCTTTTGAAAACCGGCCTGCAACAGAGAGTACAAAGAGTATCACAACAAGCCCTGCAATTATTTCAGGTTTTGTGGATATTACTGCAATAAGAATTACAAACACCAGAAATATTATCTTTGTAAGTGCATTCATCCGGTGAAAGATTCCGTCCATTCTTTTATACTGAAGAATTTCAGCCATTAAAAACCCCCTGTGCAGATACCGGAATCAGATGTGATTTTTCCCTCAGCCATTGTTATTATTCTTCTGGCATGATTTTTGACAATCTTCATATCATGGCTTACCATAATGACGGTGTGGCCCTGGCTGCTTAACTTTTCAAGGATGGACATGATTCTTTTTGACTCTACAAAATCAAGGCCTGTTGTTGGCTCATCAAGAATAATTATCTCAGGCTTCATTGCAATAACACAGGCGATTGCAAGCCTCTGGCGTTCACCGCGGCTCATTGAGCGGGGAAATGTCTGTGCCCTTCCATAAAGTCCGACCTCATCTAAAATTTCTGCTATGTATTCTGAATCATTCCCTGTGCCTTTTCCGACATTGTTTAAGCCAAATAATATCTCCTTTTCAACAGTGTCCTCAAAAAGCATTGTATCAGGATTCTGAAAGACCAGCCCTGAATGGCGGGCAAGTTCTGTTACGGTCGAGTCCTTTGTGTTAAGGCCGCAGACAATCACCTCTCCGGATGTCGGCTTTAGAAGTCCGTTTAAATGCTTTGAAAGGGTGGTTTTTCCAGAGCCGTTCTCACCGATTATGGCAATCAGCTCACCGGGCATTATCGTAAGCGATACATCATCAAGCCCTTTGTGCTCACCATAGTCATGGACAAGATTTTTTATGGCAATTACAGGTTCTGCACCAACAGGTGTTTCGCAACTTAAATCATCCCCTACATGCCTTTCATCCTCCTCTTTGTAGCAGGAGAAATACTCCTGTGCACTTAGAACAGATGTAATTCTGCCACTATCAATTAAAACAACACGATCAGCTATAGCCTCCATTTCACGCGGTTTTTGCTCAACAACAATTATCGTCTTATTTTCCTCTTCCTTTAGACGCTTTAACACTGAAATTATGACAGATGTTGCAGAAGTGTCAAGCTCTGCTGTCGCTTCATCAAGGATTAGACACTCGGTTCCTGATGCGAGAGTTGCAGCAAGAGAAACACGCTGCTTCTGTCCGCCCGAGAGAGTATGCGGAGCACGGTAGCGAAGCTTTTTTATATCTGTAATCTTCATTATCCTCTCAAGCCTTTCTTTTACATCAACAGAGCTTAGGCCGCGGTTTTCAAGTCCGGATAAGACTTCCTCTTCAACGGTTGTGAAAATAAGCTGGGCATCGGCATCGTCAAAAACAACACCTATTCTTCTTCCGATATCTCCCATATCTTTATAATCGGATACGTCTCTTCCAAATATCCTGATATGTCCTTTTCGCCTTCCCTCATATTCATGCGAGATTATGCCTGCAGCTGCAAGGCAGAATGTTGTTTTTCCGGCTCCGGTCGTCCCGTTTACTAAAATGCACTCGCCTTTTTTTATTTCAAGAGTAATATCTGAAAGTGCAGGATTTTCTCCGGACGGATATGTGTATGAGAATCTGTCAAAGCTTATCGCAGGAGAGGAGGCATCCATTATTGGTTGCTCTTTAATTTCCAAAGGTGCAACGTTCTCCTTTTTTGGTTCATCCAATACAGAGCCGGCCCCTCTCATCATTATTTTAAAAGACGGGATAGAAAGCACCTGAGTAATAACAGAGTTTGCAACGGCTGTAAGAATTATTATCGGCGATAGTGTCAGAATAAAAAAGCCTATTGTAAATGAATCAAACGGTTTTGCAATAACGCCTGCAATAATTACTGCAAGGCTTATTAAAAGGAATGCAAATCCGCTTACAAGCGTTGCAATGAAAGTTGAAATTCCAGGTGCAAGAGGAACTTTTTCTTTGAGGAACATGTACACAAAAAGACAGACAAGTGCTCCAAGCGGTTCAGATACAAGGTTTGCAGGCGGAAATATTGAATGGCTGATAAGCGCAGATAAAATTCCTGCAACAATTCCAACTCCAAGTGCATCCCTTGCCTTTGGGGCAATAAGAATTATTGCAAGACAATAAAGTGCGATTATCGGGTTTGCAACAATTGCTCCAGGAACAACATTTGAAATATATCTCAGTATCGCTCCGATTGCAAGAAGAATTCCGACTATTGCAATATCTCTGGACTTCATATATTTTTTTCCTTAAGAGTTGTTAATCTCACGGCACTCACTGTTGTATAAATATGTGCATCAAAGAATTAAACTGTTTACAAAAAAATAAAAAATTAAAAAAAATTACCGGGAGATTATCTTTTTTGCAGGGAAGTAGAGGATCTGTGTTACAACACAGTTGAATACAGCTGTAAACACAACTATTGGTGCGACGAGACTGAAAAATCCAATAAGTGTTCCTCCCGGGACTGATATGAATGATCCAAGCATTACAATCATGCATACAGCAATGAAGGAAAATCCGCTTACAAGCGTTGCAATAAATGTTGTAATCGCAGGCGACACAAGTGAAATTTTCTCAAACTTTTTGCCTTCACCAATAAGCCCGTATATTGCTGCGCATGTAAGAGCACCAAGAGGCTCTGATATCAGATTTGCAGGAGGGAATATAGAGTGGCTGATGAGCATTGAGACAAGGGCTGCAACAATACCAATTCCAAAGGCTTCCTTAAACTTTGGCATTATCAGGATTATTGAAAGACAATAAAGAGCAATGATTGGGTTTCCAACTATTGCACCAGGAAACATGTTTGCAATAAACCTAAGGATTGCACCAACTGCAAGACATATTCCAACAATTGCTATATCTCTTGATTTCATCAGAATCTGCCTCCATAAACAAAAACAGGCTCATAAATACCATAACTCTGCTTTTTAAAAAAGCTGCCGGATAAATTACACATCATCATCTATGAACATATTTGTTCATTGTTGTATAAATATGTATTTGTGGTTTTATTTTGGGAGTTTAATTTTCATATGACCGCTGCATCCAACCCAAAAGATTTAACCAGCCTGAATTTTACAAATTTAAAAATCTCCATAACCACAAATATCAGTGAGGAAACTGCAAGGAGAATCAGCCACATATGAAAATCAACAGGAGCAATGCTTAAAAGATCCTGCATTAAGGAGTCATCATCAAAAAATAAAGCTGCAATAGAGAAAATATATTTAATTTTTGTTTAATTCTTATCTTTTTAATTTACAATCAGAATCGGAACCTCAACATCCTTTGCAATCTCTGCATAAAGTGTGCCGATATTTATGTTTGATTTCTTGCCAAAAGCACCCATTACAATAAGATTATATGAGCCTGAACTGACCTCTTTTATAATTTCCTCTGCCCTCTCCCCCTCAACAATTTTAGAGGAGCATTTAATTTCCGCTCTGTTTAGATGAAGAAGCATCTCTGACATATCATCGCTTATGTTCTTCTTCATATCACGGGAAATTTTGGCTTCATGTTCGGCTATTCTCTCACACATATTGCTCTGTTTGCACAGATAAAATGCCGATGACCTTACCTCAGCCTTGTCCAGTACTGAAAACAAAACAATCTCAGAGTCATCGCCCTTCTCCTTTGCAAGCATCATCGAATGCATTGCAGCTTTCTGGCTCCATTTTGTGCCGTCCATTAAGACTAATATCTTCATAACTGACCTCACTAAAACATCAGATACAGAATTCCAAGACCCACTGCAACTGTCAGGAACAGAACTAAAAGCCCTACCTTAAGGAAATCCGTAAATGTTATTTTTACTCCTTCTCTCTCACCTATACCAAGAACGACAACGTTTGCCGATGCCGCAATGGCCGTTCCGTTGCCCCCAAGACATGCTCCAAGCGACAATGCCCACCACAGCGGATATGTGTCAATTGTTGTTGAAGTCGCACCAATATCATGAATCAGCGGAATAAGTGCTGCCGTAAGCGGAATATTATCAACAATTGCAGATGCTATTGCAGAGAACCATGCAATAACAAACATAGCTTCACCTGTTGTGCTGACATTCTCTATGACAAACTGTGCAAGATCGGAGATTACACCGGTGTTTACAAGACCTCCTACAAGGACAAACAGACCTCCAAAGAAGAACAGAGCAGGCCATTCAATCTTTTCAAATATCATCTCCGGTGCTGATCTTGACCAGAACAGTATTATCGCCGCACCGATAAGCGCCACTTCTGCCGGTTCAAGAGACATTGCAGGATCCACAAAGGGCAGGAAAATATGGAGAATTTCACCTATACTGTTGTGGACAAAAAAAAGAGCCACAACAATTAAAAGTGTTATTATGGATTTTTTGAAGAGAACCGCATCCTGAATTGCTGCACGCTCGTCAAGTGCATTTATGGTCTTTTGGATAGCATTTTTTTCCGAATCTGTAACCTTCAACCTTTTTCCATACATAACGACAAAGAGGCCAAGGATGATTATCATATCAACAGCCGCAATGGGACCCATCGTAAACAGAAATTCATTGAATGTCAGTCCGGCAGATGATGCAATCATTATGTTTGGCGGGTCTCCAATCAGTGTTGCCATACCGCCTACGTTTGAGGACATAATTTCAGCAAGCAGAAAAGGAACAGGATTTAAATTCATGACCTTTGCAATGTAAAGAAGCATCGGCGTAAGCAGAAGAACAGTTGTAACATTGTCTAAAAATGCACTTGTAACAGCTGTTACTGCTGAAAAGAGCAAAAGGACCCTTATCGGGCTGCCCCTCGCTGCCTTTGCAGTTCTTATGGCCACATATTCAAAAAGACCACTGTTGCTTGCGACATTGACAATAATCATCATTCCCATCAGGAGAAAGATGGTTCCAAAATCAATGTGCTCAAGCGCACTCTCCCAGGGAACAATCCCTATAAAGACAAGTACAGCAGCACCTGCCATTGCAGCAACAGCACGATGAATTCTCTCATCAATTATAAGAGCATATGTAAGCAGAAAGATTACTACCGCAATCAGAGTTTCTATCGGAATCATAACTTATCCTTTTTTTAGTAGAGCACTACTGCCGTATTCACCTGATGTACAAGTCTTTGTGCAACAGGACTTATCTCATTCTCATCCCCGCGTCCGCCGCCGTAGCTTAGTGATATTGCAACAAGATCAAAATCACCTGAGATTTTTTCTATGTCATCCAGCTTATGCCCCGAAAAGAGTCTTTGCTTTGATTTTATTCCTCTTTTTTCAAGTTCATCTGAAATTTCTTCCATAAGGGAATAGCCGAATTTCTCCTTTTTCTGTATATATTCCTCTGCCGCATCTTTTCCAAGAATTTCACTGACTATTGCAGCAGTATCCCTGTCAGAGATATATAAGAGTGTAACTTCAGCATCGTAGATGCTTATGAGATCATAGAGATTTTCAGGAATTGACTTTACAAATATATCAAGGGGAAGAAGGATTTTTTTAATCTCTTTTACCACTTCTTCTTCCGTGAGCAAAAAATCCCTGTAATCCTTAAGTACTCCCTCATAGCGGTTTCCCACAACATCCCTGAATTTTCTGTTTATAAGTGAAGAATAATAACCCATCTCAATCGTCCAAATTGATGATTGGTACTTATAAGAGTTTTTAGCCATTAATCTTTTTCCAATCAGAAAGAAACTTAAAAAAAATAAATCACGCAAAAAAATTATCCCTAGCATAAGAAAACACCGGTAAAATTTAATCTAAACATCAGTATTTGATTCAAAAAAAATATATTTTTCAGAAATTTATTTGAAAAGATGAAGCTGTAACTGATTCTCTAAAAGAGTTGATTAGATTAAAAATAATAATCCGGCCCGTAAAAAAAAGGACCAGATTATCGATATGATATAAGTATTGAGAGCTGACTGCCTATTTTTTCAGTCAAAATATCAATGTCCTTTTTTACGACATTCATAATATCCTGATTGTCAGGATTCAAAATCGATTTATCAACATCATCAGCCATAATTTTGATTCGTAAAAGATCCATATTCAGTCTTTCAAGACTGCTTATTGATTCTTTAACCCCTGCTGCGAATTCCGTATAATCTTTGGTCATAAGAGCTGAGATTTTCTCTTCCGCCTCACCGAATCTGATATAAATATCTAAAAATCCATATTTTACCTCCAGTGATCTCAGGCGGTTTTTATAGTTTGCATCACTCATGCACCCTGTGCCTTTGGATGTAAGCAGTATAAGTGCATCTGAATACTGTTCTTTTGAGGCCCGGGCCTGTGCATATGTAAACATATCGGGGCTTGATATATCCATACCCGAAAAGCGTGAATTTGCCAAACTCTCAACATCATCTATCTCAGATATTGTCGTAAGACAAATGTCCTCACCCCCTGTGCAGCCGGAGACTAAGACAAAAAGGGCGACACAGACAATAAGCAAAAAAGCAGCAAAGGGAGGTGAGTTATATCTCATTTAATGTATCAGTCCCGAATTTTGTCCTCTGGTAATACCCGTAAGCCGGAAGCTGTTTATCCGACCTGCCATCTGCATAGTAAAAAGTTGCAGAATCAGCCGGGAAATAAACTCTGCCCGGATGATATGCCTCGATCTCTGCTTTTGTGCTTCCATAGGCATAATATCTCGGCCCGTAATAGCGCTGTATTGCCCAGTCCAGATTCATCCAGTAGCCCTTCATACCGGATTCATCTGTTATGCTGTAAAAAATTTTTTCGCAGTCGTACCTTGTTGCAGTATACTTTAAGATTTTAACTGCCTCATCATCCCCATAACCGATGAAGACCTCAGGATATGTATGCCATGTATTATCACCGCTGTCTGTTGCAGCAACAATTCTGCACCTGCCTCCAAGAGACATTATTGAAGATGCTAAAAATACAGAGTAGTCATCAGAGTCTCCGCGGAGACCTGCACGAATTGTTCCAGGTGCGGATGAAATATAATCCGGGCCTCTTGGATCGCTGATGATTCTCCATTCTTTGTTGACAAAATCCCACAGATCACATGCCTGGGCTGTAGAATAATTTCCTGAATTCTTGGGAGACACTCTTAGAAGTGCAAATGAACTGACAGAAGGATTTTTGTAATTCATGGCTTTTGCATATGTATCGGCATATTCAGCCCCGTTTGAGGACGGGTTATTTTTAAATATTGCAATACCCGATTCTGAAGCTGATGCAGTAAATGAAGATATTACAAGCAATAAAAAAAGAGCAGGTGCTATTATTTTAGCAGTCCGAATCACTGAATTTTTATAACTCATCATTTTTAACCAGTTCTGATTTTTATATATTGATTCTCAATTATGTATTTTTGTTTTGTCCTGAAATTATTTCGCCTTTTTGGGTATTTATATACTGACATTTTAATCACACCTCACAAATTGAATAATCTTACTGCAATTCCCATTTTAGCTTCTTCTGGGAGTCTTCTCCAGAAAGCCTGTTCAGGGGTTTCTAATTCATCAAAATTTA
>JAEWWL010000061.1 GCA_023396365.1 Methanobacteriota archaeon
CTAACCTGAATAGAGTTCGGGTGAAAAATATGTTTTCAGCTTTTTGTTTCAATCTTTATCAAATGAGAACAATTTTTGCACATTGACTGATTAGCGATAGCTATCTGAAATTCAAAAGAAAAAGTCCCGGAATAAGAGGAAAAAACAGAAGAAAGGAATATTCTCATTTATTGCATTGCTAAAAATTGGGATAATAGTAATTCTCAAAAATTAAATAAAACTAATTTTGCAGAAAATAAATTTTGCAGAATCTGACTGTTTGCAGAAAAAAAAAGCTTTTTTACAAAAAAAATCGTTGGATTTTTAATATATTGGATTTTAATTTTTTGGGTTTTTTGGTAATTTTATTTTTGTCTATGCTTTTTTATGAAACAGATTCCCGTTGGAATCAGTAAAGGTTGTTTTGTCAGATGATACTGTTGCGTTAAAATTCCAGGAGTCTTTTGCAAACTCCATATGAAGTTTATAGCCTTTATCTTCATCAAATCCGGTAACATTGACATATCCTTTGTAGTCCCATATCTCAGCGAGTGTCATGTCAGGATTAAATTCCATAATTCCATGTGATTTGTACTCAGGCTTCTCATGAATCCATCTTCCCTCTGCCGAGGTATTTGCGCCTGTGCTGTTTGAATTATCTCTGTTAAAGACAAATTCATCGTCATCGAAGAGCACACTGCCGTCTGATGACAGATAAAATGTGTAGTCGTTTTCGTTTTCATAGCTGACATTATATGACTTCAGTCCGTATTCAGTAATTCCAGCATCCGACCATGTGCCTTTGTAGCTCCAGATCTCTGTGAAATTGCCGTCGTCTGTAATAATATATGTAAGTGAGGCGCTGTCAATTAACTCATCAGAGACCCAGTGCCCGAAGGCAGGATGCTTATTCTCATCAACAGGTGTTTCAGATGTTGTGCAGCCTGCAATGACTGCAGCCGCAGATAATAGCATTATTGATAAAAAGAAAAGTCTGCTTTTCATGCAGATTAGATTTGAGCCGTAAAAGTATATTCTTATCCCTGACCGGAAAAATACAGGGATTTAATTAAATTTTAATCAATCCTTCGCTTTGACTGCCTTTGCTGTTAAAATTTTAAAGACAGGGATTAAAAGGAATAAAAATGCCGCATGGGAAGGACTTACAAAATGCGCATAAATAATTACAATCACAGCAGCTGCCGGGCATGAAAGGCTTCTAAGACTGTATTCAAAGACAACACCGGAATCTGTGCCCTCTTTTAAAAGCTCTTTTTTTGATGTAATGTACAGCCATCCTGCCATCTGCAAAACACCGATTATTAAAAGATTTGCGGCAAATGCCTCAATTGCAAGCGGATACTCATCATAATATCCCATAAGATCAGTTGTAAACGGAACAAGGGCAACAAAAAAAAGCACTGCCGCATTGATCCAGTTAAAAATACTGTCAACATTCCTGACATTTTCCATAATCCGGTGGTGAGCCATCCAAAACGATACAAGAATAAAAAATGCAATCGCGTAGTAGATCATCTGAGGCAGAAATGAGATGAGTGAAAAATACATCCCGGTGTTGCCTGAAGGTGCGTCAATTTTAGCAATATCAATTGACAAAACACCAAGAGTCAGTGCAAAAGCATATATTCCATCCGTTAAAGCCTCAATTCTTCCTTTTCCAAGCAGCATAACTTCTCCTGTAAAACTGAAATATTTTTCATCCAAATTTTTTTTCTAATTGGTTTTTTTTTTATTTTTTTTTATTTTTTTTTTCAATTTTTTTTTTCAATTTTTTTTAAAAAAAATTATTCTTAATTTATTAAAGGGGTTTAATCTTAATTTTTAACCTTAATTTTTAATCTTAATTTTTAATCTTAATTTTTAATCATAATTTTTAATCTTAATTTTAATTTTTATCTTTATTTTATATCTTTATTTTTAATCTTAATTTTAATTTTCATCTTTATTTTTGATCTTTTTTTGTCAGAAATTAAATATACAGAATTATCTTTAAATAGAATTTCATCCAATAAGTTCTCAGGTATTTTGAATATGGCCGAAGAATTAACTGAATGCAGAGGTTTGGGCAGAGTCTCCAAAGCCTTTGGCATATCTTTTTTCTTTGGCTTCTTTAACTTCTTCTTTAGATAGGACTACCGGAGATAAATTTCCGATAGTCCATGTAATCTGGTCATAATTCTCAATACCGGGAGGTTTTTTACTATGTTTGGTATTACTGATCCAGGCATCTGGGCGGGTTATCTTCTGTCAGTTATCCTGACAGCAGCATGTATAGCGTACGGCATAATCAACTGGAAAAACGGACAGAACGAGGAGGATAAAGATGGCAGTTGACACATTGTCATTTGCTGCAATTACTGCCGTTTATCTGGCCGCAGTGATATTTTTAGGATACATCGGCTATAAAAAGACAAAAGGAAGTGATGACTTCCTTGTCGCAGGAAGAAAAATAAATCCGCTTGTTCTTGCACTCTCATACGGTGCAACATTCATAAGCACATCTGCAATCGTCGGTTTTGGCGGAATTGCTGCCCAGCTTGGAATGGGCCTTGTCTGGCTTACTGTATTATGCATAGGAGTCGGCGTATTGGTTGCATTCATAGTCTTTGGCAAAAAAACAAGAAGTCTTGGGCAGAAAACCGGTGCTGTTACATACCCTGATCTTTTGGGAAAATGCTACAACTCCGATTTCATAAGAAAAATTTCGGCTCTGATTATTATTGTCAGCATGCCGATTTACACAGCCGCAATTTTAATCGGCGGTGCAAGGTTTATCGAAACTACCCTTTCAATCCCCTATGACACCGCACTTTTGGCATTTGCAGCGGTTGTTGCAGTATATGTCGTTGCAGGCGGCCTTATCGCCGTCATGTACACTGACGCCCTTCAGGGCGCTATTATGTTTATCGGAATGTCAATTCTTCTTGTTCTGACATATGTCTACCTTGGAGGAATAACTGAGGCGAATTCGGCGCTTGATGCAATGTCGCCCCTTGTCCCGCAGGCTCTCGGCGCTATTGGAATGACAGGATGGGCGTCAATGCCTGAGTTTTTGTCACCAATCTGGCTTACAATGATAACAACGATGGTTCTTGGCGTCGGGATAGGCGTCCTTGCACAGCCACAGCTTGCAGTACGGTTCATGACAGTAAAGGACAACCGCTCAATCCACCGTGCCGTAATGGTCGGCGGACCGTTTGTTCTTGTAATGACAGGTGTTGCATTCACAGTCGGGCCTTTGACAAATGTCTGGTTTATGAGGCAGAGCGGACAGATTGCAGTTGATGCAGCCGGCGGCAATGTCGACAGCGTAATTCCTATGTTTATCAATTCGGCAATGCCTGATGCATTTATTGTAATATTCATGCTTGCCCTTCTTGCAGCGGCAATGTCAACATTAAGCTCACTCTTCCACACAATGGGAACAACAATAGGCTATGACCTAAACCCGCGTGTCAAAAACGGCAGGCCTTCGATGAAGGCAATACAGGCTGGAACACTTGCAATGATTGCAGTAAGCACAGTTGTTGCATATGTTCTTCCTGACAACATCATAGCAAGAGCAACAGTCATATTCATGGGTCTTTGTGCGGCGGCATTCATACCTGCATTCGCACACGCAATCTATTCAGAAAATCCATCGGTATTTGCGGCAAAGATAAGCATCATCTCAGGTGCGTGCTCGTGGTTTTTATGGACGGCGTTTGTTCATGCAAAAGAGTCATCAGTTCTGGGAATTTCAAATGCACTCTTTGGTGTCCAATCGATTCTTCCAATGCCCTGGGGTGTTGTAAATCCGATTGTAATTGCACTTCCGATATCATTTGCCGCGCTTTATGCAGCACTTGTTGTTGAGAGATATGCAAAAGAAAATAAGCCTGAGATACTTTTGGGAAAAAAAGCAGATAAAAATTAAATTCAGATTTAATTTTTAAATCCATATTATATATGAATTAAATTTTTATCCGGCAGATTGATTTTTAAAAAAATCTGCTTTTTTAATTTCTGCAGAATAAATATTCTTTTAACTTTAAAAACTGCATTTTAACCTATGAAATTAACAAACTTATTTCTTCTCGCCGCAGTTTTCTTAGGGCTTTTTTTAATATCTGCCGGCTGCACGCAAACAGAGTCAAAAACTCCTGTCATAACACCTGAGATGACTTTGGAGCCTTTGCAGGAATACACGTCAAATGAGACTCTTGTCGCCTTTGTTGAAAGTGCAGTAAAATATGCAAAGGAAAACGGAAAAGAAAAAGCACTTTTGGAATTTTCCAATCCAAACGGCACATTTGTTTGGGGAGAACTCTACATCTATGCCTATGACTTTAACGGCACAACTATTGCACACCCGTTCAATCCTGAGATGATCGGTGTAAACAGGCTTAATGAAACTGATGCACAGGGAAATCTATTCATCAAAGACTTAATGGATGCCGCAATAAAGGGCTCAGGGTTTGTGGATTTCTGCTACATCAACCCCGCAAACAACAGGACTGTTGAGAAGAAGCTCGGATATGTCGAAAAAATAGACGATGACTGGTGGCTTGGTTCAGGAATCTATAAAGGGCCGCTTGAAAATTAATTTTATAACTTTAAAAAATCCCAATAATTTTTTTAAGGTTTAATAATTTCAGATCAGTTTTTTCATTACATAAAACAGATAACATTTAGGCAGTCATATGCATCACATAATATCCATCAGGGATTTTGACAGGGATCAGATTGACGCTATGCTGGATAAGGCCCAAAAGATTCAGAGCCTTGGAAGCTACAAGCGTACGCTTGCCGGAAAGCAGGTCGCACTTCTCTTTTTTGAACCAAGCACAAGAACAAGAATGTCTTTTGCATCAGCTCTTTCGCGTCTTGGCGGAGACGCAATAACCGTTGACAGTGTTGAGGGAAGCTCTATATCCAAGGGAGAGACTCTTGCCGACACTGTCCGTGTTGTAAGCAGCTATGTCGATGCAATTGTTCTTCGTCATCCAAAGGAGGGCGCGGCACGCCTGGCATCAGAGTTTGCATCCGTTCCTGTGATAAATGCAGGAGATGGTGCAGGCCAGCATCCGTCCCAGACTCTTCTTGACCTGTATACAATAAAGGAGAATATGCCCGTTGACGATATCGATGTCGGACTCCTGGGAGATCTTCGGTACGGAAGAACGGCGCACTCCTTATCATACGCACTTTCCAACTACAATGTAAGGCTTCATACAATTGCGCCAAAAGGGCTTGAGATTCCGCAGTGGCTTTCAAAGGAGCTTAGAGACAGGGATATGACAATCATTGAGCACAGCAGCGTTGAGGAGACGATAAACGAGCTTGATGTTCTTTATGCCACAAGAATACAGCGTGAGAGATTCCCTGACTCTGCAAGCTACTCAAGAGTTGCGCACTACTACAGAATAACACCTGAGACACTTGAAGATGTCCGCAAAAATCTGATACTTCTGCACCCGCTGCCGCGTGCCGGAGAGATTGACCCCTGTGTTGACGCACTGCCTTATGCAAAATATTTCAGGCAGGCGGAGAACGGAATTCCTGTAAGGATGGCTATGCTTGAGGATGTGATGCTGTGAAGGACAGTAAAAAAAGGCCCGAAAACGGACTTTTGATAAGCCCGATTCAGAACGGAACCGTAATAGATCATATAAAGGCCGGTGAGGCTTTAACTGTTTTAAGGATTCTTGGAATTACCGGCTCTACTGAAGAGTCGCTTTCGATTGCAACGAATGTCAAGAGCAGTCTGAACTCTTCAATTAAGGATATTGTAAAAATTTCCAGCAGGGAGCTTTCAAAAAACGAAGTGAACAGGATTGCACTGGTGTCGCCGAATGCAACGATAAATATTATAAGAAATTACAGGGTCATTGAAAAGGTCGGCGTTGAACTTCCCGAAATTTTAACAGGCGTTGTCATGTGCCCGAATCCCGGGTGCATTACAAACTCTGATGAGCCTATTGAGACAAAATTCCATGTCGTTGAAGGAACTCTTCACTGCCTGTACTGCAACAATATAATTACTCCTGATATGGTTGATATTGTTGAGCTTATTATCTGAGTAATCTTTTTTAAAAAAATTCTCAAAACAAAAAAAATTATATTTTTTTTGTGCCGGTCAATTTTTCAAACAAAAAAAAAATTAAAAATATTTTTTATGGAAAATAATTTTTAATGCAAATAAATTTTTTAAACAAAAAAATAAATCAAAAAAAATATGAAATTTGATTTTTAACGCAACTCAATTTTAAAGGCAGTTTATTTAAAAAAATATGAATTCCGGCTGGTTTATTCTTCGGAGTAAAAGATTATTCAAAGATTAAGATTTTCGGAGTTTAAGAGGCAGCCGTGGGTGTCAATCTCCCCTCTCCAGATTCTTGTGCTTGAGATCCATTTTCCGTCTGCTGCAAGGACGCATGTTATCTGGTGGATATCAACTTTTTTCATGTTTTTTTCCTTTCTTAATTTGTTTATCTCAACAGCTGTCGGAAAAGTCTCCTCGCTTACAACGATTGCATCAAAATCCTTCTCAAGGGTTGAACCGAATCTGTCGGAAAGCTCTTCGACCTCCCATTTTGTTACGTAATTTTTTGATTTTAAGTAATCGGTTAAGTCTTTTTTTCTCTTTGCAAAAGGTCTTATGGGATGTGTTTTTCTGTTTGCAAATTTATCGCCCGAAAGTCCTATTGTTACAAGCCCTGCATCGCCTGCTATTTCAAAGGAGCGCTCCAGCAGTTTTTTGTGCCCGTCATGAAGGGGATCGAATGTACCCCCGACCATTACTTTCATCTGAGTATATCTCTATGACTGCCTGACTTAATGTATTTTCTTTTAATTGCCAAAGATAAAATCAGGGATTTTTTTTTATTTTTTTTCATCAGTTGATATTAAAAAAAGTTATTTTCTTCATCTAAAAATTAAAAAGTTTTTTGATTATCACTTTTTTTTCAATCACCCTTTTTTTCTGATACCCGTCAATTAACCTAAAGAGCTATAGTAACGAATAAAAATTAGAAAAAAACTTACGTCATCAGGCCCTCCGCATTGCAGCACCTCATTTAACCTCACTATACCGGAAATCATTAAATCTTAATCTCGTTTCTAAAAAAAAATTCCTTTTCAGCTATTCCTGTCAGGTTAGCGTACAAAGTTTTTTTGAAATATAAGTGCAACCTTAAAAGTACTATGAGCAGTGATACCCCCGCCCAAAATGCCGCATTCATTGCAGGC
>JAEWWL010000007.1 GCA_023396365.1 Methanobacteriota archaeon
CGCAGGGAATTACAATTCTTGCATCTGATAAGCACAGGCTTGATTTAAACAAAGAATATGAACGCATCTGGCGTGGAAGCTATAATGAACTGATGGCCAAAAAGCTCTATGACTTTGATATTACAATTACCGGCGGCGACGACTTCTACGCATCCTACGAAACAAAGAAAAAGGCAGTATCAGATATGGAGATCAGGTGGCCTGATGGCGATGTCAGCTACCTAAGGCTCTTCCAGACTCCGATTCTTGATGAGAACGGGGAAATTGATGTCAATTACTACATCTACCAGGATTTAACCGCCCAGACAAAAGAGCTAAAAGAGATCAAAAAACTTCAGAAGCGTGCAGATACTTTCCTAAAAGCCAACCCGCAGGGAATTACAGTTCTTGCACCGGACAAGCACAGACTTGATCTCAACAAAGAGTACGAAAACATCTGGCATGGCAGCTATGAAGAGCTGATGGCCAAAAAGCTCTATGACTTTGACATCGAAGTGTCCGGCGATGATTTCTACGCTTCATATGAATCAAAGAAGCGTGCAATTACTGATATGAAGATAAACTGGCCTGATAAATCCTGCTCATATCTAAGGCTCTTCCAGACTCCGATTCTTGATGAGAACGGGGAAATTGATGTCAACTACTACATCTACCAGGACAGAACACCTGAGGTCACCCAGAGCATCTATATGGATAAGGAAGTTCAGAAAGTTGCAGCCGATCTTGAGGCAATTGCCTCCGGAAGACTTGAAGATATAAAACTTGATGTCGGAGAGGCAGACAAATATACAAAAGAGATAAGGCAGCAGTTCCTTGAAATCTCCTCATCAATCCAGTCTGTCAATGCCACACTTCAGGATTTGATTACTGATATTGATTCTCTTGTAAAAGCAGGACAGAATGGAAATCTTGGAGAGAGGACAGACAACAGCAGATACCAGGGAGTATACACAGACCTTGTCAAAAACCTAAACAATCTTATGCAGACTGTTGCAACTCCTTTGTATGAGGCGATGAAGATCTCCAATAACTATGCAAAAGGAGACTTTACTGCAAGATTCTCTGATGATATTTCTGTTAAGGGCGACTTTGAAAAGTTCAAGAATGAGCTTAACAACATTGGAGAAAGCGTCTCTGAAAACTTAAGGACAGCAAACAATGTGACAAAAGAGGTCGCAATCAACTCTTCAGAGGTTACAAAAGGAACAGATGAGGTTTCAAAGGCTGTTGAAAGTGTTGCCCTCTCAAGCCAGAAGGCAGCTGATCTTACAAAAGAGCTTTTCAGAAGCATTGAGGAGATTAATCACCAGATCTCCGACCTGTCAGCATCAAATGAAGAGATTGCAAGCACTTCACATGAAGTTTATAATGCTGCAAATCAGGTAGTGGAAATAGGAAAGAAGGCCCAGACACTTGGAAACGATGCAAACAAAAAGATGAACAATGTCGAGAAAATTGCAAGCAGCAGTGTTGAGAGCATAAAAGAGCTTACTGAAAAGATTAAGGAAGTAAGCAATGTTGTAAAATTAATCAACTCAATTGCAGGACAGATTAACCTTCTTGCTCTTAATGCGGCAATTGAAGCAGCCCGTGCAGGTGAGCACGGACGCGGATTTGCAGTTGTTGCAGGAGAAGTCAAGAATCTTGCCGCAGAAGCAAGGGCTGCAACAGAATCAATTGATAATGTTGTATCAATGGTTCAGGTCAGCAGCGAAAAGACGGCAGCTGCAATAACAACAGCAAATAACGAGATAGTTGATGGAGTGGAGAGCGTAAACAAAACAATTGATGCCCTGAATACTATTATTCAGAATGCCGGCCAGGTCTCAAATGATATCGGTGAAATAACAAAGGCAATTGAGGACCAGGCAAATATTTCAAACAATGTTGTAAACTCAACTGAGACCGGCACACAAAAGACACGTGAGGTTCAGAGAGAGACAGAAGAGCTTGCAGCACTCGCAGAAGAGGCAAGTGCATCTGTTGAAGAGATTGGAAGTGCAATTCATGAAGTTGGAGAGCTTGTAAAGAAACTCGAAAAAGCCAACTCCAAATTCACTTACTAATTTTTTTAATTCAGATTTTTTTCTCTTCTTCAATTTTTAAAACAATATGCAGGAATATACAGACTAATATGTTAAAAAGAGTAAAACTATTCTCCAATGCTGCCGATGGTTGAGAACGCGTCTTCTTTTAAGAAGACGATGCTTATAGGAATTGTAGTTGGAATAATATCCGGAATCGGAGCACTTTTATTCTTCTGGGGTCTTGAATACGGCACCCGCTTTGTAATGGATTTTATTATCGGCTATAATTATCCGGTTGAAGGCCAGACGGCTGATGAAATCTCTATGTGGACACCGCCGCCGCAAATCTGGCTGATTCTTCCGGTTATCTGTATCGGAGCACTTCTTTCCGGAATCATTGTCAATAAGTTTGCTCCTGAAGCAGAAGGTCATGGGACAGATGCCGCAATCAGGGCTTTTCATGGCGATGCAAAAATTAGGTGGAGAGTTCCTGTTGTAAAGGCAGTTACAACGATTCTTACAATCTCAACAGGCGGAAGTGCGGGAAGGGAAGGTCCGACTGCCCAGATTTCTGCAGCATTTGGATCAATTGCCGCTGACGCCCTGAAACTGTCGCAGCGTGAGAGAAGAATTGCGCTTGCAACAGGTATAGGCGCCGGTATCGGAACAATTTTTAAGGCTCCTCTTGGCGGCGCAATTCTTGCAGCTGAAATATTATACAGCCGCGATATTGAAGCTGATGTTATAATGCCTTCATTTCTGGCTTCAATTATAGGCTATTCAATTTTTGGATATTTTGAAGGTTATACTCCCATATTCGGAACCGCCGGGATACACTGGGAGATTGGGCAGATTCCTCTGTTTCTTATACTCGGATTTATATGTGCTCTTGTCGGGCTTTTGTATATCCATGTTTTTTACAATACAAAAACAGCTTTTGCGGATTTTTTTAAGAAGCATAATGTGCCTTTATATTTAAAACCGGTGGCAGGCGCTTTTATCCTTGGAATTTTTGTAATCGGCCTTGCGCACATATCTCCTGATACAATGACCGCGGCTCTTGCAAGTCTTGGAACAGGTTACGGCTTCATTCAGCTTGCAATATACAATATGCTGCCGCTAAGTGTTCTGATACTTCTTCCGTTTACAAAAATTTTAACAACATCCCTTACAATAGGCTCAGGCGGAAGCGGCGGCATCTTTGCTCCCGGACTTGCTATCGGCGGAGCTGCCGGAGGTGCATTTGGAATGATTCTTCATATTCTTATCCCGCAGTTAGTGCCGCTGTCATCTGTTCCGGCGTTTGTAATTGTCGGGATGATTGCACTTTTTGGAGGGATTGCAAATGCGCCTATCGCTGTTCTGATAATGGTTGTAGAGATGACAAATGACTTTTCTTTACTTGTGCCGGCGATGGGTGCGGTTGCAGTCTCAACTGTTCTTACAGGAGATAAGACAATTTTTAAGGAGCAGGTGAAGACAAAAGCCCAGTCTCCGGCCCACAGGGGCGAATACCAGATCGAAATTATGGAAAATATCAGTGCAGAGAGTGCAATGACAAAAAAAGAGGAACTAATACTTCTGCAAACCGGTGATTCATGGAAAAAGATGGTCGTGATAATGGATTCAACAAAACATACCGGCTTTCCTGTCTTAAAGGACAATAAACTTGCAGGCATAGTTACTTACAGGGATGTAAACCCTGATGATTTAAAAGGAGCAACTATCGGAGATATCATGCACTCACCTGTAATCTCCATATATCCGGATACAAACCTTGAAACAGCACTTATCACAATGATGGAGAAAAACATCCACCACCTGGCTGTCGTTGATAAAAATGATCCAGATGAGATTGTCGGCTTTCTGACATCAACTGATATAATGCAGTCCTACACAAAAAAGATATCAGAGATTTCAAAAAATGACTGAAAAAATATTCTCTTTTTCATTTCCGGCGGTGATGCAGGGAATTAATTTTATTTTTTCTTTTGCAATTTATATCAGGAAGGTGCTTTTATGAAAGAAGCAGAAAAAGGAGACAGGGTTATTGTTCATTTTACAAGCAGAACATCACATGGCAAAATATTTGAAGAGTCAGACAAAAAAGAGCCTTTAGAGATAATAATCGGAGACGGCAGTGTAAACCCTGCCTTTGAGGAGGCTTTAATCAAAATGAAGCCCGGCGATAAAAAAGAGATACTGCTTTGTGCAAAAAAAGCATATGGCGAATATAAAAAGCGCCTTGTTTTTAAACTGCGAAAGTCCGGTCTGAATCTTTTGTGCGATCCAAAGCCGGGGGATATGGTTTTAATAAAACTTCCAACAGGGCAAAAATCACTTGTAAGTGTTGTTGAGGTTACGGCAAAATCAATAAAAGTTGATGCAAATCATCCGATGGCCGGAGAAGATATGATATATGAGATTGAACTCGTGGATATTCTGCCTGCAAAAGACACTGTATGAAAATTAATGAATTTTTTTTTGAATTATCCCTGTTAAAAATTTAGGAGACCAATTTTTTTTAATTAAAAAAAATTAAATTCCTGCCTCTTTTTTTATCTTTTTTATCTGATCCCGCAATTTTATTGCCCTCTCAAAGTCAAGTGAATCGGCAGCCTCCTGCATTCCTGTCTCAAGCTCAATAATAAGATTTGGAATTTCGCTTTTTGGAAGATGTTTGATATCTGAGATGTCAGCCTCTTTTTCCCTGACAGGTTTTACAATGGTTTTGGGAATGATGCCGTTTTTTGCATTGAAATCCATCTGGATTTCGCGGCGTCTTTTAGTCTCCTTCATTGCGGTTTTCATAGAGTCTGTTAATTTGTCAGCGTATAAAACGACATAAGAATCAGCATTTCTTGCAGCACGGCCTATAATCTGTATGAGGCTTTTTGCATCCCTTAAAAATCCCTCTTTGTCTGCATCAAGAATTCCAATAAATCCAACCTCGGGAATGTCAAGACCTTCTCTTAGCAGATTGATTCCGACAAGCACATCAAATTTTCCAAGGCGAAGCTGTCTGATAATCTCGGTCCTTTCTATTGTATCAATATCAGAGTGAAGATAGCGTGTTTTAATCTTCTTTCCTGCAAGAAATTCAGTCAGCTCTTCAGCAAGCTTTTTAGTAAGCGTTGTAACCAGAACACGGTTCTTCTTATCTGTCGTCTTTTTAATCTCTTTTAAGAGATCCTCCATCTGTCCTTCAACAGGCCTTACAAAAACCTCAGGGTCAACAAGGCCTGTCGGCCTGATTATCTGCTCAATAATATTTTCTGAATGCTCCTTTTCATAAACACCCGGTGTTGCGGAGACAAAAATTACATTATGCATGTATTTTTCAAACTCCTCAAAAACAAGCGGGCGGTTGTCAAAGGCAGACGGCAGGCGGAACCCGTAATTTACAAGAGGCTCTTTTCTTGACCTGTCGCCGTTATACATTCCCCTGACCTGCGGAAGGGTCTGGTGGCTTTCATCAATAACCAAAAGGAAATCGTCAGGAAAATAATCTATAAGACAAAATGGTTTTTCCCCTTTTTTTCTGTGATCAAAAAAACGGGAGTAATTTTCAATCCCCTTGCATGATCCTGTCTCCTCAATCATGTCAATATCATAAAGAGTCCTCTGCCTGAGTCTGTGAGCCTCAAATGGCCCGAGCTCTTTTAATCTCTCCTCAAGCTCTGCCTTTATCTCTGAAATCGCACCGGCTTTCTCCTCATCAGGTATAACATAATGCCTTGCGGGATATACAAAGAAGTAATCCATTGACTCAAGCTTTTTTCCGGTTAATTTATCAATCTCAAAAATATTTTCAATCTCATCTCCAAACATTTCTATCCGGATGATATTGTTGAAATATCCGGGAATAAAATCAATGATGTCGCCTTTCACACGGAATCTTCCGGGCATAAGCTCGAGATCATTTCTTTCAAAAAGTATATCCACCAGTTTTTTTAAGATCTCGGTTCTTCGGATTCTGTCGCCCTTTTTTATTTCAAAACCCATCTTCTCGAAGTTGTCAGGATTTCCAAGACCATATATCGCCGATACCGAGGCTACAACTATGACGTCACTTCCTGAAAGGAGTGATGCGGTTGCAGAAAGCCGCATCTGCTCAATTTTGGGATTTATCTGTGAGTCTTTTTCAATATATTGATCTTTTGACGGAATATAAGATTCAGGCTGGTAGTAGTCATAATATGAAACAAAATACTCCACCCTGTTCTCAGGGAAAAAATCCTTAAATTCATTGTAAAGCTGGGCTGCAAGTGTTTTGTTGTGAGCAAGAACAAGAGCCGGCTTATTGCATCTTTCAATTACATTTGCTATTGTAAATGTCTTTCCCGAGCCAGTCACACCAAGGAGTGTCTGATATTTCTCTTTGTTTTCTATCCCCCTGGTTAATTTTTTTATTGCCTGCGGCTGTGAGCCCTTTGGACTGAAATCACTTTTGAGCTTAAATTTATGAATTTCCCTCATATCAGGTTCTCCTTTTGAATCTGCTTTTTTTTAATTGTCTAAAATCTCCTTAGATCTTAACAGACGGTTATATGAAATTGCAAACCTGTGCGCCTCGTCACGTATCTCCTGTATGAAAAGCGATGCTTTCTCATTCTTCTTTAAGGGGAGCGGATGCGAAAATCCCGGGACAAAGATCTCCTCCTCTTTTTTGGCGATAGAGATTATCGGAATCCTTACAGGGATACTGTCAAGGGCATTTTTGGCAGCTGAAAGCTGTCCCTTCCCGCCGTCAATAATAATAAGATCAGGAAAATCTCCGCCCTCATTTTTAAGTCTTGTATATCGCCTTTTTACAACCTCGGCTATTGATGCAAAATCATCAATTTTGTCGACGGTCTTAATTTTAAATCTTCTGTAATTTCGTTTGTCAGGTTTTCCGTACCTGAACTGAACCATTGAGCCTGTCATATTAGTGCCCTGAAGATGTGAAATATCAAAGCATTCGATAACATCAGGATTTTCCGGCAGATGAAGCCTTTTTCCAAGCTCTTTTACTTTTATCTCCCCGCCAAAAAATACATTCTCAACATTGTGCAGAACAAGCTCAAGCAGAATTTTTTTATCTCCTTTCTGCGGAGATGTTACTGACACCTTTTTACCTTTCCTGTCTGTTAAAAATTCAGCAAGAGCACTGCCTGTCTCAACTGGCAGGATTAATTCAGAAGGCGGTTCGTTTTCAGAATAATACTGCACCAGAAATTCTTCAAGTGAATCCTCACCGTCTTCAAAGACAAATTCCTGCTTGTCTGCAAGACAGCCTTTGTATACTGAAAAAAGCATCAGATATACTGTTCCGTCTCTTACTGAGAAGTTTATCACATCCTCATCAGTAATTTTTTTCCTGTCGACGTGCTGTCTTTCTGCAAGTTTTTTAAGTGCCTCAGTCTGGTCGCGAAGAACAAGAGCTTTTTCAAAATCAAGAGATCGTGAACTCTCCTTCATCTCATTTTCAAGAGAGCTGATTATCTCTTTTGTATTTCCGCGAAGAACAAGTGAGGCTTTTTTAACATGTGCCTTATATTCCTCTTCAGAAATTTTATTCAGGCACGGAGCGCTGCATGTCCCGATGTGTGCACGAAGGCATCCTCTTTTGTTAAGCTTCTTACATGATCGTAAACAAAATGTTTTTTTGACGACTGAAAGGATATAGTCCCTTTCCTTTGCTGAGACGAAAGGGCCGAAGAATTCCCCGGAGCTTTCTTTTTTTCTGGCAATATTTATTGCAGGAAATTTATCGCCTGAAATTTTTATGTAGGCATAATTCTTAGAGTCCTTTAAATCAATATTGTATTTTGGCTGGTATCTTTTAATCAGGTTGTTTTCAAGAATGAGTGCTCCGACTTCGTTGTCTGTTATAATATAGTCAACAGAGTCAATTGAATTTACAAGAGCCTTTGTCTTTGAATCAGTAAGTGTTCTGTTAAAGTAGCTTGAAACTCTTTTTTTAAGATTTTTGGCCTTTCCGACATAGATGATTCTTCCTTTATTGTCCCTGTAAAGATAACAGCCGGGCTCGTTTGGAATCAGCGAAATATCTGGCATAAACAAAGTAAATTTTTTATTGATTATTTTTTCAGGAGGGGTGCAAGGAAGCATCCGGTATAGCTTTTTTTAATTTTTGCAATCTTCTCAGGTGTTCCTGCTGCGATAATCTCTCCTCCGTTCTCACCGCCCTCAGGTCCCAGGTCAATTATATAATCAGCTGATTTTATTACATCAAGATTGTGTTCAATTACAACTACAGTGTTTTCCCTGTCAACTAGAGAATTTAAAACTCCTATAAGTTTTTTGACATCATGGAAATGAAGACCTGTTGTCGGCTCATCCAGAAGATATATTGTCTTTCCTGTTGATCTTTTGGAGAGTTCACGTGTTATCTTGATTCTTTGAGCCTCGCCGCCGGAGAGAGTTGTTGAACTCTGTCCAAGCTTTAGGTATCCAAGCCCTACCCTGCACAGTGTTTCGAGTTTGCCGCTTATTGACGGGATATTTTTAAATATTTCATATGCCTCTTCAACTGTCATATCAAGAACATCTGCGATGGATTTTCCCTTGTACTTGACCTCAAGTGTTTCAGCGTTGTATCTTGTTCCCCTGCATTCCTCGCATTCGACATAAACATCAGGCAGGAAATTCATCTCAATTTTTATCAGCCCGTCACCGCTGCATGCCTCACAGCGGCCCCCCTTTACATTAAACGAAAATCTTCCGGGTTTATAGCCTCGTATTTTTGCCTCTTTTGTCTCTGCAAAGATATTTCTAATCTCATCAAAGACTTTTGTGTAGGTTGCCGGATTGGAGCGGGGCGTTCTTCCAATCGGGCTTTGATCGATTACAATTACCTTGTCAACAGGCTTGTCAAAGGAGAGCTCTTTGTATTTCCCCGGTTGTGTCTGCGATTTGTTTATCTCCTTCATTAAGGCGCGGTAGAGTGTATCATAGATAAGAGTTGATTTTCCGCTTCCTGAAACTCCGGTTACAACAGTGAACAGTCCAAGGGGAATGTCCGCATCAACTGATTTTAAATTATTTTCAGAGCAGCCCTTAAGATGAATATAAGAATTTGGTTTTCGCCTTTCTTTTGGAATATCTATTTTTTCCTTTCCTGAGATGTATAATCCGGTTAAGGATTTTGAATCCTTTTCAATCTCTGCCGGAGTTCCTGATGATACAATATGCCCGCCATGAACACCGGCGCCCGGACCCATATCAATAACATAATCAGCCTGCCTTATGGTATCCTCGTCATGCTCAACAACAACGAGCGTGTTTCCAAGATCACGAAGCTTCTTTAAATTTTCAATAAGCTTATGATTGTCCCGCTGGTGAAGACCGATTGAAGGCTCATCAAGGACATACAAAACGCCCATAAGATTTGAGCCAATCTGTGTTGCAAGACGAATTCTCTGGGCTTCTCCTCCTGAAAGAGTGCCCGAATTTCTTGAAAGCGTAAGATATCCAAGACCAACTTCATTTAAAAATTTCAGGCGTGAATTGATCTCTTTTATAATCTGCTTTGCAATCTCAGTGTCTTTTTCATTAAGATTTATGCTGCTGAAAAAATCAATGCATGATGAAACAGAGAGATCAGTAATATCAATTATTGACCTGTCAGCTATTTTTACCGAGATTGCCTTTGCGTTGAGCCTTTTTCCGCCGCACTTCTGGCAGGGGGAGATTTTCATGAATTTTTCAAGCTCTTTTCTCCTGTATTCGGATTTGGTCTGGCTGTACAGGCGTGAGGCCTGCGGCAAAAGCCCTTCCCATTTTCCATTGTGCGACCATGACACATCCCCTCCCTTCATGCTCATGTTGAATTTGATTTTATCATCTGAGCCGAACATAAGGGCATTGTACTGCTCTTTTGATAGTTTGTCGATGGGAGTGAAGATATCAAATTTGAAATGCTTGGCAACCGCCGCAAGATACTGGACACGGTATCCGTCAAGAAAATTCCTGTATGTTGCAACCGCCCCTTCTGATAATGATCTGCTCATGTCAGGAATTATCAGCGAGGGGTCAAACTCCATCTTTATTCCAAGGCCGTTGCATTCCGGGCATGCTCCAAACGGACTGTTGAATGAGAACATTCTCGGCTGAAGCTCATCAAAGGAAAATCCGCAGACAGGGCATGCCATCCTTGATGAATAAATCTTTTCTGTACCGTCATCTGATAAGGCGATTACAAGACCCTCGGAATTTTTAAGAGATGATTCCACACCTTCAACAAGCCTGAACCTGTCGTCCTTAGGGTCAAGTCTGTCTGTTACAATGTCTATATCATGCTTAACATACCGCTCAAGATTAATTTCCTCATCAGTTCTGATTATTTTCCCGTCAACCCTTGCCCTTGCATAGCCCTGCTGGTTTAAATCCTTAAGAACATGCTGGTGTGTTCCTTTTTTCTGCCTGATTACAGGAGAGAGAAGTGTTACACTGCCGACAAAGTCTGACTGAATGCTGTCTGATATTTTTTCCGGAGAGCGTGATTCAATTTTTATATTGTGTTCAGGACAGAACGGAACACCGATACGGGCATATAAAAGACGCAGGTAATCATAAATTTCTGTTACGGTGCCCACAGTGCTTCGCGGATTTTTGGATGTTGTCTTCTGCTCAATTGATATTGCAGGAGATAATCCGTCAATTGAATCAACGTCGGGCTTGTTCATCAGACCCAGAAACTGCCTCGCATATGCAGACAGCGATTCAACATATCTTCTCTGGCCTTCGGCATATATTGTATCAAAAGCAAGTGTTGATTTGCCTGATCCTGAAACGCCTGTAATTACAATTAGTTTGTCTCTTGGAAGTTCAAGGGAAATATTCTGCAGATTGTGCTCCCTTGCTCCCCGTATTATTATTGAGTCCATTGTTTGCTATCAGAAATCTATCTGACTCTTCATATAAATGAGTATACAGGCATGCGGTGTGAAAGTGAAATGGCATTTTTTTTTATTTTGCCGGTGCATTTTTTTTAATAAGCAGGCAAATTATCAGTGCAATGGATGAGTTTAATTGCGGTCTTATGCCGGTCTGCGGGGAAAATCCAAAAATACTGATACTTGGAAGTTTTCCCTCCCTAAAATCCCTTGAAAAAAATGAATATTATGGAAATCCAAAAAACCATTTCTGGAAGATAATGGAGGCGGTTTTTGGAACAGACACAAGTCTTTCATATGACAAAAGAATTGAATCCTTAAAAAATGCCGGTATTGCCTTATGGGATGCGGCATCAGAGTGCAGAAGAGAGAAAAGCAGTGATGCTACACTTAAGGATGTAAAGCCAAATGACATTGCCCGAATTTTAATAAAAAATAAACCGGTGAGGGTAATTGCACTGAATGGAAAAACCGGTGCTGAAAAGTATTTTAAAAAATTTCATCCCGATTTTTCAAAAAAGTTTCCTGATGTTAAAGTAATTACCCTTCCCTCATCAAGCCCTGCAAATGCACGCCAAAGCCTGGATGACAAGATAAAAGAATGGAGTGCTCTAAAAGAGTATATTTTATGAATCTGGTTTTTTTCAGCTGAACTGATAGTGCTTTCTTAAAAAATCCCGTATTTTTTCTGACTCAAGCCACCGCTTATCAAGCCTGTTTACAAGTTTATCTATAACTGCTGCCTGCTCTATTATTTTATCCGTGTAGGAAAACTCCTCAAGCATCACATAGCCTATGATTGCCTGGAGAGGATTTCTGATTTCATCATTTAAAATGGCAAGCTGCTCAAAATTTTTCTCTATCTGCTCAAGAGATCTTTTCTGATCTTTTCTAAGATTGATTAAATCTGTAATGTCAGTAAATATCGATGCAAACCGGCCCACTGACGGGCTGTATGAGTAGATATTGTAATATCTGTCAAAGAGCCTGTTGTAGTCTGTGAATTCAGCCGGCTCTCCTGACAATGCAACACCTGCATATATTTTGAGAATGTCCTTATTTTCATAAGGAAATATTTCAAAAAAAGTTCTTCCCTTAATAACAGATGCATCAAGGCCGGTCATCTTTTCAAATGCGGGATTAATCTCTAAAAATCTGAAATCGCATGGTTTTCCACTGCTGTCTGTTATTAACTCATGAAGCACAAATCCGCTGCTCATCGTTGAGAACAACTCCCTGTACTGTTTTTCACTAATCTCAAGCGCCTTTTCTGCTTTTTTTCTTCTTGATATATCAAGTACTGATTCCACAGCGCCTGTCAGATTTTTATTTTCGTCAAACACAGGATATGCAGATACTTTTATACACCGGCCGTCTTTTCTTGTTTTCTCTTCTGTCACCGGAGTTTTGGCAGTCATTGCTTTTTTTATTGTGCAGTCCTCACACGGAGATGCCCTGTTATACCAGAGTTCATAGCATGTCTTTCCTGTAAGCTCTTCCGGCCTTAAATTAACAGATTCGGCAGGCTCTTTATTCGCCCAGATTATTTTGAAATCAAGATCATAATATACTAAATTTTCATGAACAGAGTTGAGGATTAATGTTTTTTCCTCCTCTGATCTTTTTATCCTTTCTTCATGGCTTTTATTTACAGAGATGTCGCGTGAATATATGCATGCAATCTTAAGACTGCCAAAATTCACCGGCTTTGCACAGGACTCGACCGGATATACTGTTCCGTCGCTTCTTTTATGATATGTCTCATATGAAAAACCGCTTTTTTCTTTGAAAAGTGTTTTCAACTGTTTTAGAATGTCTCTTCCTGATGATTCAGGACGCAGGTCTTCAATTTTCCTTGATAAAATTTCTTCAGATGAGTATCCGAGATTTCTGCATGCACTTTCATTTGCATAAAGAATATCCCCATCTTCATTAACCCAGTATATTTCATCAACAGAATTTTCAAGTGAAATACTAATAAGAGAAAAAAGAATATCCTCTGAATTTTCTTTCAGTACTTCTGAAACTTTGCTGATAACAGGATTAATTTCAGATGCATCACAGTGCATATTCCGGCCGGATTTTTTATATTTTTTTTCAGACATCTCTCATCTCTGATATTGAAATAAGTCTATTTCTGCCTTTCACAATATCACTCTATATAATATTGTGAAATTTTTACTGAGTGAAGAACACTTTTTTTAATTAAATAATGAATTTTTTTTTTATTCATTTCAAAATGATATATGGCGGATATATAATGTTTTAATTTCAATATTAGGGGCAGCCGGCCTGAGAAATATGGTTTCAAAAAAAGAATTAGCCTATCTTTATGCTGTCCTTTCAGCAGCTCTTTTTGGAGGATGCGCTCCTGTCGGCAAATATATGCTTGGCAGCATTGAGCCTGTAATTCTTGCAGGTCTTTTCTATCTTGGAAGCGGCTTTGGCCTTTTGATTTACATTCTTCTGCAGTCTCATAAAAAAGAGAGTCGAAATAAAACTGAAGCTTCACTGCAAAAATCAGATTTGCCATGGCTTATTGGTGTTGTAACCTTCGGGGGATTTTTAGCTCCGGTAATACTAATGTACAGTCTTGTTATAACACCGGCTGCCACAGCATCTCTTCTTCTGAATTTTGAGGCTGTTGCAACCTCAGTAATCGCATTTTTCATATTCAGGGAGGCTGTGGGGAGACAAATATGGACCGGACTTTTATTAATAACAATATCCTGTATTATTCTGACCTTTGATCCCTCTGAAAACTCAGGGTTTTCACCTGGTGCAATAGGAATTTTAGTGGCCTGTTTATTCTGGGCACTGGACAATAATTTCAGCAGAAATATTTCTGGAAAAGATCCTGTACCGATTGTCTGCATAAAAGGTATTGCGGCAGGACTTTTATCAGTAATATTTGGTATTATAACAGGGCAGCAGCTTCCCGCTCTTAGTGTTTCATTGCTTGCAATGCTTATTGGATTTCTCTCATACGGCGGTCTTACAAGCGTTTTGTTCCTGTTGTCCCTGCGTGAGATTGGAACTTCACGCACGGGATCTCTTCTTGCAGTCTCCCCTTTTTTTGGAGTTGTAATCTCATTTGCATTGTTTAACAATCCGCCGGAGACTGTATTTTATATCTCGTTTCCGCTCATGGCAGCCGGAGTCATTCTTCTAATCTTTGAAAAGCATTCCCATCAGCACTCGCATAAAAGACAGACTCATGAGCACAGACACAGCCATGATATCCATCATAATCACAGTCATGATGCCACTTCTCTGCCGCTGTCTGAAACATGTGAGCATTCCCATATTCATTCACATGAGGAATTAACTCATGATCATCCCCATACTCCTGATATTCACCACAGGCATGAGCATTAAAATAAAAATTTCCTATAAAAAAGAAGAAAAGGAAACAGGACAATATATTGCATCAAGGTGAAGAAGTGGATTTGACAGCAAAGCCTGATGTTAATGTCAGGCGTCTTTTGATAGCAGCCCTCATTTTTATAATTCTTATCGGAATGAATCAGGCGGCTTATCTGATAAATATGATTGTAATTTCGATTATTCTTGCAATGATTGGAACACCGCTTTTTTATTTTTTTAAAAGAAGAGGTTTTTCTGATATATCATCTGTTGCGGCAATAATGGTTATTTATGGAATAACAGTTCTGGCATTCATATTTTTAATATTTGAATCTGTAAATATGCTGGCTGCAAATCTTCCCAAATATCAGGAGCTGTTTTCATATCGTCTCTATGATTTAATGGAAATTCTGAAACCTTTTGGAATTTCAGCAGATACTGCTTATAATTTTGCCCCTGACTGGAGCACAATTTCAAAGATTACAATACAGGTTGCAGGCGGAGTATCATCACTTATTATGGACTGTTTTTTCATTGTTGTGATAACATGCTTCATGCTTCTTGAAATCCCCGCACTCCCCGGGCGTATGAAAATATTATCAGACGGAGATGACAGGCTGATAAACGAATACCAGGAGATGTGCAGCAGCATGATAGGCTGGATTGTTGCAAAGACAAAGACAAATATTGTTCTTGGCGGATCTTTTGGTGCGATGCTCTTTGCCTTTGGAATAGACTTTGCATTGTTCTGGGGTGTTCTTGCAATAATTCTAAGCTATATTCCATATATCGGCCTGTTAATTGTTGCAGTGCCGGCTGTTATTCTTGCATGGCTTTTGCATGGCATTACCGGTGCTCTGCTGGTTATTGCCGGAATATGCATAATCAATGCTGTTGTTGAAAATATTGTTTTTTCAAAGTTTGCCGAGAAAGAGATGAACATGCCGCCGCTGGTTGTTATCTTATCACTTGTTCTGTGGACATGGGTTTTGGGTCCTGTGGGAATGCTTATTTCAGTGCCTCTTACAATAATGATTCTGATTGCTTTTCGTTATATTGAAAGCACAAAATGGATACTTGTTCTTCTTGGAATGGATAAAGAAAATCCGGGGAAAAATGATCGCATAAAATCCACCCGGCCTTTGTCATGAAAGGCAAAACAAAATAAAAAATTACAATTTTTAAATTTCAAAAAATTAAAAATTTAAAAATTTAATCTCAGGATTTAAAAAAAAATCCTTTCCTGACATTTAAAAAATAATCTGTTCTTTAATTAGAAAAAAATTAACCTGTTCTTCAATTAAAAAAATTTTTGATCTGAAAGATTATGTGATACAGCAGGATTACTGCCATTAAAAATATTAAAAAGAATCTAAAAAATAGGATTTAAATGAGATTTATTTAAATGAGATTTTTTTGAATAATTTTTTTAAATGTGGAGGTCTTTTTGGATTTTAGTATATTGAATTTTTAAACTGTGCCTGTATAAGGGCAGCCTGAAAAAATTATATTGCGTGTCGGACACGCTTTTTTTTACAGGGTATTATTGGCTTGCCCTTTACTGACACAGTTAAAGATTGAATTATTATGTATTTATTATTCAGGCGTGCGCTGTGAAAGTGAATATTTTTCTTCCTGATACCTAACAAGACTGCAGATGCAGGAGTTGTATGGTGTATTTATTTTATGCATCTCTCCAAGCCTTACCACTGCACCGTTGATAAAATCTATCTCTGTTTTTCTTTTCAGTTTCATATCCTGCTGCATTGAAGTAAATACATCTGAAAAGGAAGGAATCAGATATCCAAAGAGATATTCAAGATACTCTTTAGGATCTGACCATTTTGTTTTTATGCTCTCAGCAGACATTACCGAAAAAGTCTCATTAACAAGTCCGATGACTAAAGGCTTTAAATTTTCATTAAGAGTTTCACCGACAGGAACTGACAGCAAACCAGTCAGAGGATTAACAGCAATATTCAAAAGCGATTTCTCCCAGATTGCCGATCGGATATTTTTTGATTTTTCAGCTTTTATTTTAGAGCTTTTAAATATTTCAAGCAGGCTGTCCGTTTCGGACTGATAATGCAAATTATCAGGTGATTCATATGGATAAATTCCAAGCCGCAAAGGCTCGCTTTCACTCATTACTTTAACACAACCATCACTTAATGAGCGAAAATTTGTTGTAATTGTTGCACCAATTATTTTTTCTGCATATTTTTTAATAATCTCCTCATTTCCTATTCCGTTCTGGATGCTTACAACAACACTGCCTTTTAAAAATACCCTGTAATCTTCACAGATTTTTTCAGTATCACTGCTCTTTGAGGTTATGAGGATAAAATCAAATTTTTTTGTCTTACTATCAGTGTTTTTTTTCAAAAGCTCATCAGGTCTGAAATAGCACTTAATATCCCGGATTGTCTCTTCACCCCAGACTCCTGATAGAAAAAGGCCATCTTTTGAAACTGCATCGGCGTGCTTTTTTCTGCATACAACAGAGACCACACATTTTTTTGAGAGCATTCCTGCAATTGAAAGGCCTACTGCACCGGCGCCAAGAATTAATATTTCTGGTTTTTTTAAAGGCATTTATTGTAAATAGTTACCCCGCACAATAAGATTAGTTTTGGGATGCAGGGATAATTTTTTTCTCATGGACTGCAGAAAAAAATCAAAATAAAAACAAAAAAATTAAGAAAAGATGAAATAATAATAAAAAGGATTTTATTTGCTGTTAATTATCAGGATTAAATAATAGCGCTTCTCTTTCAAGGAAATAACCAAGAATTGTTCTTATAAGCACTGTAACTGCAAGAATGATAAGCTCTTCCTGTGTCGGGGATATAACTGTCATCAATATATCAGATATTATCAAAAATTCAAGGCCAAGCACTATTTTTGTTGTCAGATCAAGACGTATCTTCCCGTATGAGCTGCTGCTTTTTTTAATCTCACGCAGAATAATTCCTGCCACTGCAATTACTCCGCCATATACTATAATTGCAGCGCCGGCAATCTCAAAAAAAAGAACAATTATCTGTATTGCATTAAATACCGGCACCATATCAGTATTCATAATATCAAATCTGCCTGTTATCTAAATAAAGAAAGTGTTCAGGCTTTTAAAAAGCCTGCATTTTTATATCCCGTTATTCCGCCGGAGGCGTTGTAGACATGCTTAAAGCCCTTCTGCTTTAATATGGCGCAGGCGATGCTTGAGCGGTGGCCTGAACCGCACATTGCAATAACCGGTTTTTCCGGGTCCAGTTTTGTATACTCTGTTCTAAGATCCATTCCAAGAATATTAATTGCGCCTTTAACATGGCCTGCCTTAAATTCATCCTTTGAGCGGACATCAACAAGAGTAAAGCCTTCATTTGTAATTTTTTCATGCACTTCCGCAGGGGATAACTGATAGATGTGTTCGGTTTCAAATCCTGCCATAACCCATGCATGCGTCCCGCCCCTTAAGAATCCAAACGCCCTGTCAAGACCTACTCTTCTAAGCATGACAGTTGCCTTCTCCGCCTTTTCGGGATTGTTTGTTACAAGCAGTATGTCCTTGTCAGGCGGCAGAATCCAGCCGGCAAACGTAGAGAAATTTCCACTGACGTCTATATGATAGCTGCCCGGAATGTGCTGGCCGCCAAATGTTGCATAGTCCCTTAAGCTTACAACAATTGTATTGCCGTCCTGCATCTTTTCCCTGAATTTTTTCGGGTTCATCGGTTTTGGATGGGAAAGTTTTCTTACAAGGACAGGACCTTTTCTGTTAATATCGCTGCATCTTGCAAAATGATCCGGTGCCGGCGGCATATCGACTGTTAAGGATTTTACAAATTCGTCGATATTGTCAATTAAAAGAGCAGGATTGTGAGCCTTCTCATAACCAATTGTTGAAAATCTCATCGAACCCATTGCCTTTCCGCATAATGAGCCTGCACCGTGTGCCGGAAGAACAAGGCAGCTGTCAGGAAGCTTCATCACTTTGTCATGGAGATTGTGGTAAAGCTTCTCTGCAAGTTCTTTAGCCCTGCCCGGAAAGAGATCCGGCCTTCCGACATCATTTACAAAGAGGGTGTCTCCGGTAAATGCGACGGCAGGCTCTTCTCCTCTAAAGAGATCAGACACAGCATATACCAGACAGTCGGGAGTATGGCCGGGTGTTTCAAGAACATGAAATTTCATATCCTCAATTGTGATTTCATCACCTTCCTTTACTGCGACATGATCAAATTCGCAGTTTCCTGCTTTTGGCGCATATATTTTTGCCCCTGTTGCATCCGCAAGGTCAAGATGGCCGGAGACAAAATCGGCATGCAGATGTGTTTCAATAATATGTGTTATCTGCAGACCTTCCTCTTCTGCAGCTTTTAGGTAACAGTCAATGTCCCTTGCAGGATCAACTATTGCACAGACTGTATTTCCCCCTATGAGATAGGAGCTGTGTGCAATTTTATCTATAAAAAATTGTTTCAGCAGCATTGTTATTCTCCTGTTTCTCCTTAAGGACAGTAATTTTATACAAATAATATATAAATCAATCCCACCGAGATTGAGATAAAAAGCACAGTCATAATACTGCCCGCTTTTATGAAATCAGAGTTGTGATATCCCCCCTGCCCCATTAAAAATGCATTTACCTGATGTGTTGGCAGAATAAATGAATTTGAGGCGCATACAGCGGTTAAAAGTGCAAGGCCGCGCGGATCAATTCCTGTATCTATTCCGATGAGTATTACAAGCGGAACAAGAATTACCGTTGCAGCAACATTAGACATAAACAGACTGAAAAATGTTGCAAGAACAGCAACTGCAATGAGGATCAAAAGGGGGTTTTCTCCTGCGGCAAAAGCTGTAATGGTTTGTGCGATTAATGCAGCAGTGCCTGTATTCTCCATTGCTATTCCAAAAGGAATCAGACCTGCTATTAAAAAAACGGTCCGCCAGTCAACAGCCCCGTAAGCCTCGTCAATGTCAAGCACTCCGAAAAGAATCATTAAGACAGCTCCGGTAAGTAAAGAGAGGGATAATGACACTCCTGCAAAGGAAAGAGCAATTCCGCCTGCAAAACATGCAACTGCAATGAGAGATTTGGATTTTTTCAGCTCTTTTTCTTCAGGATTATGAAGGAGCAAAAATTCACCACTGTTGCCTGCTTTTATAATGCTCTTCCATGACCCGTATACAACAAAGGAGTCTCCGGCATTCAATTTAATATCTGAGAATTCATGCCTGTAATCGCCCTCTCTTCCTGAGAATACGATAATCTCAAGCCCGTATGTATGTCGAAATGCAATCTCCCTTATTGTTTTTCCAATAAGTTTTGAACGCGGCTTTAAAATAATCTCAGAAAAGCCTGCATTCTCTTCTCCTGTTAATTCATCAAGATATGGTGCGGTAAGAGCAGTTTCAAGCCCGTAATCTTCTCTGAAAGTTTCTGCATTTTCAAATGTTCCAAGTATTGTAAGAATCTGGCCGGGGGCAAAAACAGTATGTCTCCAGGGTGCATATGTGATATTTTTTCCTTCCTTTAAGGCTATAAGAACAAGAGAATATTCTCCTAGATTTAAATTTTCACGTTTAAGACCTGATATTGGCGATTTTTCAGGAATGAAGAAATGATGCTTCTGTTTTGGAAGATTCCATATATCAAGAAAATTTTCTTTTGCGGATTGTGCATCTGATTCTGAATCATTCTTTGGAAGAACATATTTTCCAAAAAATGCGAAATAGATGACTGCTGTTAATAAAAGGCAGACACCTATCGGAGTTACTGAAAAGAAATTAAAAGGCTCAAGGTCTCCCTGTGCAAGAAGATCATTTAGCAGAATCAGCGGTGATGAGCCTATCATTGTAAGTGTCCCGCCTATTATTGCCGAATATCCCATTGGAAGAAGAAGCCTTTTTTTAGGTATCTTTGTTTTTTTGGAAATTCTTAAAATTGCCGGCAGAAAAAGTGCTGCCGATCCGATATTCTGAATAAATGCCGATAAAAATCCCACACAGCCTGAAATGATTCCTGTAATTCTCCTCTCATCATCTCCTCCGATGCTGACAATTTTTCTTGAAAATTTTATCATTATGCCTGTTCTGTCAATACCATATCCCAAAATCATGACAGAAATTATTGAAATAACAGCATTGCTTGCAAAGCCCGAAAATGTCTCGGCAGGTGTGATAAGCCCAAGCCATCCAAGCGTAAGCATAATAATTATTGCAATTACATCAACTCTTAACGCCTCGGTTACAAAAAGAGCAACCATTATCAAAAGAATTAAGCAGATAAGAATTATTTCCGGAGTCATGATGCATCACATTTTTTTTTTCGTGGCAAATCTGGCTGCATTTAAGTGAATCTTAGTTGCAGATTATATGAAGCATCTGCATTCATGGTATTATATTCAAAATAAAGTCTTTAATCATTATAATTGTTTACAATGAACCGCGGTCTATAATAAAATCAGTTTAAAATTTTAAAAAGAAAAAAGAAAATTACAGGAAAAAAATGAAAAAAATAAAAAAAATAAAAAATTTTAAAAATTAAAAACGATTTGAAAAAATAAAAAAAATTGAAAAGATGAAAAAAATTGAAAAGATTAAAAAAAAGGCTGAAAAAAATTCAATAATTAAATTTTTTTATTTTTATTCACAGGCAAATGAAATACAGGTAATACGATAACCCCATATTATTCAGACAAAGTTTTATTTTAGGAGCTTCAAATCATAATTCAATGATTCCTCTTTTCCATGATATGAATGGGAAAAAAGTTGTGATTTTTGGCGGAGGAGAAGTGGGATTTAGAAAGGCGTCTTTTTTTTATCCCGAAGCAGATGTATCTGTTGTAAGCAGAACATTTGCTAAAGATTTTAACAGAATTAATGTAACACTAATAAAAAAAGATCTTAATGAAGCTGATGACAGTTATTTAAATGAGATAATCAAAGGCAGCATGATTGTTGTTGCTGCAACATCAGACCGGGATTTAAATGACAAAATCGGCATTCTTGCAAAAAATGCAGGTGCCTTTTTCAACAATGCGGATGGAAAAGCCAAAGATGTAATCATACCCTCAGTAGTTTCCGGTAAAAATTTTTTAATTGCAGTCTCGACCTGCGGCAAAAGCCCGGCAATGTCAAGATACATCAGGAAAAATATTGAAGAGAATTTACCAAATCCTGATGAGATGATTGCACTTCAAAATGAAGTCCGCGAACTCTTAAAAGAAAAAGTGCCAGTCCAAAAAGACAGGAATGAAATCCTGCAAAATATAATATATGATGAAAAAGTCTGGGAAAAATTAAAGGAAGGCCATTATTTTGCTTTTAATTACGTCCGGGAGAAATATCTTCAATGAAATATAATCTTCTTACCTCCTTTGCATGTGCAGGCATCACTCACCATGAGGCTGATATAGAGAAACTGGAAGAGTTTCGATTTCCGGATGAAACAGAATTTCTTCAGGAAGCAAGAGAGCATTTCAAAGGAGTTGTTCTGCTCCAGACCTGCAACCGTGTGGAAATATTTGTCCAGGGTGAATCGGAAGCACTTGAAAGTTTTTTAAAACTAAAAGGCCGGGAGGGATTCTGGACACTTGAAGGATGCAGGGCGCTCACACATTTATTAAGGCTTGCATCCGGCATGGATTCAATGATTGTTGGCGAAGACCAGATTATCGGACAATTAAAAAAAGCGCTCTCTGAATCACAGGAGGCCGGTGTATGCAGTTCTGTACTAAATTTATGCATCAACAAGGCGGTTCATACAGGTGTTGAAGTCCGCAGACGGACCAATATCAACAACGGCGCGGTATCTATTGGTTCTGCCGCTGTCCAGCTTGCAGAAGAGCTTCTAGGAAGCTTAAAGGGAAAGCATATCCTTGTTGTCGGCGGCGGCGAGATGGGAAAGCTCGTTGCACAGGCGCTTGCCGCAAAAAACCTGACTGCAATATATGTAACCAACAGGACTTTTGCAACTGCAAAACGTCTTGCAGAAGAAATTGGCGGAAAAGCGGTTATGATGGATGAGTTATACCACTACATTTCGCTCTCAGACGTCGTTATCTCCTGCACTGCCGCACCGCACCCTGTCATTCATTATGATCCACTGAGTGAGATTCTTCAAAGACAGAGATGGCCGATAGGGCAGGTAAAAAAACCTTTGATTTTAATTGATATAGCACAGCCACGTGATATTGATGAGAAAGTATCTGAAATAGAAGGTATCAAACTCTTTACAATCGATGATTTAAGAAATGTCAGTGAGAAGAATATGGACTCACGCCGCCATGAGGCAGAGATGGCAGAGGCTTTCATCATTGATGAGCTAA
Organism: Methanobacteriota archaeon; assembly: GCA_023396365.1. Lineage (GTDB taxonomy): Archaea > Halobacteriota > Methanomicrobia > Methanomicrobiales > Methanomicrobiaceae > Methanomicrobium. The sequence goes on from JAEWWL010000007.1 coordinate 22,633, forward strand.
AGCAGTTTGTATCCCTCTTAAACAGGGCAGCTGCAAACGAAAGTTTAGGCGACCTTCACACATGGGCAGAATCAATAAGAATCCGCGAACGCGACAAAGCCCTTGCCCGTGTAAACAGCCCTGATGAAAGGACAAAAGAAATCTTTGATGACTTTTCAAGAGTCCTTGTAAAAAAAATTCTTGCTGATGCCACATTTGCTGTCAGAAGCTGTGCAGAATGCGGTGATCTTGCAACCGCCGATAAGCTTGTTCTTGCAATAACAAGAGGAAAAAGACCATGTTCCCGCAAAGAAGACTTAGAAGATTGAGAAAAAGAAATCTCCAGCCGCTTTTCAAAGAGACAGTGCTGACAAAAGACAGTCTCATAGCTCCTTATTTTTTTGATGAGACAATAACAAATAAAAGACCGATTGAGTCAATGCCCGGACAGTTCAGGCATCCGGTATCACATGCAGGTGAGATTGCCAAAAGACTGCAGTCGCTTGGAATCAGGGCAATGCTTTTGTTTGGAATTCCAAAGGACAAGGATTCGAACGGAACATCTGCGTGGATTGAGGACGGAGTAATTCAAAAGACAATAGCTGAAATAAAATCAAAAGCTCCGGAGATGGTTGTAATAACAGATGTCTGCGCATGCGAATATACAGATCACGGACACTGCGGAATAACAGGAAGCGTCTGTGGTGAGCCTGATCTTTTAAACGATGAGTCTCTTGAGGTTATGGCAAAAATTGCTGTGTCGCATGCAAGGGCAGGCTGTGATATTGTTGCACCATCATGCATGCTTGACGGCATGGTGATGGCAATCAGGGAGGCTCTTGACGATGAAGGGTTTGAAAACACACCGATAATGTCATACTCCACAAAATTTGCAAGCGCTCTCTACGGACCATTTCGGGATGCCGCGGATTCAAAAATGTCCTTTGGTGACCGCTCAACATACCAGATGGCATATGAGAATCCAAAAGAAGCATTTTTAGAGTCAGAACTTGATTTAAGGGAGGGCGCCGATATTTTAATGGTAAAGCCTGCCGGGTTTTATCATGATATTATCGCCTCTGTTGCGACACTGGGCCTTCCGGTTGCCGCTTACCAGGTGAGCGGTGAGTACTCAATGATAAAGGCCGCCTCTGAAAAAGGCTGGCTTGATGAGAAGAAAGTTGCAATGGAGAGTCTTATTGCAATAAAACGTGCAGGAGCAGATCTAATTATAACATATTTTGCAGAGGATGCTGCGGGGTGGATAGATGAGAAGCCGGGAATTATTTGAAGAGGCAAAAAATTTAATGCCGGGCGGCGTCAGCAGTCCGGTAAGGGCTATTAAGCCGTATCCTTTCTATGTCAAAAAAGCACAGGGATCAAAAATAATAACAGAAGATAATGTTTCCTTAACAGACTGCTGCATGGCTTACGGGCCGCTGCTTTTGGGCCACAGGCCGCAGGCTGTATATGATGCAATAAAAAAACAGACTGAGGAGGGCTGGTTATACGGAACACCTTCCGAGAGTGAGATAAAACTTGCAAAAATCATCATACGTGATCATCCGTCAGTTGATATGTGCAGATTTGTGTCAAGCGGCTCTGAAGCAACAATGGCTGCAATAAGGCTTGCCCGCGGCTATACAGGTAAAAAGGACATCATAAAGGTTGAAGGCGGGTTTCACGGCGCTCATGACGGAGTTTTAATCCAGGCAGGATCAGGTGCAACAACAATGGGTGTTCCCGACTCTGCGGGAGTAATACCTGAGATTGTTTCACACACCGCCCAGGTTCCTTATAATGATGCCGAATCACTTGAAAGCATAATCTCAAAGAGCGATGATATTGCAGCATTCATCATTGAGCCTGTTATGGGAAATGTCGGTCCTGTTCTTCCTGAGGAAGGCTATCTTTCCGAGGTCAGGAAGATTACTAAGGAGAATGATGTTCTTTTAATCTGCGATGAGGTGATCTGCGGATACAGGGTCGGGATCGGCGGTGCACAGGCAAAATACAGGATAGTTCCGGATCTTACAACTCTTGGAAAGATTGTCGGCGGCGGCCTTCCAATCGGAGTTTTTGGAGGAAGACGCGATATAATGGAGCTTGTCGCCCCTTCAGGTCCGGTTTACCAGGCCGGAACATTCAGCGGAAATCCCCTTTCAATGTCAGCCGGAATTGCAATGCTTGAATATATTCACAAGAACAGCTCTCTTTATCAGAAACTTGATGAAAATTCAAAAGTCATACAGGAATCACTGCCTGAAAAATACAGGGATTCTTTTGTAAGGCTTGGCTCAATGTTTAAACTTTTTTTTAAGGACACTCCGCCAAAAAATTATATGGAGGCAAAGAAAAGCGATACCGAAAAATTTGCGGATTTCTGGAAGAAGATGCTAAAAGAGGGAATATTTCTGCCCCCGTCACAGTTTGAGACCAACTTCATCTCGGCTGCACACAGCAGCGAGGATATAGAAAAAATAGCCGGGGCTTACTGCAGATGTCTTTGAAAGTCGGAACACGCGGTTCACGTCTTGCCATGGCACAGACAAACCGTGTCTGCAGTATGCTTAAAAAACTGGGGATCGAAACAGAGATTGTCACTATAAAAACAATCGGCGATGACAAAACAAATGTTCCGCTTCACAGGGTTGGCGGACAGGGAATATTTGTAAGGGCTCTTGATGATGCAATAATAAACGGCGAGGTTGACTTTGCTGTTCACAGCATGAAGGACATTCCTGCTAAAAGACCGGATGGTGTTGTTACCTGTGCTGTTTTAAAAAGAGATTCACCCTGCGATTTTTTGGTTCACAACTGCCCTCTTGAGGAGATTAAGGTCGTTGGCACATCAAGCACAAGAAGAAAGGCGCAGCTTCTTCGCGGCAACTTAAATCCTGAGATTAAAGAGCTTAGGGGGAATGTTGATACAAGGCTTCGCAGGCTTGAGAATAATGAGTTTGATGCAATAGTTCTTGCAGAGGCAGGAATGGAGCGCCTCGGTCTGAAGCTTGCCGGAACAAGGCTTATACCGCAGTGGTATGTGCCGTCGCCAAACCAGGGCATAATTGCTGTTGTATGCAGAGATGATCCAAAACTTTCATCAGAACTTTCAGTCCTTGATGATCCGATAACAAGACGTGATGCAGAAGTTGAGCGTGCTGTAATGGAGGAGATTGGCGGCGGCTGCTTCACACCGCAGGGTGTCTACTGCAAAGACGGATTTTTAATAGCCGAAGTCCTCTCCCTTGACGGCAAAAGATACCAGAGAATTGAGGATAACGGAGACTCTATTGAAGAGGGAAGGCTTGTCGGTAAAAAACTCCGTGAAATAGCAGGTGATCTTATTGAAGAAGCCCGCCAAAGTCTTGGAATCAGCGGGGAGCAGAACGGATAAAATTAAAGGAGATTTGCAAATGACAGGTAAGGTATATCTTGTCGGTTCCGGTCCGGGAGGACTTGGACTGATGACATTTCGTGCAAGAGAAGTTATTGACAGCGCTGATGTAATTTTATATGACCAGCTTCCGGGAGAAGAGATTTTATCATCGCTTCCTGATGTTGAAAAGATTGATGTCGGAAAATACGGCGGGAAGCATACAAAAGAGCAGGATGAGATTGAAAAGCTGATGGTTAAGTATGCACAGGAGGAAAAGACTGTCGTACGCTTAAAAGGTGGAGATCCATTCCTGTTTGGTCGCGGCGGAGAGGAGATGGAGACTCTTAGAAATTACGGCATCCGTGTTGAGATGGTTCCGGGAGTTACAAGCGCAATCGCCGTTCCTGAATGTGTCGGAATTCCTGTAACTCACAGGAAGTTTGCATCGCAGGTTACATTTCTGACAGGCCATGAAGACCCAAAAAAAGAGGAGTCTGCAATAAACTGGAAATGGCTGGCCGGCTCTCCCGGAACAATAGTTGTTTTAATGGGTGTTAAAAATCTTTTCAATATTACAAAGGCTTTGATGGAAAACGGGATGGATAAGAAAAAGCCGGTTGCAATAATTGAGCGCGGCCTTCGTCCTGACCAGAGAGTAACCATTGGAACTCTTGAAACAATATCTGAAACTGCCGCACAAAGAAATGTAAAACCTCCTGCAATAATTGTAATAGGTGAGGTTGTAACACTATTTGAGGAATAATAATTTTCTTAAAAATTTTAGAAATCAGGCAAAATCCTTAAGGATTTTGTGGAGGTGGAAGTTGTTTGTTCCAAGTTTTCCCTCATAATTGCCTGCACTTATGAAGAGAACGCCCTTTTCTTTTACAGCAGCCAAAATACCCTTTCGCATCGCCTGTGCAATAGCATCCTCATTAAGGCCATTTATTACAATTTCATATATCGAGCTGACACCTTTTGGAACTAAAGAGTCGCTGATTTTGTCTTTTAGTGTCGGGCAGAACCTGTGGTTTGTGCTTGCAGGCATGGGAAATTTGTAATTTTTGCTTGCAACCTTTGAGCCGCCTGCAACTATTCCGCCCGGAAAACCTGCCATTATATCACTGCTGTTTTCAAATGCCTTCACTGCCGCCTTTGCACCAAGAAGTGCAGATTTCTGGGAACTTCCCATGATGAAAAAGTTGCCGCCTGCAATTCCTTTTACAGCCCCGAAATTCTCCTCACCGATAAAGTCGCCCTGCATTATCGGAATCTTCCAGCATTTTCTTCCGCCCACAATGCAGCGTGATTCATAAGAGTCGCCAAAATAATGCATCCTTGTTGAAAAACGGGTAGTTGCCTGCGGAAGTCCGTCAAATACAGAGGCTGTTGCAGCCGTTAAAATGCACTGGCCTATTCTCGATGCAACATTTTCACGCATGTTTTTTCTTGCGGCACAGATAAAAACCGAGATGCCCGGCCTTTTGTCAGGTGTTTCATCAGGAGAATAAACCCTTTCAATTCCTGCCTCGCAAGGACATCCTATTGCTGATGTCGCAAACCCTGTTGCCTCAACAGCAGCAGTTTTTGCAAGTTCATAATCATCAGCAGTTATGATTAATCTTGAAAACCATATCGGAAAGGCCTCTGCGTATGTATCGACAATCTCAACACCGTTTATTTTCATAAACTCTACTCCTTTTTTCTTTTGAATGCAATGCCGTTTTCTGTTATGACATAGTCCATTAAGACATCATTGTCCTCAACCGGGACTTCTTCTGCCTCCTGGCAGGCAAAGGCTAAGGCAATTTTTATAACGTCAGGATATTTTTCTAAGAATCTGTCGTAGTACCCTGAGCCGTATCCAAGCCTTCCGCCTTTCTGGTCAAATGCAAGCATTGGAAGAATAACGGCATCAACAGCACCGTCTGGAACAGGTATTTCATTTCCGATTGGTTCGGGCACACCAAATGTGCTTGGGACAAGGTGCTCCAGTTTTTTTACATATGAGAGGCGAAGGCTGACATCTTCTTTAACAATGACTGGAACAACAAGAGGATTATTATTTTCAAGAAGCATCCTTAAAAGAGGTTTTGTGTCAACTTCAATCTCTTTTGATGCAAAGCCCATTACAGTCTGGCCCGGCTTTATGATTGAAAAGACATTTCTGCATATGATTTCGCTCTTTTCCGCACGCTCTTTGAAAGTTAACTTTTCTCTTTTCTCGCGCATTATATTTCGAAGCCTGTTTTTCTGTTCCCGCATGTGAATTCTATCTCCTATTTTAATATATAGCATTAATTGTTGAGGCTATATTATTGGGCGTTTGGGAGTAAAAAAGATTGAGTTATTCATACCCTATCGGGTTTTCTTCCAGATTTTCCTCAATATAATCCTCTTCATCAAGAAGCAGAACTTCAAGTCCGCCAAAATATGCAGATAAAAGATTATAGAAAAATGAGACAGCAAGACCACAAAGGCATCCTGTCAATGTGATTAAAAAAGTAAGAAGTGCAATGTCTGATAAAGCCGGGATAAAAACATCTCCTCCGGATAGCATTGAGTAATCTGACATTACTGTATTAAGCCCGTATACTGCTGCCGGAACGGTAATCATAACTGATATGATAAATCCGGCGATTAAAGAGATCCCTGAGCATATTCTGGCCGCTGATATAACATTGATATAAATTATTTCAGTCATTTTCTCCTCTTTTATTCTGCATATTAAGAGCATAAAATGCGGCGCCATGCAATGGTGCAAGACCTTTAAGTCTGCCCGGCCTTATCTGTGGCATATCTAAGTACCTGTCAGTATATCTGTTTATTCCTTTAATGATAACATCAGTGTTGTTTAAAACAACAGGGCCGTCGAGAATAATTACATCAGGAGAGTATGCACATACAACAGTTGATATTCCGCGTGAATTAATTTTTCCAAGCTCTTCTGCAAATTCAGAATAAATCCTGCTTTTGTTTTTTATACCCAAAAAAATTGTTTCTGCTGATGCATCGGGGGCAATATCGCATTTATAATTATTCTGCCTGCAAAATTCCCTGAAAAATACCGGAATTTTTGTGCCTGAGGAATAAGCTTCCCAGTGGCCCACTCCGCCGCAGCTGCATGAAAGATTGTATCTGCTGTCCACAAAAAAATGACCTGCCTCTCCTGCATTGCCTGATTTTCCCAAAATCAGATTTCCGTCAATAAATGCACCCGCACCAATACCTGTTGAAAATGTTATATAGACTACATTTTTATCAGCAAGACTTTCATCAGATGCAATCTCTCCCAAAACACCCGAGCGGCAGTCATTTATCAGGTATACATCCTTTGAAAATTCATCTCTGAGAGCTTTTTTAATCTCTATCCTGGTAAAAGCCATATTTGGTGAGTTGATAATCTCGCCTTTTTTTGTGTCAAGCGGCCCTGCTGATGCAGCTCCTATAGATGATGCTGACTTTATTTCTTCTTCTGACAGCCGGTCGTATATTAAAGAGATAATCTTATCAGTAACACAGCTTTTTGAATTTCCTGTCCGCGGAGTATCATCAGTTCCAAATTTTGAGAACCGGCCATCAGAATAATATGATACTCTTATATGCGTTGCTCCAATATCCAAAGCTATTATTTTGGGTCTGCCGTTTTTCATCTTAACTCTCATCCGGATTTGGATTTCAAAGATACTCTCTTAAAAATTAATTAAAATTTTAATTTTTCAACTGCTTAAATGCCTCTGATTGAAGAAATTTGAAAATGCCAAAAAAATTAAGAGCTTCTTTTTTAATCATGGAAGAAATTAATTAAAATTTTAATTACAGATTTTTGTCTATCTCATTTCGAATCATGGGAAGTGATATTCTTCCAATGGGAGTTTTATTTCCATTTATGAGAATAAGAGGGATTGGCGGGTGATCCTTTTCAATAATTTCTATCACATGCGCCGGGACTTCATCATCAATAAGTGTGAGTGTGCATTCAACATTATCCCCGTAGATATGAAAGAGACGCTCTTTTAATGCATCAAATGCTTTTACAAGCTCCTCTGAAGGTGCGCATTTTTCAAGTTCGCATGTCCTGTCGCCGTCACATGGAAAAGGGCCGCAGAAAGAGTCGGTAAAACCCACAACCTCCACTGTTACCTTGCTGTTCATACACTATCTTGTAATTATTAGTATATTGAATTTCCAATTGTGCTGTCCTGAAATTTTTTAATTATAATTTTCTTTGCAATCAGAGAGAGGAATTAATAGGGATTACTTCTAAATAATAATGGTTATTTTAATGAAAGCAGTTCTGGGTCTAGAAAACGGTGAATATGTAATCGGAGAAGGATTTGGAGTAGAAGGCTCCTGTTATGGAGAACTTGTGTTTACAACCCAGATGAGCGGCTATATGGAAGCACTAACTGATCCAAGTTATGCAGGTCAGATTTTGATGTTTACTTATCCTCTTATCGGAAATTATGGTGTTGACACACAAAATTTCCAAAGTCCAAAAGTAAATGCCATGGGCTGTGTTGTCCATGAAATCTGTAAAAACCCTTCTTTTAAAACTACTTTGCAATCTTTTTTTGAGGAAAACAATTTATCAGGTATTTCAGGTGTTGACACCCGAAAATTAACCATTGATACAAGAATCGCAGGAACACTTCGTGCAGCACTTATCGCCGGTGATGACAACGGCGAATACGCTGTGGAATGTGCAAAAGCAGTAAAACCAATCTCTGAGATTGATCTGTTAGCCCGGGTCTCCTGCAGGGAGCCTTTCAGGATACCTGGAAAGGGAAAGCGGATTGCTGTGATTGATCTTGGAATAAAGAAGAACATTGCAGTCTCGCTTAGAAAACGCGGCGCAGATCTATATATATATCCATACAATTCAAAGCCCTCTGATATTGAGGCATGCGAGCCTGAGGCAATTTTTATTACAAACGGACCCGGCGATCCGGCGCTTGCAGCAGATGCAATTGAATGCACCAGGCATTTTATCGGAGAGCTTCCGATATTTGGAATCTGCATGGGAAACCAGATTATCGGAAGAGCATTTGGTGCAGAGACATACAAAATGAAATTCGGCCACAGGGGCTCAAACCAGCCGGTACGCCACTCGGACGGATCAATATACATAACAACCCAGAATCACGGATTTGCTGTTGACGGCGACACTCTGCCTTCAGAGTGCAGCATTTCATTTACAAACGTAAATGACGGCTCACTTGAAGGATTCTGCTCTGAGGATTTGAATATATCCTGCGTTCAGTTCCATCCCGAAGCGCACGGGGGTCCTCTTGACACTGAAATTCCGATATTTGATACAATGTACAGGAGGATTCCATAATGCCGCTAAGAGAGGATATAAAAAAGGTAATAATCATCGGCTCAGGTCCTATCCAGATAGGACAGGCAGCCGAATTTGATTTTTCAGGAACTCAGGCATGCAAATCACTTCGTGAAGAGGGAATTGAAGTTGTTCTTGTAAATTCAAACCCTGCAACAATACAGACTGATCCCGACACTGCCGACATAATCTATGTTGAGCCGCTAAAGGCTCCGATTATTGCAAAAATTATTGAAAAGGAAAAACCTGACGGCATTTTAAGCGGCATGGGAGGCCAGACCGGACTTAACCTTACAGCAGAACTTGCTGAAATGGGAGCATTAAAGGATGTGGAAATATTAGGTACACCTCTTGATGCAATCTACAAGGGAGAAGACAGGGAGAAATTTAAGGACCTGATGAACGAAATAGGAGAGCCTGTCCCAAGAAGTCTGATTCTTCAGTCATTAAGCCAGATTGATGACGTCTATGAAAAAGTCGGACTTCCTGCAATTATTCGTCCTGCATACACACTCGGAGGTGCAGGCGGAGGAGTTGCGCACAATCCCGAAGAGCTTAAAAGAATAGTTGAGATGGGGCTTCAGCGCTCAAGAATTCATCAGGTTTTAATTGAGGAAAGCGTTATCGGCTGGAAAGAGATTGAATTTGAGGTAATGCGAGACTCTGCCGATACCTGCATAATTATCTGCGGCATGGAAAACGTCGACCCTATGGGAATTCACACCGGTGAAAGCGTTGTTGTTGCACCGATTCTTACACTTCGCGATGACGAGTTCCAGATGCTTCGTGCAGCAGCGATTAAAATTATCCGTGCACTTGGCGTCGAGGGCGGATGCAATATCCAGATGGCTTTTAAAGACGGCGATTACAGGATAATTGAAGTAAACCCGCGTGTGTCACGCTCATCTGCTCTTGCATCAAAGGCTACCGGATATCCGATTGCAAGGGTTGCGGCAAAAATAGCCATAGGGCTTCATCTTGATGAGATAATAAATACCGTTACCGGATGCACCCCTGCCTCTTTTGAGCCTGCAATTGATTATGTTGTTGTAAAAATCCCAAGATGGCCGTTTGACAAATTCAAAAATGCCGACAGGACACTTACAACATCAATGAAGAGCACCGGAGAAGTAATGGCAATAGGCCGCACTCTTGAAGAGGCTTTCATGAAAGCGCTCAGATCACTTGATACTGACGTGAATGTGCATGCAACAAGAAAAGAAATTTCAATGCTTCTGCAAAATCCTACTGACGAACGCTTTGGATGCCTTTTCGATGCTTTCAGGCAGGATTTCTCAGTTGAAGAAGTCTCAGCGCTGACAGATATTGATTCATTCTTCATCCAGAAAATCGCAAATATTGTTGAAGTTGAAAGAAAACTTAAAAACAAGCCTTCCAATGAAGATATCAGGCTTGCAGGACGTTATGGATTCACATCCACAGAAATTTCTGAAATTGCAGGTATTGATGAAAAAAATATAGAAAAACTGATTGGTACGCCTTCATACAAGCTTGTTGATACATGTGCGGCTGAATTCCCTGCAAAAACACCCTACTTTTACTCAACATTTGATTCACAGTGCGAGATTGAAAAAGACGGAAAAAAGAAGGTCTTAATTATCGGTTCAGGGCCTATCCGCATAGGACAGGGAATAGAATTTGATTACTGCACTGTCCATGCAGTAATGGCTCTTCGTGAACAGGGAATCCAGGTTCATATCATAAACAACAATCCTGAAACTGTCTCAACCGACTTTGATACATCTGACAGGCTCTTCTTTGAGCCGATGAAGCTTGAGGACATAATAAGCATCCTCAAAAAAGATGACTATGCAGGAGTCATGGTTCAGTTTGGAGGGCAGAACTCCGTAAACCTCGCACTTCCTATTGAAAAGAAGATTGCAGAGCTCGGCCTGAATACAAAAATTCTGGGAACGTCTCCTGATTCAATGGACATGGCAGAGGACAGGGACAGGTTCAGCCAGCTTCTGGACAGGCTAACAATCCCGTCGCCTGCAAACGGCTCTGCATATTCCGAGGCTGAGGCATTTAAGATTGCCAAAAAAATCGGTTATCCGCTTCTTGTCCGCCCGTCGTATGTTCTCGGAGGCAGGGCAATGGAGCTTGTGCATGATGACATCGAGCTTAGAAACTATATCAAGGAAGCTGTCCGTGTAAGCAAAAAGCATCCTGTTCTGCTCGACTCATTCCTGCAAAACGCAATTGAGCTTGATGTCGATGCCGTATGCGACGGCAGTGATGTCCTTATCGGAGGCATCATGGAGCATATCGAAGAAGCCGGTGTCCACAGCGGTGATTCTGCATGTGTTATTCCAACACAGTCACTCTCAGAGGATATTCTTCAGAATGTCAGGGACTATACAAAAAAGATTGCTCTTGGACTTGGAGTAATCGGTCTTATAAACATCCAGTATGCCATAAAAGACGGGGTTGTCTATATAATTGAAGCAAACCCGCGTGCAAGCAGGACCGTTCCTTTTGTTTCAAAAGCAACAGGCATCCCCCTTGCAAAAATTGCAGCCCGCGTAATGTGCGGCGGCAGACTAAAGGACATGGACTATAAGGAGCGCCCGCTAAAGCATGTCGCTGTAAAAGAGGTATTACTGCCATTTAATAAACTTCCGGGCGTAGACACAGTCCTTGGACCTGAAATGAAGAGCACCGGAGAAGTCATGGGTATTGACTATGACTTTGGAAGAGCTTACTTTAAGGCCAGCACCTCTGCCGACAACCAGCTTCCTTTGGAGGGAACTGTTTTTATTTCAATAGGGGATGAAAACAAATCCGAAATTCTTCCTGTCGCAAAAAAATTATGCGAAATGGGACTTTCACTTCTTGGAACAAGCGGAACTGTTGAATTCCTTGAAGGGCATGGAATTGATGCAAAGCTTGTAAGAAAAGTTCAGGAAGGATCTCCCAATGTTATCGATATGATGAGAAGGGGAGAGGCAAGCCTTATCATAAATACCCCGTCAGGAAAATATTCAAGGCAGGATCATCTTCAGATAATGCGTGCCGCTCTTGACTACGGAATACCTTACATTACAACAATGCAGGCGGCAAGGGCTGCTGCGATGGCGATTGACGCAATGAAAAAACAGGATATAACACTTGAGCCGTTAAGCCATTACCACAATCAGATATAAAAATAAAAATTTCATTTTTTCAAACGCTTATAATAAGCCTTTTTTTCTGATCTTTTAAGACTTCCGGTTAAGGAAAAGAGGGATTCTTTATAAATCTCCTGACATCTATATTCTCTTTGCTATGACAACTACAGGTACCGGTATAAGAACAGGGATTTTACTTGGCTCAGCAATTTTTTTACTTCTGCTTCTCGCCCCAAATGCAGTTTTGGCAGGAGATGAAACAGCTCTTCTCTGGAAATATACACAGAACACAAATTTTGCAGACACGGAAATTTCTCCTGACGGCGGATATGTATTTTGCGGAGGAACAAATTCACGTGTATATCTTTTAAAAAATGACGGAAGCTTAGTCTGGGAAAAAGCCGTTGATGCATCAGTAAGCGGCCTTTCTGTATCTCAAAACGCCAGATACTCTGTTGCGGGAACTAAAAAAGGAACACTATATCTTTTTGATTCATATGGAAACATACTCTGGGAAAAAAGCCTTGGTCAAACTGTTTATGATGCATCAGTATCATCCGCGGGAACATTTATTGCAGCCGGTTCTAATGACGGCTATCTTTATCTGTTCCAAAACGGCGGGGAGCTTGTCTGGAAGCAAAAGCTCGGCGGTGATATCTACTGTGTGTCGGTAAACTCAGACGGCAGCAGGATTGCAGCCGGCAAAAAATTGTTTTCTGTCTATTTATACAGCCTTGAGGGAGACAAACTCTGGACATATACAACAGATGAGCAGGTTTTTGATGTTGACATCTCTCCTGACGGCAGTGCTGTTGCAGCAGGGTGTGCTGACGGAAGGGTGATAATACTTGATAAAAACGGCAGCAGATTATGGTCAACAAATCTTCTTTCTGCGGTAAACGCAGTATCATCTTCAAATTACGGTAATTATATCGCGGCAGGCTCTGAGACCAATTATGCCTATCTTTATGATGACACCAGAAGCAGTATTTTTAAATATGCCACTTTTGCAACTGTCAGAGGTGTATCACTCTCAGAGTCCGGCACTCATATGTCAGTTGCCTCAGATGACGGAAACGTGTATTATCTTGCACTGCCGGTGAGTGTTCCACCAGCTCCTGAACCATCATCTGAAATACCGGCTGTTTTGGAGACAGGAACTCTTATCATAAATTCTGATCCTTCCTGTGCAGGAGTCTATATAGACAATGTCTATTCCGGGCAGACTCCGTTAACCATTGAAAAATTAAAATCCGGAACGCATACAGTGTCTCTAATCCTGACAGGATATGATCACTGGAATACTGAAATTTTTTTATCATCAGGTGTTATTGAGACAGTTTCTGCAAACCTGTCTCCTGTTAAGACACAAAATACAATGCCTTTGAATCTTCTCACAGTTATAGCAGGAATTTTCGCAGCTGCTGCTGTAATAACCAAAAAAAGAGAATAATTTTTTTTGCTTTCTTGCTGACTTTTTTTTTTAATTATCTTTTAAGATCTGTCCAAACCATGGAAGAAAATCATTTTTTCTTGACATCATGCCTTCTTTTCTGATAGGCTGTGATTTGCATCCGCTTTTGGTTAAAACTGCATTGTCTGCATCGATATAAATTTCACTTCCGTTTTCAAAGACACTTGTTAAAAGGGCGGCAAAAATATCAACACCATTCGCTTTTTTAAGCTCTCTTATGTATACAGGGATTTTCTCTTTGTTTTCTGATGAAAATTCATATGTCGGAATCATTATCTGAGAGATAATTACTTTTCTTCCAAACAAATTGTACTCCTTAATGTCTCTCATCAAAAGATCCTTTAAATCAAGACCATCTAAATCCATCCCTTTTTTAATTAATTCCGCACCAAATTCGTTATAGTCAACACCTGCAATTTCAGACAAATATTCAACCATTCTTTTATCCTTCTGCGTTGTTGTTGAAAGACGAAGAACAAGGGTGTCTGAGAGTATCCCTGACAATAAAAGGCCTGCTGTTGTTTTATCAGGAGTTATCTTCTCATCGGCAAATTTACCGGCAATAATTGTTGATGTTGAGCCTACCGGCTCATTTAAAAAGCTGATAGGTCTTAGTGTTGTGATTGCGCCGAGCCTGTGGTGATCGATAATCTCTAAAATTTCAGCAGTTTCAATTCCATCCACAGCCTGTGTAAACTCATTGTGATCAAGCAATATGACCTTTTTCTGAACATTATCCAAAAAAGTATTTCTTGAGATCATTCCTATGAATCTGCGGCTGTTGTCTACTACACAGGCTGTTCGGTATTTTGAACTTGAAACAAGCTGTTTTGCATATTCAATTGTATCCTCTTTTGTTACTGTCGGAACATCCTTTGCCATTACCTTGCTTGCCGGAAGAGAGAGATTTATCATTTTGCCAACGCCAAATGCATCAAGATTCGTTGATAAAAGAGCGATGCCCTTTTCAGCAGCAGCTTTTATTACTCTTTCACCAACAGGAGCGCCGTCTGCAATGACAAGGGCCGCTATCCCTGCTGAGATGAGCGAAAGCTGTGCAGGCTCGTTGTCGCCTACGATTGCAATGTCATTTTTGTTTAATTTGGATAATGTAACATGGAGTGCGTCAATTACAATATACACCTTTCCTTCAAGCAGATCTCCTGATGAAACCAGAATATTTGCATTCAGAATTCTGGTAAGTGTATCAAGACTGATTGGAGTAATTGAAAGCTGCTCAATTTTCTGGCGTCTTACATATGCCTGAGCAAGTCCGTGCTCACTGATAAGGCCTGTTAAAATTCCGTCTGAATTTCTTATCGGGATATTTCTGACATTGTGCTCATCCATCATTGAGATGATATCAATTGTCGGAACATTCTCTTCTGCACTGAAAGTATATGTGAAAGGCAAATCAGAAATATTGGGCTCCAGAGTTTCAATAAATTCAGGAGCGCCCGCACTAAATGATTCAAGAGCGAACCTGGTTTCTGCATTTATATCCCCGCAAACCGCCGGTATGTATCTGCCCGGCTCTTTTTCATTCAAAAGCTTTGCATATCCCATAACGCTGCAGACAGAGTCAGTATCCGGGTTTTTATGACCCAGTATGTAGATTTCATTCATTTTAGAGCGCCCATATTTTTACTCTGAGAGTGGTTTTTTTAATTGATGTTTTAAAATTATTAAATTAGTCCTGTAAATTATATGCAGATTATCTGTTTAATAATAATCCATAGAAGCTAAAAGGTTTCAAATTCTTAAAAAAAATTGAATTAACACGAAAAAAACCTGGAATTTGAATAAAATAATTGGAATTTGAACGAAAAAATTAAGTTCTGATTAATTTTAATTTTTTTTTCCAGGATTTGTTTTATTTTCCGGATTTATTTTATGTACTGCACCTGCCAAGAATTAATTTAAATGAAAGACCCTTGTACCTGTCGCCTGCAATCCGGTCTGCAACAGATATTCTGCCGCCATATTTTTTAATAAGGATATATGCAGTATAAAGCCCGATTGACCCGGAATCAAGATGAATATTCTCTTCATCAAAATCAGAGAACAAAAGCATCTTCTCCTCATCAGAAAGACCAGGACCTGTATTTTGAATTGTCACAATTGCAGTGTCACCGGATTGTTCGGAATAAATTGCAATATCGGATTTTGCTGCTCCAAGGTTTGCCATGAATTGTATGATGCTTGCAAAAACCTCTGATAAATTTTCATCCGAATATACAATATGACCGGAATCGGTATATCTTATCCTGATTCCGGGGTATCTGTCAGCAGCTTTTTTAATCTCATCATCAAGAGAAACCTCTGAGAGCTCACGGTTCATATTTTCGTTGATTTCATTGATAATTCTTAAATTATTGATAATATATCTGTTTTTGCGGATATCACCGCTCATCTTTTCTGCAAGCTCGTCAAGTGATTTTTCAGGTTCGGTTATGCTTTCAACAGAACGAAGAAGCTCCTCATTTAAGTCATTTATGTCATCAAGAATCAGTCCGAAGCACTGCTTTGCCTCACTGCATTCTTTCTCAAGCCTCTCCTGAAGCATGCCCCTTAAAATAAGATTGCTTATCTCCTTTCCAATAAGCAAAAGTGTCTCTTTTTCAAAATCTGAAAATAATCCCTCATCAGCTTTTGCAGTATACAAAGCTCCTATTACAGTATTGTCTGATATCAAAGGTATGGCAGAGTATGAAAGTGCGCCAAGGTTTTCAAGAATTTTCAGGTCATGCTTTCCGATATCAATTTCAGGCAGATTTTCTATAAATTTCGGCTGACCTGCATAAAAAACAAGGTTGTTGGGCCAGCTCCTTACATCGATTTTCTTCTCTGTTTCAAGAAAATATCTTGGCACTTCACGTGCAGAGATGATTTCTGCGGATTTTCCGTCGGCATTTTTTAAATAGATAAAACAAATCTCAAAACCAAGACCACCTGAAATCAGGTCAAGGATATTGTCAAGCATTTCATTTAAATTAAATGCTGAATTGACTGATATCAGAATCTGATTTAAAAGCTCAAGCTGACGGGGTCTTTGCTTTACCTCATCATCAATAATTGCGGCTGAATTTTCACCTGCATATGCATTTTTATAATTGTCATTATAAATATCGCTTTTAAAAGAATTGTATGAAAATAATTTTTTGGCCCCTGAATCATTTCTGCTCTGATAATTTGCTTTTTCGCTTTGAATAACTGATTCGGGCTTTGCCGCCGATACTAAAATATTGTCTGTTCCAGGAATTTTTATTGCAGTAAGTATAAGAGAAGTTTCTTTTTTAGAAAAAAAGTCCGAACTAAAAACAGCAGTTTTTGGGGAGTTGTATGGATCGCTTATTCGTTCATTTAAAAAAAATTTCAGGTTTTCTGATTCATCCTCTGAAAAAAAATCCTCAAGATAAAGATTATTTGAAAGAGTTTTGTATTCTATCAAAAACAATTCGAAGAAATTTGAATTTGCTATAATTATCCTGCCTGACGTTGTAATAATAAAATTTGCACCGTTTGAGACATCAAAAAGAAATGAGGCTGAGTCATAGGTCTGATCCAGAATCTTTGACAAAAGATTTTCTTTTTGTTCTGAATTATATACCATAATAAATCAGCCCCTGAACATTTAATCAAAATTTGAATAATTATGTCCTGCTGTGATTAATAAAAAAGTTCAGCCGAAGAGATATATAGATGCCGTTTTTATCCGGACGGTTTTTTTCTGGTCTTTTAGAGAAAGAACCGGGGAATTTCATTTAGTTGCATCAGTCACTGGTTTTATGAAATACTCTTTCCAATATTATACCATGCATCTAAATCCTTTTGTGAGCGAAAGGCCAAAAGCAATTTTATTTGATATGGATAATACCCTGTTTGATTTTTCTGACGCCAAAATAAAAGCCTGCTCATCTGTTGCGGAGATGCTTGAATCAGGCACTGGTGAAGAGCTGCTAAGATATTTTCTCTATGGAAATTTTGGATTTGAGAATCATGGAAATATCAGAAAATACATGGAGGATTATAAAATCTGGGATGAAGACAACTACAAATCAGCCATTGACATTTACGAATCCGTAAAGCTTGAATCAATTGAGGCATACCCCGGCGTATATGAAACTCTTCCGATAATAGAGGCAGCCGGAATTAAAATGTCAATTGTAACCGATGCCGAAAGCACCCAGGCAAAGAAGAGAATAGCAAAAATTGGTCTGCACAAATATTTTCAGGACATTATCACACCTGATCTTTCAGGGAAAAGAAAGCCCGAGCCGGATACATTTTTAATGGCGCTTGAGAAGCTTTCAGCTCTTCCATGCAATTCAATGGTTGTCGGCGACAGCCCCAGAAGAGAGATAGAGCCATGCAATAAGCTCGGGATTGCAACAGTATATGCAAGATACGGTGACTGGCTGAAAATACCGACACCCGGCGCAAAACCGGATTATACAATAGATAATTTTTTTGAACTTACAGATATTTTAAAAATTTAAACTCAGCTTTTTACATGCCAAAATTTAAAATCAGCTTTTTTACATTTCAAAATTCAAAATTTAAAATTTAAGATAAACTTGTGTTTTAATTTCAGATAAAAAAATATTTTTTTAATATTTTATATCATTCATTGTCAAGCTTTCTTTTACCCATTGATGAGATATACGGAACTTCTGTTCCTGCCTGAAGTTTTGAGGCTTCTTCTTCTGTGAGAGTCTGTTCAAACATATCAAAATCCTTTACATCCATAAACTGAACTGTTGCTCCTGATATGGATATGACCTGCGCGGACCTGCGCTCTACAACCGGTACATATGTTTTTGCTGTAACTGGCTGGACAATTGAGCGTTTGACTCCGTCAAAAATACCGACAACATCTATCCTTGATTTGGCTGCGCCATGCTTTCCGGGCTTTGAGATAGCAATTCCAAGTATTTTGCATGGTTCTTCATCGACGACTACATATCGTCCTTCCTTTAATTTTCCAACTTCAGTCTGTTCTTTCATAATGATCAAACTCCATTATGTATATTACAATCAACTTAAATAAATTCAGCGAAGAATCATGAAATATACAGGTGCAAAAGTATGAATTTTCTGGATTGTTGTGAAGAGATCGCAAAAGAGGTGACTGATGCAATCTCCCCTCTCATCGGAACAGATGAGGCTGCTCTTTTTATCAAAGAGGGCGCAGACAAAACACCCACAAAAAAAATTGACCAGGTTGCAGAGGATATTGTAATAGACTATCTTAAGAAAAATTCACTATGCAGGACTTTAATCAGTGAGGAGGCCGGCTGCGAGGAAATCGGAGGAAAAAAAGGTACAATATACCTTGATCCTGTTGACGGAACACATAACGCAATCACAGGAAACCCGTTTTATGCACTGTCAATTGCCTATGCAGAGGATGGAATAATCAAAAATGCGTATGTAAAAGACCTTGCCCACGGAGAATTCTTTTACGCAGAAAAGGATAAGGGAGCATTTAACAACGGCAAAAAAGTGAAGGTCTCAACAACAGATCTTTTGGAGAAAAGCACAATCAGTGTTTACGGAAAGAAATTTGATCCTGAAACAATAGTTAAAATCGGAGAAAAAATAAGGAGATGGAGGCTTTACGGTGCATCCGCTCTTGAGCTCTGCTACGTCGGATGCGGCAGGCTTGACGGTTTTATAGATCTTAGAAACACTCTTCGCGTAACTGATGCTGCGGCAGGAATGCTTTTTTGCAGGGAGGCCGGAGGTATTGTTACAGACAAAAACGGCAGCCCCATAAGATTTTCAGATGATGTAAGCCAGGGCCAGTGCCTTGTAGCAACAAACGGCCTTATTCACAAAAAAACAATCGAATACCTGAGGTGAAATTATTAAGTTTGTTCTGGTTGCAAGACCTGATGACGAAAGCGCTCTTATGCTTGCAAAAGATATTTCCGGTTTTTTAAAAGATAACGGCCAGGAGATTATCTGTGAAAACAAAACCTCACTTGCACTTAATCTTGGGGAGGGAGTGGATTTTAAGAATCTCTTTGGAGATATCGCACTTGTAATCGGCGGCGACGGAACAGTGCTTCATACAGTACGTCAGTTAAATAAACAGATTCCGATTATAGGAATCAATCGCGGCCGTGTCGGTTTTTTAACAGATCTTGAGCCTGAGGAGGCGGAGGAATATCTCAAAAAAATAATCGCAGGCGATTATAAAATTGAGAAAAGGATGCGCCTTTATCTTAGTGTTGACGGAGAGTACGCAGGAGAAGCATTAAACGAGGCAGTAATTGTCTCCTCACGTCCGGCAAAAATCCTTCAGCTCACAATTAATATCGATCATGTCCCTGCCGAAAGATTCCGTGCAGACGGAGTTATAATCAGCACGCCGACCGGTTCAACAGGCTATGCCATGAGTGCCGGCGGGCCGATTGTCGATCCCTGGACAGACGGATTTTTGATTGTTCCGCTTGCGCCTTACTATCTTTCTTCAAGGCCGCATATTGTGAGCAGCAAGAGAAGACTCTTAATTGAGCTTGACAGCACAAAGCCTGCAGATCTTGTAATAGACGGCCAGCACATAACAGAGCTTTACAACGGAAATGTTCTGTCAATTGAAAAATCCTCAGAGCCCGCCCTGTTCATCAATGCCGGCAAAAATTTCTTCGCAAAGGTTGACAGAAAGCTAAAAAACCTCTGATGAATCAAAAAGAACCTAAAATAATATTTCTGATCTTTAAAAAACTTTTCAGAAATCAGAAAAAAATCTTTTTTTAAAAGACCATTTTTAATTGTAAAAAGCAATTTCATTTAATTTGTAAAAGGCTTATCTTCTTTTGAGTTTAAACTCTATCCAGCAGGTGTTACTGAATATATGCAGGTATCAATGAAGCTTGAAATACAGGACTTGCCGGGCCAGCTGGTTAATGCATTAAAACCGGTATCTGAAGTCGGGGGAAATATAAAATCAGTTATTCATGTAAGGGATCCTCTATCGGATGCAAAAACACTTGATGTGGAGATTGCACTTGAGCTTCCCGAAGGAAAACTCGACACTCTAAAAGAGATGCTTAAAAAAAGCGGGGTTTCAATCTTAAGAATCGGCGAAGAGCGTTTTCTTGTAAGAAAATCAGTGATTCTCGTCGGTCATCTGATGCATACAGACTTAAGCGACACCGTAGACAAAATCGATGAAACAGGATATGCAGAAGTAGGGGAGCTTTCGATGATAATGCCTGCAATAAATGAGCCGACATCTGCCAAAATGACAATAAAGTCAGAGAGCTTTGAGGATATCAGCCGTGCAATGGAGATATTAAGGCAGGTTGCAAAGCAAAAGGAGATTTTAATTGTCGAACCTCTGGAGGGAATCTGATGAGAATCGCTATTCTTGGATTTGGATCTGTTGGAAGAGGTATTGCAGAAATAATAAGCAAAAAAGAATTGGGAATCACAATTACTGCCATTGCCGATTCAAGGAGCGGAGTAATTGACAAAAACGGTGTTGATATCTCAGAAGTTTCTGCAAGAAAAGATAATACAGGTTTTGTCGGAGACACCGGCATAAAGCCTGAGGATATTTTAAATTCAGATGTTTATGATGTGCTTGTCGAGGTAACTCCGACAAATGCACAGACAGGGCAGCCGGCGCTTGACTACATCAGATGCGCTCTTTTGAAGGGAAAAAGTGTAGTCACATCAAACAAAGGGCCTGTTGCTCTTGAATATAAAAAACTTAAGGCAGCTGCTGAAGAAAACGGCTGTGTTTTAAAATACGAGGCAACCGTCTGCGGTGCAATCCCGATAATTCATGCACTTGAGCACGGACTTGCAGGAAACAGGATAAAAAGAATTTACGGAGTATTCAACGGAACATGCAATTATATCCTTACGAGAATGTCTGATGAAAAACTAACCTATCAGCAGGCTCTTTTGGAGGCGCGTGAGCTCGGATATGCCGAAGCAGACCCGACATATGACATAAAAGGCATTGATGCGGCAATAAAGCTTGTAATTCTTGCCAACACAATATTCGGATTTGATAAAAAATTAAGTGATGTTGAAATAACAGGAATTGACAGAATTCCTTTTGAGGCGCTTGAGCTTGCACTTTTGGATGAAAAAACAATACGCCTGATAGGAGAGATTGACGCTGATAAGGAAATACTTAAGGTGTCTCCTAAAATTCTTCCAAAAAACCACACTCTTGTTGTCCGCGACACCCTCAACGCAGTTACAGCAGAAACCGATCTTGCCGGTGATGTTACATTCATTGGAAAAGGCGCAGGCTCCACAGAAACCGCAAGTGCGGTAATCTCAGATCTGCTTTTTATAAGTGAGTGCAATGGCAGGCGTAATTGAAAAGAGACGTGAACTGCTGGAATTAATGAGAGAGTGCACTCTCAAAAACGGCTTTTTTACTGTTCATGATATCGAGGAGCAGACAAATATTGCACGAAGCACAATTCAGGACTGGATTAACCGTTTATCTGAAGAGAACTGCATATTGCTAAAAGAGGAGAAGCGCGGACGCTATCCTGCAAAGTATATTTCAAAAAGCACAATGCTTCAGACTGCATGCAAACGGATTTTTACAACAGTTGATAAAAACAATGTTGCAATTTTTCATGAATGCAGAAGCTATGGCTGTGCATCATTCTGCCACCACCATCATCTTCTTGCAGGCGGCTGTATCTTAAAAGCGCAGAGAGAAGGAAATCTTCTTGTTGAATATGCCTGCCTTGATGGCAAATTTAAAGAACCCGTCAAGATCGGACTCTACCCAGATTCTGCTGTCGGAGTTTTGGATGTTCGTTGTGATGACGGATTTATAGTCCAGAGGATTCGGTGCATTGGCGGACCTGCCTATTCTCTTACTGACATGATGGGAATGGCGCAGGGCGTTTGTGATATTCAAATTGACATTAAGGGAAAGATTGTTGAAGGCAATGTATATACAAAATCACTCACTCACATGGTTATTGGCGTCGATGACACAGATACAAAAGAGGGTGGTGCAACATTTGCCCTTGCTCTTGGCCTTTTGCAGTATCTTGGAAACTTAAAAGGAGTAATCCCGATATCGCACAGGGTTGTGATGCTAAACCCAAAACTTTCAGACTGCACTGCGGGAAATTCATGCAGCTATATTGAGCTTGCAGTACTTCCTGAAAATGCCGAACAGATAAAGGAAATTGCCGCAAGATTTGTTGAGGATGAATCACTGTCACAAAACTGGGGCATTGCTGTAAAAACAGGATTTATTATATCAAAAAATTTAAGAAATTACGGAATGCAGGCCAGAAATTCAGTACTGACTGATGAGTCTGCAAAAAAAACTGCGGCTGATGAGGATATATTCATAAAAGGAAAAAGGGGAATAATCGGTGCACTTGCAGCTGTATCTTTCCGTGGGCTTGAAAATGATACTTTGCTTAATTTTTCGGCAAAACCGGATGCATTATTATGATTAATTCTAAAGATGAAAAGCAGGCTGCCCCTGTCTTTGATGTATTCAATGTATTTTTTGATCGGATATATGAGCCCTCAATGCATATCGTCTTTTGTTCTGATGGCATAATTGACGATATAATCCTTAAAAAAGCAGTCACTCAGTATTTAAAATCCGATCCATATCTTTCATCACGCTTTGAAATAAAAGACGGCATGTATTTCTGGCATCATGAGTCAGGCTATAAAACAGAGGATTATTTTTATCTTAAAAAAATTGCGGGATCTGCAGAATACATTCTAAACAATCCCCCGCCGCCTGTGAATGTATACAAAGGGCCGCAGATAAGAGCCGGAATTTACAGAAATGAAAGCTCTGATTTTTTGGTTTTTTCATGTCATCACGGATTTTGCGATGCCGGCGGCCTTAAATTCATGGCAAAAGAGATCTTTTCCATTTACCGCGAATTAAAAAAGAATCCTCTCTATATTCCGGAGTACAAAGGCTGGTATTACAGAGGGACTAAGGATATTTTAGATAAATTCTCCCCTGAATACATAAAATCCGTTCTTGCAGACGAAACTCCTTTCTCTGACAGATGGGCTTTTCCTTTTGAATATATAGGACGCGGAACACCTCAGTTTTCAATGAGAAAATTATCGCCTGTCCGGATGAAAAAAATAAAGGAATTTGGAAAAAAATATAATGCGACTGTAAATGATATTTTAATCGGGGCTTTTTTCCTTGCTCTTTTAAAGATTAATTCCTGCGATTCCGATGAGGAAAGTGAAAAATCAATCCTTACATCTGCCGATATCAGGAAGTATTATGGAAGGGATTTTGACAATCATCCGCAAAACTTATCTGTTGCTTTTCAGATTTCTCTTAAGGCAAAAAGAGATTATGAATTAAAAGATATCATCGAAGAGACTGCAAAAATAACCCGGCGGAAAAAATCAAAAGACCTCGGCCTTGGCTGCATTGCATTTTATGAAAAGATTTTTTCAGAGGGGGAATTTTTTATAAACGGCTTTTTTGACAATATGATGCAGTCTTATGAGAAGACAAATTTTAAAAATCCGGTTTTTTCAAACATAGGAATCATTGATGAAAATTATTTTTTAAACCTCAAAGCCAAAAATAATACAGATTTGAATGTTACTGATGCATTTTTCCTGCCTGTTGTCTGCCATCCGCCCGGATTTTTAATGACTGCATCTACATTTAAAGACTCTATTTTTATTGTCTGCGGATATGAAGAGGGGCCTTACTCTAAGGAAACTGTTGAGAGATTTTTAGAATATACTGATTTTCTCATCTTAGGCAATGACTGAATATTATATCTTAAATAATACAAACGAAAAATCAGATACTAATGTG
Source organism: Methanobacteriota archaeon (assembly GCA_023396365.1). Classification (GTDB taxonomy): domain Archaea; phylum Halobacteriota; class Methanomicrobia; order Methanomicrobiales; family Methanomicrobiaceae; genus Methanomicrobium. The sequence continues at coordinate 46,756 of JAEWWL010000007.1, forward strand.
TGAAGATGCAAAAATAAAAAATTATATCACTCTGCTGTCCAGTCCGGATAAACAGGTGCGTGAAAGCGCCACTCATTCTCTTGCAAACTGCGGCAGCAGAGCGGTATTAAGTCTTATAAATGTTCTTGACAGTCCTGACTGGATAGTAAGATACAGGGCGGCTGAAGCGCTTGGACAGATAAAGGATGAAAGGGCAGTAAATTCCCTTACACAAAAATTAAGGGATCAAAAAGACCATGTCCGCTATATGGCAGCAAAAGGTCTTGGTTTTTCCGGGAAAAAAGAGCTTTCGTTATCTCTTGTGCCGCTTCTAAGAGATGAAAATGAGTACGTGCGAAGAATAACCGCACAGTCTCTTGGAATGCTTGGAGGAGACACTGCATACAAATCACTTTTAAAAGCAAAAGATATAGAGACAGATTCAAAGGCAAAAGAAGCGATGACTGCTGCAATAATCAGAATAAAGCCTGATGCAGATATTTAAAAGGAAAAAATTAAATTTTTTTTTATTTTTTAAAAATTTAAAGATTGCAGGCTTTCTTTGAAACGTCCAAAAAATTTTAAATTAAATAAAATTAAAAAAAATACAGCAGGAAAAATTAAATCTCTAATAGCTCTGCTGCCTCTTTTAGTCCGGAATATGATGTTGAATCAAGAATAATTGGTGTTATTGAAATATTTCCGTTTGCAACAGAATGCACATCTGTTCCTTTTGGTGCGTCTTCATAAAGAGGGCCGTTGATCCAGAAATACGGCCTTCCGCGTGGATCAAGCCTTTTTTCAACACCGGTATCAAACAATTTTTCAGCAAGATGTGTAACTTCATATTTTCCGGTGAATTTTTGGGGAATATTTACATTTATGACATCACTTTTTTTGGGAAAGCCGTTCTTTAACAGATTTTTGCATATTTTTACAATTGCATCCTTTGCATCGGTGAAATCAAGGCGTGAGTATTTCGGATCATCAAATTTTTCACCCTGATCTTCGACCTGAAGAGAAAAAGCAACAGAATTATAGCCGTGATTTGCGGCTTCAAGTGCAGCACCAATTGTTCCTGAAGTCATTACAGATTCAAACGATAAATTTTCACCAATATTTATGCCTGATACAACAAGATCTGGTTTTATCTTAAGGGCAAAGAGTCCGATTATGACAGAATCCGTCGGTTTTCCTCCGACAGAGTATGCCTCTTTTCCGTTCATTATGATTTTACTGGCTCTTATCGGTTCAAATATAGATATAGATCTTCCAACAGCACTCTGCTGTGTTGAAGGTGCAACAACAGTTACATCTGCAAAACCTGAAAGGGCATCATATGCAGCCCAAAGACCCTCGGATGTTACGCCGTCATCATTTGTTAAGAGAATTTTTGGTCTCATAATTAATTCCTTTATTAACATGCTCTTTAATAAATAAGATGTTTTGCTGTAAAGTTTAAAATAAAAATGCCAAAACGGGATTTAGACAAGTATAATAACTTTTGTTTCTAAACAAAAATATTAATTGTGTGATTTTCATGTCAGATAAAAATTATATCCATGCCGGTTTTGCCATTTTAATCCTTGCTCTTCTAACAGCAGTCGCACCTGCCCTTGCAGGCACAATATATTACTACCAGGACACTCCGGTAGCATCCCCCGAATATTTAACGCTTAAAGGTTTTTCAGTATCAGGAGAAACTGCCGAAATTTATCCGGGTGATGAAGTCACTGCAAAATACATGATTCACTATGAACCCCAATCATACAATCAGCTTGTAATCGATCAGCCGGGTGGTCTTTATTTTGATCTTACCGATCCTGACGGGACTACAACAAGGCTTGGAACAAATTACATAGGAAAAACAATAGAGCCTGATGCATATATCAGCATAACCGAATCATTCACCCCGGACAAGCCGGGAACATGGAAGATATCTCCTGCCTATACTGTCGTCCAGGGAAACCTGATGTCAAAAAAATCAAATCCAAAGAACTGGCAGACAGCTGAAATTCATGTTAAAGGTATAAGCAAGCCCAGGCCTGATCTTATAATCAGTGATGCCAAAGCCGAGTTTGATGCTGAATTGGGAATTATCTCCAGAATATCATACACAATAAAAAATACAGGCGATGCCGACTCACAGCCAAGCTCATCCATAATTTATATTGACGGATATGAAAACAGCATGATAAGCAGCACAGGGTATCTTCCATCCGGTGAGAGTGCAACAATTTTTGAGCCGGCAGGGGTAAAATACTCAGGAAGCAGCACTCTTTTAAAAATAGAGGCCGACTATGCCAAACTGATAAATGAATCTGACAAAGAAAACAACAAATTCGAGATAGTTGTTCAAAATCCGGGATATATACTCCCGAATAAGGATACCAAAAACGAAGCACCCGCATATGAAAGCCTGCCGGTTTTGGAGAGCAAACCTGTTGCAGCTACTGAGTATAATGTCTGCCCCGTTCAGGGGGGATGCTTTGACATCTGCTTTTTATGCGCTGTTGCTGGTGTTTTGTCAATTCTGGTCTCAGTTCTTTCATTTGCACTTGGCTACTATTATGGATTAAATAAAAACTGTGAGCGTGAAGTCCTGTGGATGAGATCAAAATTAGAGATTTTAAGGACAGGAAGTAAAAATTCATACTCTGCAAAGGAGATGAAAAAAGAAAATGTTGCAAAAGTAATGGAAGAAAACCTGGATAAGGCAGTAAAAAATCTTGATAAAAAAGATGAGAATAAAAAAGATAAAACTGCTGATAAAAATCCTGATAAACAGGATGAGAATAAAAAAGACAGTAGTGATGACAAAAAAGACAATAAAGATGAGATAAATAAAGAGAATAAAGATAACAAAAAAACTGATTAGCAAAGATGTGAATAAAAAAGAAAATAAGGAATAATAAAAAGACTCTTTTTTTAATCGTTATCCTCATGTGCATTAAAGTTCAAAATTAATATTGATGAAGGCACTTATCGCCGAATATACAGTTTTCAATGATCCAAAACTGGCGCCTGAAGGCGGTGCCATGCTAAATATTCTAAAAAGCAGTTTCATACGCTGCGGATATGAAGTACTTACACCACAGGCCGGAGACTTCGCACAGGAGCTTAAAAGACTCTCGCCAAAGTGCGACGTAGGTCTTGTCATAGCACCCGATGACATTCTCTCAAAATTTACAAAAATAATAGAGGACAATACAAGAAATATCGGCTGCGGAAGTTTGAATATCGCAATATGCTCCAACAAGCGCCGCACTGGATCAATTCTCTCTGCTAACGGAATTGATGTTCCAAAAGAGATTGACAAAGGATACAGGCTTATTAAAAAAATTGACGGCGTTGACGCACAGAACATGCGTTTATCAGACGGGCCCTGCAAAGAAGGCGAGTTTGGCCAGGAGTTTGTAAAAGGCGACAACATCAGTGTAAGCCTTGTCGGCGGAAGAGTGACCGGGGATACATGCCTTTCATACAGTGGAAAAAAACCTCTGGTTCTATCTTTAAACAGACAGTACATAGAAAAAGAAGGAGATAAATTTTTTTACAGGGGCGGAGAGACGCCGGTTTTTCATCCGCGTGAGGATGAAATAATAAAGACTGCTGAAAAATGCATCAACGTTCTTGGCTGCCAGGGATATACAGGCATAGATATGATTGTATCGGATGAGAGAATCTGTGTCGTTGATGTAAACCCGCGTCCGACAACAAGCCTTGTCGGAATATGCAGCATCATGAAAGAGGAGATTGCCGATATTTTAGTTGAGTCCTCAAAAGGAAATGTCCCGGACAGTGTTCACCTGACCGGCAGGGTATCTTTTAATACAAAAGGGGAGGTTTTTAAAATTGAGTGATATTATCGGAATAGATGTGGGCGGCGCCAACCTTAAGATATATGACAGCGGCTCTGTTGAAATTTATTATTGCCCGATGTGGAAGAAAGCTCCCTTAAAAAAACTTCTTGAATCATATTCGGATAAAAAAGCGGCTGTTGTTATGAGCGGTGAGCTTGCCGACGGATTTTCCTGTAAAGATGAAGGCATCAAGTTTATCTTCGGTTCAGTTAAAGAGGCAGTGCCTGACTCATTATTTTACGGAACAGACGGCGTGTTTCATGATGAGCCGTTGTCTTCACTTGCAGCGGCAAACTGGGTTGCATCCGCAGATTTTTTAAGAGAGAGATATAAAAACAGCGTCCTAATTGATTTTGGAAGCACAACAGCAGACATTATTCCTCTCAACTCATTTGATTCACTTAAAGGAATGACTGATTTGGACCGTCTCAGAAGAGGCTATCTGGTCTATACAGGAACACTTAGGAGTACAATTCCGTCACTTCTAAGGACTGTGAGTGTTTGCGGTTATGAAACACTTGTAAGCAGCGAGTACTTTGCACAGAGTGCCGATGCACATCTTGTTCTTGGGAATATAAGCCCTGATGATTACACAACACCAACTCCTGACGGGGCAGAGGTTTCCTGCAGGGCATCGCTTCAGAGACTTTCAAGAGTAGTATGCTCTGATTTGGATGAGATTGGAAAGCTGGGAGCACTTGAGATTGCGGATGCATTTTATTATGAGCAGATGAATCTGATAAAAAAATATGCAGATCTGACTCTTGAAAAAACACATTCAGAAGATATAATCGCGGCAGGCATCGGATCGCATATAATATCAGAATTTTTTGGCTGCACTGATCTTGGACGTGAAGAGGGTATTTTTTCGGATGCTCTTCCTGCCTTTGCTGTAAGTGAGGTGGCAAAACGGACAGGTATCTTTTAAGCCTCATCCTTCTATTGGGATCTCTTGCAGTATCTGCCGGACTCTGTCTTGCAGGTCTTCCCATATTTTTTATGCTCTTCTTAATCCCGTTAATTCCCTTCCTGGCAAAAAAGCAAAAACAAAAGTATTGCCCTTTGTGCGGCTGGTCAGCATCAGGAGATGAAATATACTGCCCCTATGACAAGACTCTTCTTGTTGTTAAGGACGAGAATTAATGTAAAAAAAAAATTAAAAAAGAAAAAAGCCTGAAAAAATTATTTCTTATTCACTGAACCGGTTTTCCGCAGTTTGCACAGAATTTTACACCCGGCTCTAAATCAGCACCACAGTTTGAGCATTTCAAAGAGCCCATGGGATTTCCACAGTTAGGGCAGAATTTTGCACCTTTTGGAACATCAAAACTGCACTTTGGGCATTTTACTGTATCGCCGGACTGGGGTGAGCCGCAATTCGGGCAGAACTTTGCTCCGGGACTTAACGGATGACCGCATTTGACACAGGGGTTACCTGCACCCTGCTGATTAGAACCCTGCTGTTGTGGCTGTCCTGAGCCGAATGCTCCGGGCGCTCCACCCATCCCTGCACCCATGGACTGGCCCATGACATTTGCCATTGAAAAACCAGCACCCATGCCTGCACCCATTGTCGCAAAGCCTGCTCCCTCGCCGGGGCCGCCTCCCTGTGCTGCTCCCTGTCCGATATCCTCAATGGCTTTTCCGGTCTGGTACTGCATGTAGTTTACACCAAGTGCTGACATCGCACCACGCTTGTCAACAGCCTGCTGCACCTCTTCAGGAAGGTTGATGTTTAATCCGGAGAATTTTGTAATCTTAAGGCCGTACTGCTCGGTCTCGCCTGTAAGCTTTGAGATGCATATCTGCTCTATCTCAGAAAGATATGCAGGCATGTCCAAAACACCCATATTCTGTTTGGATTTTAACTCTCCTAAGGTGTCATTCAGAATCATTACAATCTGATCCTTAAGCCAGCCGATAATCTCGTCTGACTTTGTCATGCCCTTTGTACCTACAAACTGGGTGATAAGAAGCATCGGGTCAGTTACCCTGTATGCATACTGACCAAAGACACGAAGCCTGACAACACCAAAATCAACATCACGGAAGCTTAAAGGCTCTGACGTTCCAAAATTTGCACGGAATTCACGCTTCTGAACCCAGTAAAACTCTCCGATTTGCGTTACGCCGACAAGAGCTTTTCCAATGCCCTGCAGACCTGTGATGTTCTGCGTTGTCATTGCATACCTGTCAGGACGGTCAAAGACCTGCATGGCTTTTCCGTCACGGAAGAATACACCGTATTCATCCTCCCTGACCATCACATTGTCATTCCACTTTATATTTCTTGGAAGACGCCAGATGATATTGTCTCCTTTGCTCTCCTCAACCCAGTAAAAGCCCTTTCTTGAGTCAGCACCATCTATGTCGCTTCCACCGTGGTAATCCGGACGTTTGCCAAACAGAGCCATCTAAAATGCCCCCAGATCTGCCATTGTATTGTGCCTTTCCATAAATACATTTAAAAATTCAACAGCATTCTTCTTTGCCTGTGCACAGGATTTTTTCATTGCCAAAAAATCACCTGATTCTGCATGAAGAAGAATGCTGTCCGCCTCTTCGCCCATGCTCTCAACAAGACTTATCATGTTGAGGTCATAGTCATAGAGCATATCAAGCTGATCTTCACCAATCCTGTAATTTGGAGAAATTCCTGAATATCCCTGATCTGCATGCCTTACTTTTTTCTCTGCAACGCCTACCTTTGATATCAGCTCACCAATCTCATTCATTACATCAAGGTTCAGTGATTTTGCCGCAGCATCTCTTGCACTTTCAAGAGGAGCGGACACACCGGTTTTAATCCTGTCTGCTAGCTGGACTCTTAAGAGGCTGTCTGCAATCCTTAAGTCCTCTCTCTTACGATATCCGCGAAATCCGGGGATTGCAAGCTGGATATTCTTTAAAAGCCCCCTGTCTTCTGTAACTCTGTCTCTTAAATCAACCATTTAACTCATCCCCTGAAAAAATAAAAAAGGGGTTTACTTCTTTGAATAAGTGTAAACCATAAAAGCCAGTGCAGCACCGACAATTATTCCGCCAAGGAGCGGTACAACCGGAACATCAGGACCGGCAGGGCGTGTTAATATTGAAACTACACCGATAATTCCAAGAAGTCCTGCAAATCCTGCAAGATATGTATTCTTCTCGCCGACACCCATTGAAAGCACTCCAAGGATCATTGCAAGACCAATGAAGAATACTGCAACTGTGTAATTCATATCCCAGTTTGATATCCATCCGACAAGGAGAGATACTCCAAACATAAGCGCTACTGCTGTCCATCCCATCTGAAATCTTTTGTCATCTTCTTTCATGTAAATCAAACCTCCTAAATTCCCGGAGTATATTTGTTCTTATTTCTATAGAACGGCATATAAATTATTCTATAGGAATTGATGTTAAAGTCATAGTCTATCTCCTGAAGTGTTCCGGAAATATCAGCCTCATGCCTTAAAAACATAAATTCAGAATGCTGCTTTGCAGCCTCATTGTCAATTGCCGCAGGAATTCTTGCAACTCCGTTGAAACTTTTCTGCTCTTCAATTACAGGCGGCTCAAGCGTGAAATCAACATTCCATTCTTTAACAATATCAGGCGCAATGTCGGCCGCACATACAAAAAGATTCTGGTTTCCGGCCATCTTCTTCTCGCTTTTAATAAATCTCATGATTCTGCCGCCGACAATCTTTTCCCTGTTTACTTTTATGTCAGTGTTTATAACCCAGAAGGGCATGTATACCTTATCAGAACTTTCGTCTTTTTTGAATGCGGCAATTGTGCTGTCGACTTTATGGACATCACCGTTAAGAAACTCCATAACATTTTCGCATTTGCTGCAGACAAAGATGTTGTCTCTTTCCTTAGAGGTTAAAGGTGTGCCGCAGTTTGTGCATTTAAGCGTCTTTAAAGAAACCATGATTACTTCCTCCTGAGCAGTATCTCAACATTGCCGGTTTTTGCCGCCTGTGCTGCATCCGCACCCTGTCCCTGTTTTTTAAAGGCTGCTGTCAGGTTAATTGAGGGTTTTTGAAGATCTCCGACAATAATTTCTGATTTGTATCTGAACTGATAATAAGACATATACAAAACTGCAAGTCCGACAATGCTTGTTGCAACAACAAGGCCGCTCTCCTCAAGAATTGAAAATCCAAGACCAATACCTGTTATTGCACCGCCAATGCTTCCTCCCGCACCAATCGAAAGACTCTGGTAGAGAGGATCTCCTGGTGCTCTTCCGGATAAAATTTCGCCTGTTATTCCGTCTGTGACTGCAAAGTAATCCCTGTCTGAATAGTTGTACCTTACAACCCAGAATGGATAGAATATAAGCTCAAAAGCCTTGGGATCGACAAAAATCTTTGAGAACGTAACTTTTTCAATTCTGCCTCTTGCGTTTGAATAAGTCATGTCGGCAATTTTTTTCCTGCCCTCTTCTAATGCATCACTTTTGGATTCTGTTGCTTCAAAGGTTGGAATCTCCTCCTCTTCATAAGGAACAATATCACCTTTGATATTTCGAAGGTAGGAAACACCGATATCCCCTGCATCGCATGCGATTATTGTATAGAGATAATCAGAATCCCAGACATTATTGTAATAATTTTTTGTTGTCTTTCCATCGTCATCCTTGTCTTCGGAATATCCGCAGATAATTGCTTTTCCTCTTCCTAAAAGACGCCAGAACGGGAGATACAGAGGATAGCTTTCAGTGATCTCGCCTTTTTGCGGCAGATCACGAGCTTTAAATCCGCCTTTAAACCAGCTTTTTACATTTGAAACTGCCTTGTCGCGGTCAAGGACCATTTTATACATATATTTTGCAGTTCCCTCTTTTGACTCAAGAGAATGCACACTGCTGCAGAACGGGCATAAAACTATCTGCTCTCCCTCAAAAACTTCAACTCTTCCTCCGCAGGAAGGGCAGTTCATTCCAAAAACAATTCTTTCTGCCATAATTTAAGCCTCCGCAGGTGTCTGTGGCTCTCCAGGCATCTCAGGTGTTTTTGTAACCTTCATTGCAAAGTAGTAGCCGGTAAAAAAAGCTGCAGCAACAAGGACGTAAAAAACAAAGGAGACAAGTATTCCCAAAAGGCCGCCTATAAAGGCAAGTCCGAAACTTCCTAATGCAACAAGCCCGTAAGGAATAGATGATCTTGCAGGATAATTTGAAGAATATACTTTTCCTGATGAGCCGTCGATTACAACTTTGTAGGACTGGCCTTCAAATTCATAGTCAACTTCATATATCGGGAAATATACTAAAGCCTGCTCTTTTCCGACTCCTTCAAGATCATTTATGTACGCATCCATTCCAAAATCGACATCGAGAACTTTTGCATCTCCCGGTTTGAAGGATTCATCAAAAATCCTGATATCACCGGCAGGAATTAAAAGATTATTCATTCCCGGAAGAATTGTTCCCTTTGCAGGTTTTATATCAATTTTTTCCTTTCCGTTTACATCTCTTCTAAACTGGTAAACCGGGAAATACTGCTTGCTTATAGCAATTATTTTTGCTTTTGATTCAAGCTCCTTATCAGCGTGTGGATTTGCGGTCCACCTTTTGAATATTCCCTTTGCTTTCTCATCAGTTATGAAGAACGGAAGGACATAATAAAACATCACACCGCTTCTGTCCACAAAAACAGTAGTGCCGCAGTATTTGCAGCTTGTTAAGTGGATGCCTGTACTGACATTCACATCTCCGCCGCATTTGGGGCATGCAAAACTTGACATCTAAATTAAATACCACATAACGGATTAATAATTCTTTCGAATAAAACAAAAGGATTCATAATCCAGAAAAAATACGCAGAGATAAATGAAAAAAAGAAGATTAAAAAAAAAATTATGTTTTTTCAGGCTGACGGATTTTTGATAATCTTTACCTGAACATTTGCATCAGAGCCAAGTCCGATTAGTGCCCAGTTCTTTACAGTCATTGTCGTATCAGCTGTAAGGACGATTACCTTATCAAAGCTCTTTTTGCCTTTCTGATCATAATCGGATGCTGAATCAAATAATACATCAATATCTGTATCTGATGTTAAAGCAACCCTGTATGTTCCTGCCGAAAGAGAATATATGTACTGATCATTGTCAGGCACATTAATTGCCTCATCATAAATCACTTCATTTTGAGATGTGCACCCTGATGACAGGACAGAAAGAATCAAAACTAAAAAACCCAGACCAAGAATTATCTTTTTCATGATTATAATCCCGCGTCTTTAATATTTTAATTTTTTGGGGTTTTAAAAAAAATTAAATCAGAACGCTTAAAAATGTCAGATAATTTAAAATAAAAATTTTTTAAGAGAAATCAGGCGACCTTTTCAAGAGTCAGACTGACTGTTTTTCCAAGTATAACATACTCAAATGAAAGCTTTTTGCCGTCATCGCTTATCCGTCCTGTTATCGGATTTCCAACGCCAAAATCAAGATCATATACTTTGTCACCTTTGGCTGTCCATTTGCCGTCTGTTCCGACACCATTTACTGATAAAATGAATGTTCCGTCTTCATGGAATGTCGATTCGATATTAATAAGAGGGATTGTGTACTCTTTCCAGTAACCTACAATGGGATCAGGCCCCATACATCCTGCAGCTGTTGATGCTGCAAGCAGACAAAAAACCAGACCAACCAGAAATCCAATCTGTTTCATACTTTAATTAGATGTTATGATTCATTAATATTAATTTCCAAATTCACATAACAAAAAGCAAATTGAAAGAAAAGTATTTTTGGAAAAAAAAAGCTGATAGAAAAATAAATGAATTGTATTTTTACACTATTAAAATTCTGGAAAAAGTTAAAAATCAAACAAAATTAAAAATCAAACAAAATTAAAATAAAAAAAGGGAAATTAGTTAAAGTTACTCTCCCTTTAACACTGAAATTTCAAGAACGCCGTTTTTGCATTTGTATTTCATCGTATCTTTTTTAACGGCAGGAATTTTTACCTCTGCAAAATGCTTTACTCCGTCTGCAAAAGAGGAGATGTATAAAGTATTCTGATTTACAGATATCGCGGTGTTTGACATATCCGAGCCGGGAATATTTGCATATATAATTACATAGTCTCCGTCCTGGTGAACCTCGGTGTGCGGATTGTTTAAAACAAAGCCTTCATCAGAACTGTTTGCCACATTATTTTTCAGGCCTTCAATATTTGAGGGAATTAGATCAACAGGAATTCTTCCGCCGGCTATAGTTATTGAAAAATTCTCATTGAAAGGGAATTTTCCGCTATGAATAGCCTGCTCAAATATTTTTCTGATTATCTCGTTGAAATCCTTATCTGCATCCTTTTTATCTTCAGGCATTATCTTCTCCAGATTTATTCCAATTTTAATGAATCTTCAAGCTCTTTTGTCAGTGTTTTTATAAGTTTTATATCTTTGACCCTTGAATATACTGCACTGTTTAATTTTTCAGAGGCTGTTTTGGTATTCTCTTTTTCTTCTGCATAATCACAGCGCTTCAGCACCATTGCCGCTTTTTCAAGAACCTGCCTTTCCTCTGCCGGGTAAAGAACAGGCCAGGCCTTTCTTTCATATTCTTCAATTGCTGATTTATCCAGAGAGCTTTTAATTTTTTTCATTGCGGCATTGAAGTGAGCCTTTGTTACCTTAACATTGGCAAGTATTTCAAGCCTTTCAGCTTCTGATCTATTCTCCATTATAGTGATAAATTCACGCATCGCCTGAAGTTTTGCCTCACGCACAACAAGTTCAATATCAGCACCGACATATCCTTCGCTTTTTTTTACAAGTTCATCGATACTGATATCTTCAGAAAGAATACTCTTTGAATTTTTAAGGTAAACCTCAAATATTTTCTTTCTTCCTTCTGCATCAGGCGGAGGCACATAGATAATTCTGTCAAGACGGCCCGGCCTCATCAGAGCTTCATCAAGCATATCTGGCCGGTTTGTCGCTCCAAGCACTGTCACATTTGTAAGCTCCTCAAGTCCGTCAAGCTCGGTCAGAATCTGGCTTACAACACTCTCTGTTACATGTGATGAATCATTGTATGCTCCTCTTTTTGGAAGCAGAGCGTCAATTTCATCAAAGAATATTATTGACGGTGATGCCTGCCGTGCTTTTCTGAATATATCACGGACTCCTTTTTCAGATTCGCCAACCCACTTTGAGAGAAGTTCAGGGCCTTTTACAGATATGAAATTGCATTCGCTTTTATTTGCAACCGCTTTTGCAAGAAGCGTCTTTCCTGTTCCCGGCGGTCCGAACAGGAGAATTCCTGACGGAGGCTTTGTGTCAAACTTATCAAATATCTCAGGATATTTAAGAGGCCATTCAACAGATTCGGTAAGCTCTTTTTTAATATCGTCAAGACCTCCGATATCATCCCATGAGACATCAGGAATTTCGACAAGGACTTCACGCATTGCCGAAGGCTCAACATGCCTTAAAGCCTCTTCGAAATCACTCTTTGAAACCTTTATCTTCTCAATTATTTCTATTGGAATATCTTCTCCGGTCTTTATATCCTTTAACTCCTCGCGAAGGGCATGCATTGCAGCCTCCTTTACAAGAAGGGATATATCAGCACCAACAAATCCATGGGTTACAGCAGCGAAAGGCTCAAGGAATTTTTTGCGCTTAATTGCATTTTCATGCTTTTTTCCTTCGTCTTCGCCCATCTCGGCAAACTTGCGGCTTAGTTCGACACTCTCTTCTGCGGTGATTTCGATATCGTCCAAATCAAGCGGAACACCGCGTGAGTGAACCTGGAATATTTCAAGACGGCCCTTTCTGTCCGGAATGCCAATCTCTATCTCCCTGTCAAAACGTCCGCCGCGGCGAAGTGCCGGATCGATATTGTCGGGAAGGTTTGTTGCGGCAATTACAATTACCTCACCTCTTCCCTTAAGACCGTCCATTACAGCCAGAAGCTGGGCCACAATTCTTCTTTCAACCTCACCTTTTGTCTCCTCACGCTTTGGTGCAATTGAGTCAATTTCATCGATGAATATGATTGTCGGGGCATTCTTCTGTGCTTCTTCAAAGACCTCCCTTAATTTTCCTTCACTTTCGCCATAGTATTTGCTTACAATTTCAGGTCCTGAAAGTGAGATGAAATGTGCATCAACCTCGTTTGCAACCGCCTTTGCAATCAGTGTCTTTCCGGTTCCCGGCGGACCATACAAAAGTACACCTTTTGGCGGCTCGATTCCAAGCTTTTCAAATATTTCGGGATGCCTCAACGGAAGCTCAATCATCTCCCTTACCTGGTCAAGCTCTCTTCCAAGACCTCCTATATCCTCATAATGAACGTCCGGAACATCTTTTTTGCCCTCTTTGGGCTGATATGGTGTATCCTTTATCTCAATTTCGGTGTTGGGCCCGACAATTGCAACACCTGAGGGTTTGACCTTTGATATAACAAATGTCAGGGCATTTCCCATAATATTTACACGAAATGCCTGGCCTTCACTGACAGGGCGTCCGCTTAAGAGCCTTCCAATATACTGCTCCCCGCCCTGAAGCGATATCGGCTGTGTCGGATGAATGACAAGCTTCTCGGCATATTTTGCATCAACTTTATGGATTGTTACTTTTTCATCAATGCCTGTCTGAATATTGCCGCGGGTGTTTCCGTCAATTCTGATAACTGCCCTTCCTGTATCCTGTGAATATCCCGTCCAGACAATTGCGGCAGCTTTGTTTTTTCCCGCAATTTCTATCACATCGCCGCTTCGAAGGCCAAGGGCATTCATCACATCAATACTTATTCTTGCAATTCCCCTTCCTGCGTCTTCGTGAAGCGCCTCTTTTACTGTTACTTCAAATGATTGTGAATTAGTCATAATGATATACCTCTTCTATGATATTTACCTATAGTAATCACCAATGTTATTTAAAAATATGTTCTCTGACAATTATTATTTTCAATCTTTTTAAAAATTTAAAATTGCAGGATATTTTTTAATTGCACGAGTCAAAATGAAAAAAAATCAAATCCAAATGGATAATATTTTTAAAAATTTCCGCTGAGAAGGTTAAAAAAAACGTTAAAAAAATTATCTTAAAATCTCAATTATTTTTTTTATATCCCTGATATGATACTGCCCTTTTGATGCCTCCTTTCCGCAGTGGCAGTAAATCAGCATTGAGCCCGTCAATAAAAGAGGAACTCTTGCAAATTTAAATTCTTCACCCATAACACTTGTAATGACAGGCTTTTTTGACATTGCTGTAAATTTTATAAAATCTGCGACATCGCTTAGATTTTTTGGAGTCACAACAATTTTTGGAATGTCGCAATACTCCCTCAGCTCCGATTCAATATCATATAATTCCCTTTTGTCTGGCATATAGCCAAGATGAACAGAGCCGATAACTGCCTTTTTGGATGCTTTTATTTCAGGTGCAAATAAACGAAAATCTCTTTCAATATCAACATAGTCTGTACAGCAAAGCCACGGCTCAATTAATTCTCTCCACTCTTTTTGACTTTTTGAAAATTTGCCGCCCTCTTTTATGCTTCTGATAGTTGCTATGATTGGTATGTCATCATTTTTTTCCCGGCACAGACTTAAGAGTTCATCCGCTGACTCTTTGCTGTCTATAAGATCAATTCTAATCTCCCTAAACCCGGCATTGTAATTTAGAGCTTCTTCCCATTCCTTTGGTGATGACAGTGAAAGAGCAGTCTTCATTTTTTCCACACAGATTTAGTAGGAGATATTTATGTAAATTGTTTCCTTTATTTTTGACATCTGCCTGCTGCCAGTGCCTTTTAATAAATGGTATTAACCGGTCATGCTGACCGCACTTTAACCCATTTCATATCAAATTGTAAACCTTCAAGTCGGCTGAATGCAAATAAATAATATCCGGTGATTTTTTGAAGGTTAATTTTGGAGGTTTTGTTCCTTTAAGTACTGTTGACTGGCGGGGAAAAGCAGTATGTACAGTTTTTTTAAGAGGATGCCCCGTCCACTGCCATTACTGCCACAACCGGGAAATCCAGTCAGGCCAGGACATAAGGGACACTGATGATATCTGCGAGATGATAAAAGAGTCAAGAATTGTTATATCAGGCGTAATTTTTTCCGGCGGAGAGCCCACGATGCAGAAAGATGCTCTTGTTGAACTGGCAACGCAGTGCAAAAAGATGAATCTTTTAGTAGGCATCCAGACAAACGGTGCGTTTCCGGATACTCTTGAATCATTATTAAAACAAAACCTTGTTGACCATGTTCATATGGATATCAAGACAAGATGGGAGCATTATCCTCAGCTTTTAAAGGTGAAACCTGAAACTGTTGAAAATATAAAGAAATCCCTGGCACTTTGCAAAGAGGCATACATGTCAGGAAAACTGCCTGAATTTCAGGTCGTCTGCACCCTGTTTCCAGGAAGAGAGGATGATGTGATGTATATATCAAAGGAAACACAGGGCCTTAATCTGGTTTTGCAGCAGGGTGTGGAGAATAACATAAGACCTCTTAAATTTGATGACCTCAAAAAAATTGCAGATAAAATTCACAGAAAGGTTAGAATACGCACACGTGAAGACGGTGAAATAACATACGAGAATAACCAGATAATTATTGCGGATTCAATAGTCCTTACAGATATTGCACAGGCAAGAAGAAATTATTAAACCAAAAAGAAGGATTCTGATAAAAATGCAGGTAATAGGTGTTGTTGGTCTTCCGGCAAGCGGCAAGGGAGAATTTTCACGTATTGCAAAAGAGATGAATATTCCTGTTGTGGTAATGGGCGATGTCGTAAGAAACGCAGTCGCTGATGCAGGACTTAAATTAAATGACAAAAATATGGGCGAGATGTCCAGATGCCTGCGGCAGGGAATGGGAATGGATGCCCTTGCAAAATTATCAGTCCCGCTTATTGAAGCCTTAAATTCCAAAGTGGCTCTTGTTGACGGAATAAGAGGTGATGCAGAGGTTGAATTTTTTATAAAACATTTTAAAAATTTCAATTTAATAGCAGTTGAATCTTCATTTGAGACAAGATTAAAGCGTTTATCACAGAGAGGGCGCTCAGATGATCAGGCTGATGAAAAAAGCCTTAAACAGCGTGATGAAAGAGAAGCCGGCTGGGGTCTTTTAAATGCCATGTCAATGGCGGATTATTTAATTGAAAATGAAGGGACAATTTCAGAATTTGAGGACAACGCCAGAAGAATTCTTGAAGAGATAAGGTTTAAAAAATGAGCATTGAATTTTTCTTCGCCTCATCTTCAAAGGTCTGGTCATCCATTGAATGGGTTTATGAAATTGAGGATGCCGGATACTCAGGCTGGGAAATCTCAGCCGACGGCAATTACAGGCTTGATAATCCCGCTCTTTACTCAAAGATAAAAGAAGTCCTTGAAACTACCGCTCTTAAAGCGAGTGTTCATGCACCCTTCGCTGATCTAAATCTTGCATCCCTAAACTATCCTATATACAAAGAGTCCGTCAGACAGCTTTCTGAATGTGTTCATCTGGCATCAGATATCACAGATAAGGTTACAATACATCCCGGGTATCTCTCCCCTTCGGCAAAGCTTGTTCCCGACAAAGTATGGTCTCTTCACAAAGAGGCTTTAAGAGAGATTGGAAAAGCAGCTCTTGATGCAGGAGTTACGGCATGCCTTGAAAATATGCCGCAGATTCCTGACTTTTTATGCATTGACCCTGAAGAAATTTTCGGGATGACTGATGATGTCGAAGGCTTTGGCGTTACAATAGATTTGGGCCATGCAAACACAGCCGGAAAAACAGATGCATTTTTAAAAAAAGCAGGCATGGCAACACATTTTCATATCCACGACAACAACGGAAAAAAAGATGAGCACAGCGCTTTGGGAGAAGGAAACATCAACTGGGATAAAGCAGGCATGGCAATAAAGAAAAAATTTTCTGGAATATGTGTTGTTGAAGGAAGAAGTATTGAAGAGGCAAAAAGAAGTTATGAGATTATAAAGAGGTGCTTTTTATGAGCGGTGAGACACTTCTGGTCTATTTTCTCGGGACTGCCGGAGCGCTTCCAACACCAAACAAGAATCCTTCATGCATAATGATAAGAAGAGGATCAGACACCCTGCTCTTTGACTGCGGTGAAGGCGCCCAGCAGCAGATGATGCGTGCAAGAACAGGATTTACTGTTGATGCAGTATTTATCACCCACTGGCATGCAGATCACTACCTCGGCCTTCCGGGGCTTGTCCAGACAATGTCATTTATGGGAAGAAAAGAGCCTTTAATGATTTACGGTCCAAAATGGATAAATGAATTTGTTGCAAATCTTGAAGGAATATCAAGGACAAAACTCGGATTTAAGATCATCGCAAATGAAATAAAAGATAATTCAGTAATTCCCTTCAACGGCTATACAGTCCGTGCATTTTCATCAAAACACGGAATGCCCTGCCTTGGATATATTCTGGCAGAGGATGAAAGACCCGGCCGTTTCAACCGTGAGAGGGCAATAGAGCTTGGTGTAAAGCCGGGACCTTTATTTGGAAAACTCCAGCAGGGTCAGACAGTTACAGTAAAAATTGACGGGACTGATGCAACAATTAATCCATCTGATGTTATGGGCATGCCACGCCCGGGCAGAAAGATTGTCTATACAGGCGATACCCGCCCGGACTGTGAAAACTGGAAGCAGTGGGGAGCTGATGCAGATCTTTTAATTCATGATTCAACTTATGATGACTCTGAAAAAGAAAGAGCAGCAGAAGTTTTTCATTCAACAGCCGGTGAAGCAGGAGAGATTGCATCAGAGATTAATGCACAGCGTCTTGCACTTGTACACATAAGTTCACGATACACCAATATGACAAACCATATACAGGATGCAGAGCAAACATTCAAAGGCGAAATTCTTGCTCCTGATGATCTCAGTGTGCTTGAAATACCATTTCGGGGATGATTAAATATGGGTGATGATGATGAAATATCCGGCAATAGACTTTTATCAGATTCACCTGTTTGCAATAGGATTTGCAGCTCTTTTGATAAGTGCTGCTGCCGCAACAGCTGCCGGAATATATCTTGGCTCAATTTCTGATATTTTGGCATACCTGCCCGGACTTTTAATTCTTGTTCCTGCATCTATTAATATGCGGGGAAGCATCTCCGGGGTTTTGGCATCACGACTCTCCTCATCGATGCATCTTGGTGAATTTGAAATTGATTTTTCAAAAAGAAGTGTTCTTGGATTAAATACAAGAGTTTCACTTGCAATATCAATTCTTACAGCTTTTGCCCTGGGATTGTTTGCATATGCAATATCCTACATATTTGGATTTAGGGAATTGTCATGCACAGACTATATTGCAATCTCAGTGCTTTCAGGTGTTATATCAGGCTTTATCGTGATGGGTTTTGCAATTCTTATAATTATCTTAAGCTACAGAAGAGGAATTGATCTTGATATGATTGGATCACCGTCCATTACAACGGCAGCCGATCTAATCACAATACCTGTCCTTGTTGTAACAGCTCTATTCATTCTTGATTTCCCGGAGCAGATGCGCAGTTTATTCATTATTCCTGTCACTGGTCTTTTAATTCTGAGTTTGTTTGCTGCATTCCGCTCAGGTGAGGAGGTAAAAATTATCTCATCAGAGATGCTTATTCTGTTAATTCCCCTCTCACTTATCTGCACATTTGCAGGAATTACATATGCATCAAATCTTGAGAATCTTATTTTGTATTCAGCATTTCTGATACTTATTACACCTTTCACCGGCGGCTGCGGCTCAATTGGCGGAATTTTAAGCTCAAGGCTTGCAACGGAGATGCACATGGGAGAAATCAGGCCCGAAATTTTTCCCGGAAGAGAAGTATTCAGGCATTTTTTAATGACTTATCTTTACGTTTGCATATTAATGCCAATACTTGCACTTCTTGCTGACTATTTTGCTGTGCATATGGGAATGGAGTCTCCCGGAATTTTGGTGATGCTTTTTGTAAGTCTTGCCGCAGGCCTTATTGTAATTACATTTGTAAACCTGATTGGGTACTTAACTGCAAGTCTCTCATTTAGAAAAGGTTTTGACCCGGATAACTTCGGAATACCTGTTATTACAAGCTTTATTGATCTCCTGGGGGCAAGTGTTCTTGTGACTATTATCAGCATCGTTGTCTGATTACAATACTTACAAATATCTATTTAGCAGAACAATAAATATTAGAATATAAACCCATGACAGAATTAGAATATCAGCCGGTAAGCTTTAAGGATGTCCTTATAGAAATGAAGGATATCGCCGAGCTGATGGTTGATCTGGCTTATTCTGCAATTCTTTTTGAGAATAAAGATATTGCACATGAAGTTTTGAACCTTGAAGAAAGTATGAATCAGCTTGTATACCAGGCGAGAATTCAGAGTATTCTTGGTGCAAGAAGAATTGACGAAGCAGAATCAATGAGCGGAATGCTTCAGGTGGCCGAGGCCGCAGAAAAAATTTCGAATTCAGCTTCAGAAATTGCAACAATTATTCTAAAAAACGTAAAGTTTCCTGCAAAACTCAGACTGGCGCTGCCAGAGGCGGAAGAAGTAACAATCAGAGTAAAAATTCAGGAAAACAGTCAGATCGACGGCAAAACACTTGGAGAGCAGAAACTCCAGAGTACAACAGGCATGAGGGTTATCGCTATCAGAAGAGGAGTATCCTGGATCTATGATCCTGACAGGGAAACAAGAATTCTTGATGGTGACATTCTGATAGCAAAAGGTCTTGAAGGCGGAATATCGCCTTTTTATTCAATAGCAGGAATTATTCCCAAAAAGGCCGAAGATGAGCCTGAAGATGCAATTGTATCGGATCTTGACAGAGCCGTATCTCTTATAATTGAGATGAAAGATCAAAGTGAGCTTGCAGTCGGCCTTGCATACACATCTCTTCTGTTTGACAACAGAGAAGTTGCTGATGAAGTGGTTGCACTTGATTCACGAATGGATGATATGAGATACAGGCTTGATTTATGGATTTTGGAAGCCGCAAAGAGAATTTCAAATGTTGAATATTTAAGAGGCCTTTTGTATATGTCATCATTTGCTGAAAATATCAGCAATGCTGCATCTTCAATAGTTGACGTAATTATTCGGGATATTGAAATTCCCCCGGTATTCAAAAGAATTGTCCGTGAGTCAGATGAAATCATAACAAAAGTAAACGTAGGTAAAAATTCCTCACTTAATGGAAAAACGCTAAAAGAAGCATCACTTGAAACAGTTACAGGCATGGCGGTTCTTGCAATTAACAGCAAAGGCCGCTGGAAGTATCGTCCGGGTAAAAATGACGTAATACATGCCGATGACACAATTATTGCAAAAGGAAGGCGTGATGGTGAATGCAGACTTAGAAATCTCTCCGGACATCAGGAGAACACGGATTTCTACTGATAAAATAAGACTTAAAATTAAAATTTTATAACTGGAAGTGAATTAATGGATAATTTGAAAAATGTAGTGTATCGCCTCGGTTCCAACTGTGAACTTAATGATATTGCCGTTGGAAACACATACGAGGTTAAGGTTCAGGGTTTTGCAAAATTCGGAACTTTTGTTTACTTAAACAATCACGTAAAGGGCCTGATACATATCAGCAATGTAAAATCTGATCATAAAGAGGGCGAGACAGTTTACGTTCATGTAAACAACATCCGCGACAATGGAAACATTGATCTTGAGGAAGTCTTAATAGAAGGTGAAATTGAAATAAAAACTGTTCAGTGCAAAAGAGCATCTCTTCGCCTTTCAGATCTTAAAAACCGTGTCGGAAGAAATGTAAATCTTGCGGCCGAGGTTGCCCAGATTAAGCAGACAACAGGGCCTACAATATTCACACTTGTTGATGAAACAGGCTCTGAGAATGCAGCTGCATTTATTGAAGCCGGAAAACGTGCATATCCTGAGGTTGAACTTGGAGATATGGTCAATGTTTCCGGAGAGGTCATGATGAGAAACGGCCAGCTTCAGATTGAAGTAAGCTACATGGAGCCACTGACCGCTGAAGAAAAAGAGCAGGTAAAAGAGCGTATTGCAAAGGCAACCGAGGAAAGAGCAAAGCCTCAGGATCTTCCCTTCTTAATAGAAAGCGAAGTTTTGGAAAAGCTTAAACCCGAGATGCAGAAGGTTGCACAGATATTAAGAAAAGCAATTTTCACAAACCAGCCCATAGTCTTAAGGCATCATGCAGATGCAGACGGAATTGTTGCGGCAGTTTCAGTTGAAAAGGCAATAATTGCATTAATCAGGGAAGAAGGAGGAGACTCTGATGCAGAGAGCCATCTTTTCAAACGTGCTCCGTCAAAAGCGCCTTTCTATGAGATAGAGGATGTTACAAGAGACCTTGATTTTGCACTGAGGGACAACGTCCGCTTTGGCCAGAAACTTCCTCTGATTTTAATGATGGACAACGGCTCAACAGAAGAGGATGAACCATCGTATAAGGTTGCAAAAGTATATGACCTGCCGATTGTTGTTGTCGACCACCACCATCCCGATGAATCAATTGACAAATACCTGGAAGCTCACGTAAATCCCTATCATGTCGGCGGGGATTTTGGCGTTACCGCAGGAATGCTTGGTGCTGAACTTGCAAGAATGATTTACCCGGGCATTGAGGATGAGATAAAACACTTCCCGGCGGTTGCCGCTGTCGGAGACAGAAGTGAAGCGCCTGAAAGAAAACAATACCTCGCTGTTGCCGCTGATAAATATTCAGAAGAGGACTGCAAAGATATTGCTCTTGCACTGGATTATGAGCAGTTCTGGCTAAGATTTAATGACGGAAAAGAGATTGTAAAAGATATTCTTAATGTCAACAATAATACAGACAGGCATAAAAAATTCATTAAGCTTCTTGTTGATGAGGCAAACCTTGCAATCAGCGAGCAGCTTAAGACCTCTCTTCCGCATGTAAAAGACAGCCTTTTGGAAAACGGCTCACATCTGTTTACAATTGATGTTGAAATATTTGCACACCGCTTCACATTCCCGCCCCCGGGAAAAACTTCCGGAGAAATTCATGACATTTTATGCAGGAAGAACGAAGGAAAACCTGTTGTTACACTTGGAATCGGCCCGGACTTTGCTGTCATAAGATCAAGAGGCGTCCTTATGAATATTCCGCAGATGGTACGCGAATTAAGGGATGAAATCGACGGCGGGGGAGTGAACGGAGGAGGCCACCTTGTTGTCGGCTCAATAAAATTTGTTGAAGGCATGAGGGATATTGTTGTAAATGAGCTGATCCGAAAAATCGGACAATTTCCTGTAGAATAAATTAAATAAAACAGATATTATCTTTTATCAGTTTTTATCTATATATAAAAACCAATCTTGATTATACATTGCCGGCATTGATATTCAGTGTATTATGAATCTCAAAATTCAAAAAAAAGGCAAAAATATGCGAAAAATATATATAGACGTTTAACTAATAAAGATTTGACCTGCAGAGGAGAATATGAGCGCAAAAGAAGAAGTTAATTCTGAATACACATCCACACAGGATCGAATTTTATACTATCTGAAATCCGGTCTTGAAAAAGGCAAGCGATACTTCAAGTCGAAGTACATTGCAAAGGATTTGGGTCTCTCACCAAAAGAAGTTGGAACAAATCTTGCAATACTTGCAGAAATATGTGATGAACTTGAAATCTCCCGCTGGAGCTACTCAAACAGCACAACATGGAAAGTGACTCCGCGTCTCTCTCTTTGAATTAGTCTTTTAAATTTGGCGGAAGATCACATATTTTAAAACCGAATCTAAACAGGTCCAAACAGACAGAAATAGCGATTTATTTAGACAATTCCAATACAATTCTGCCAGGTTTTTTTAAGAAAATATCCGGGCAATAAACTTTTTTTTCAGGAGAAGGTTGTTTGGCAGTTTCGTTAACTAAATATATTTTTCAGCCTTATTTTTATTATGTCAAAAAATATCATTGAATTTGTATCAGATATAGAATTTATTGCAAATATTGACGAGAACAAAGACTGCCTGATGAACCAGAGCACTCATCAGGATTCTGTTGAAAAAAATCAGGAGAACCCTTACGGATTATGGTTTAACATAGACGTTCCAAAAGGTCACTGCATGAAGCAGGGGGACAAAATTAAAATTACTATTGAAAAAATAGAATAAGCAACTGAATTGTGTTTTAAGAGCAAAAAATCAGATAAAATATTAATTTAAAGCAAAATTTAAATTAAATATTTATATCCTGAGATTAAACTGATTATTAATAAATACTATCATCATTATTTATATCAAACGGAGTTTGGAATTAAATGAAAATCAGCAAAATTTGCAATTTTTTCTTTGTGTTGTGCATACTGTCACTATTTCTGATAATTTTTGCATCAGGATGCATCTCCCCTGATAGTTCAAATTCAGATGATGATGATATTTTAAAGGCCATGAAAAACGCAGAGAACAGGCTGTTTTCAATAAACTGGAATACAGACAATCCGGGAAACATCCGTGCAAAACTTCTGGCATCTGAAAGTGAATTTAAAACAATATTTGATGCTTTATCAGCAGCAAAGCCTTCATCTAATGAAGAAGCAGAAAAAATATATGCTCTTCGGACTCTTTCATGCTCCTATATCGATATGATTGCAGCAATGATGGACCTTGCAAATGTCATTGAGCATTACAATAAAGCAGAGTCTTATGCAGGACTGTATGAGAAATACAACTGGGAGATGGAGATATTAACAGCTGATAGTGCACTTGCATCTGCAAGGAACAACCTATACTCTGCAGAGTACAGAATCTCAGGACTTAATGTAAATATGGTGCCCATAACTCTTCAGGGTGATGTCACAGAGATGAAAGTCAGAATTGAAGAGATGAAAACTCTTATGAATAACCTGGCAGATGAATTTTCAACAGCCTTAAATTAAATAATTTT
>JAEWWL010000001.1 GCA_023396365.1 Methanobacteriota archaeon
TTTTCTGCAGAATCAGAGGGTATATCTCAACTGTCAGAAAAAATGGGAAGTCGGTGTATGAGGCTCTGAAAAAACTGGCCGAAGGTCAGCCCTTCAATGTTCAGGATCTAATGGCTGAATAGTTACAGTTTTTTTTAAATTATAATTTAATTTTTCATTTTGATTATTGCAGGCCAAAGCACTTTAGTCTTCAGCACCTGTACCTGTTGCCTTTTCCCTTTACAATACCTAATTTTTTCATATCTGACAGGAGTTCTGCAATGTATTCGCTCTCCAAATCAAATACAAATTCATCCCCCGTCTCTTTTAATGATATTCTGACATCCATTATCTCCTCTGAAATCTCCTCTGCAGAGGCCTTTTCTTTCTGTTTTAAAAAGTCAATAATCCTCTCGGCAATAAGTGTTTTTAAAAAAATATTCTCCTTTAGCCGGACAAAAGACTCCTCTTCAAAGTTCAGGCCTTCAAAAAGACTGTCAATTTCATTCAAATCTACCTTAAATGCAAATTCAGGCGGTGTCGTCACATGATACTCAGACCCGGACATCACATTGACGATAGTTTTTATATTGAATTTTTTCCTGCTCTCCTGTGATGAGCCTTCAAGAAGCATATCAGAAGGCATTGCAGTTACAATCTCATTTGCCTCCTTAGTCTTCTTCAGGTACTTCTTTTCATCACGCACCTCAATCATCCCGTTCTCCTCAAGGGCCGGAATAATTCTCATCATGCGTGATGCAAACAAATCCCCCTGCATTGCAAGTTCTCCAAGCTTTGCCACACCGCCCTCCTGCTTTATCATATCAAGAAAACGTGCGACCTCAGGATCATCCGAGATGCACTCCCCGTCATTTCTCAGATCAAGAAATTCAAAGACGCTTCTTTCCATTGATTCAAGCTCTGAGATTACTGTGCTGTATGCCTCTTTTAAAAGAGCGCTTATTTCACTTTCATCTTCTGAGAAATTTTCAGACTCCTCAATGAAAAAATCCCTCATATCTTTTATCTGCGCCTTGCAGAGAGTATCTTTTACAAGGGCCTTGACGGTCTTTGTTTTTGTCCGCATACCGTCCTCGCGAAGTTTTTTTGAAAAAACTTCTGCATCTTCTGATGAATAAAAAATTATTGTCTCTTCAAATGCCATAGAGTGCACCTTTTTTAAATTAATTTGTCGGTCAAGATAATAAATTGAAGGTAGAATTTTTTTTGGTTTTATATTAACAACCATTTTTTACAGATCATGACAAACATAAACTGTAATAATGCTGGATGTCACGGGAAGAGAAATTGTTGAGAAATTTCTTGAGGCAAATCTTCAGGTTCACCTTGACGTAGTAATGAAAATCAGGGAGTCTGATGACCCTTCATATCTGATTGACCAGATAATAAAAAACGTCCCAAAGAACGCTCCCGTGGCGCTTCCCCAGCATATTCCCGGATGGAAAGATAGATATTTTGAACCTGCTGCTCCGCGGCTTTCCTTATCAGAACCTGTCATTGAATCAAAAGAGGCGCAAAGCAGTGCAAAAGAGACAGACGGTACAAGGTTTTCTTCTGCTGCTGACTTTGAGGTTGTTTACGGCGTACCTGAAGAGAAGAACAGAGGCGCCGAATATACGGATTTTATCTTTTATTTCAGGGACAGGTATGACAAACTTGCAAAGATGCTCCGCGGAAGAGGCGATCCTATGCCGGTTTCTGCACTTACACAGACGACCCGCTACAGGCAGCAGACAGTAACTATTATAGGGATGGTATCAGAGGTCAGGAACACTGCAAAAGGACACAGAATAGCCGTTCTCGAAGATCCGACAGATAACATCAATGTCCTTTTCTACAATCCCCAAAACAACTCCTCCCCATATGCAAACAAAGATTCTGAAAAGGAAAAAAAACGCCAGGAAGTCTTTGCCGAAGCTGAAAGGCTTATACCTGACGAAGTTATAATGGTCAAAGGCACTCTTTCAAATGAAGGAACAATCGTCTTTGCAGATGCACTTTACCGTCCGGATATTCCTCTCAACAATGCCCCGTATAAAAGCAAAAAACCGGGCAAAGCTGTTTTCATATCTGATGTGCATGTAGGAAGCGATACATTTCTTCAGGATGAATGGAACAGGTTTTCAAAGTGGTTGTGTACATGCGGTGCGCAGTACCTTTTAATTGCAGGTGACCTTGTTGACGGAATCGGCATTTATCCTGATCAGGACAAAGAGCTTACAGTGCCCAATATCTTCAGGCAGTATGAAATTTTTGCAGAGATGCTCTCAAATCTTCCAAAAGATATGAGCATAATAGTCTCACCAGGAAACCACGATGCAATCAGAGGCTCTGAACCGCAGCCCGGCCTTCCAGATATATTCACACAGCATTTTCCAAAAAATGCAACCCTTGTTGAAAACCCGGCACTGATTAACCTTCAGGGCGTACGTGTTTTAATGTATCACGGAAGGTCTTTTGATGATTTAATATCAATGATTCCTGGAGCATCATACACTCATCCGGAGGAGATGATGAAAGAGATGCTTAAAAGACGCCACCTCGCATGTACATACGGCCTTCGGACACCCATAAATGCATCAAAGGAGGACAAACTTGTAATCGACCCGATCCCCGAGATTCTTCACACAGGCCATGTGCATATCTGCGGTCAGCTAAAGTACAGGGGAGTTTTATGTATAAACACCGGAACATGGCAGTCCCAGACATCTTTTCAAAAGCAGATGAATATCCAGCCGACACCTGCAAGGGCATATATGGTAGATTTGCAAACGCTTGAATGCACCCTTTATGACTTTTCCGGCGACTCTCCAGAGATTATTGAATAGTTTAATAATTTAAATTAAAAATCCGGCTGATAATTTATTTTTTAATTTTTTTGGAAGGGAAATGATTCAAATAAGTATTCCGGTTATTTTATTAGCTGCCTGCTGATCCCTGATAAAACAGAAAAATATCATGGAAAAGTCTTTGGCTTTCATAATTGTTTCGTTGATTGTTGAATTTAAAATTGTCAGGTGTCGATGCAAACCGGATTGATTTTAATTATTGAAGATAATAACTATAGGCAAATTGGTACTTTGGGGTCTCTATAAATCAGGGTTTCCCAGAGGGATGGTTGAAAAAATTATGGATATGTTGGTCTATCTGGCACCTGTATGTGCTCTCATAGGTCTTCTTTTTGCCGGATACTCATTTTTGAGTGTCAGAAAAGAGGACGAGGGTTCAGAGGTCATAAAAAAGATCACTGCGGCAATCCACACCGGTGCAATGGTCTACCTTAACAGGCAGTACCGTGCAATCGCAGTATTTGTCGTAGTGCTTGCAGTTATTATTGCAGTACTTCTGCCACAGAACGGAGTCTTAACCGCAGGATGTTTTGTCCTTGGTGCAGTACTCTCCGCAATGGCAGGATACATAGGAATGTTTACAGCAACAAGTGCTAACGGACGCACAGCACATGCCGCTACACACGGCATTGCAGAGGCATTTAAGGTCTCTTTTGCATCAGGAACAGTCATGGGCATGAGTGTTGTTGGTCTTGGCCTTTTAGGTCTCTCCGCAGCATTCATAGGGCTTTCAAACATGCTTGCAGGCTCTGAGATGACAGTTATTGTAAACACTCTTGCAGGATTCTCACTCGGTGCATCCTCAATTGCACTCTTTGCCCGTGTTGGCGGAGGTATCTTTACAAAGGCAGCTGATGTTGGTGCAGATCTTGTAGGAAAAGTTGAGGCAGGAATTCCGGAGGATGACCCCAGAAACCCGGCAGTTATTGCAGACAATGTTGGTGACAACGTCGGTGACATTGCCGGAATGGGTGCAGACCTTTATGAATCATACGTGGGCTCAATCATTGCAACAATGCTTCTTGCAGCATCAACAGCAGCACTCACATTCCCGGGCATTCCCATGATGAATGTTGTGCTTGTTCCGATGCTTATTGCAGCACTTGGAATTGTCGCAGCGATTATCGGCTCATTTTTTGTCCGCACAAAAAAGACAGAGTCATCAGCAATTCACATGGCCTTTAACATGGGCCTTATTGTTGCGCTCATAATTGTTGTTGTTGCAACATACTTTATTACAAATATGCTCCTTGGAAGCTTCGGATTCGGAGTGTTCCTTGCAACAATTGCAGGTCTTATTGCCGGATTCATAATCGGCCAGATTACAGAGTACTACACATCATACGAAAGAAAGCCAACCCTTACAATTGCAAAGTCATGTGAGACTGGTGCGGCAACTAACATCATAACAGGATTTGCAAAGGGAATGGAGTCAACTGTTTGGTCTGTAGTTGTAATTGCAGTTGCAATCTACATCTCATTCCAGCTTGCAGGACTCTACGGTATTGCAATCTCAGCTGTTGGAATGCTTGCAACACTTGGCATATCACTTGCAGTCGATGCATACGGCCCTGTTGCAGACAACGCCGGCGGTATTGCAGAGATGAGCCACCAGAAGCCTGAAGTCAGAAAAATTACTGACACACTCGATGCTGTAGGAAACACAACCGCTGCAATCGGAAAGGGATTTGCAATAGGCTCAGCTGCTTTAACAGCACTCGCACTCTTTGCATCATATGGCATTGCAGTAGGTCTTGAATACATAAATGTCATGGACGCAGGAGTATTCATTGGTCTTTTAATAGGTGCAATGCTTCCGTTCCTCTTCTCATCAATGACAATGATGGCTGTCGGACGTGCGGCTTATGAAATTGTAATTGAAGTCAGAAGACAGTTTAAGGAAATTACCGGCTTAATGGAAGGAACAGCTGATCCCGACTATGAAAAGTGCATTGCAATCTCAACTCACTCTGCATTAAAAGAGATGATTGCACCAGGTGTTCTTGCTATTGCAGCACCTCTTGTTGTTGGAAAGCTTCTGGGTGCAGGCGCACTTGGAGGACTTCTTGCCGGTTCACTTGTTTCTGGTTTCATGCTTGCTATCACAATGGCAAACGCCGGTGGTGCATGGGACAATGCAAAGAAGTACATTGAACTTGGAAATTACGGTGGAAAAGGCTCTGATGCACACAAGGCTGGTGTCACAGGCGACACAGTCGGTGACCCGTTTAAAGACACATCAGGACCTGCAATCAACATCCTCTTAAAGCTCATGAGCATTGTGGCTGTTGTATTTGCACCGCTGTTTATCCTTTAAATTTAACTAAACACTTTTT
>JAEWWL010000027.1 GCA_023396365.1 Methanobacteriota archaeon
CTACAAAACACAGCCTGTCTCCCGCGACACAATCCTTGATATTCTTGACATTGCCCGCTACGCACCATCAGGGTGCAACGCACAGTCTGTCGGGTGGACTGTTGTGTATGAAAGAGAAAAAGTGAAAAGAATTTCAGCGCTTACTATTGAGTGGATGAAGACTCTGTTAAACACTCCTCATCCGATGGCAGCCTTTGCACCCGGACTTATCAGTGCATGGGAGAGCGGATACGACATAATATGCCGCGGTGCACCTCACCTTTTAGTAGCACATGCACCAATAAACAATCCTCTTGCACAGGTTGATTCAGTAATTGCTCTTTCTCAATTTGAGACTGCCGCAGGAGCTTATGGAGTTGGAACGTGCTGGGCCGGGTTTGTTGCAGGCGCTGCAATGTTTTATGAGCCGATTTCAAAGGAGCTTGAAATACCAAAGGACAGGCTATTTTCTAACGCACTGATGTTTGGATATCCGCAGTTTGTCCCGCACGCAATTCCAAAGAGAAATAATCCGACAATAAACTGGCTCTGAAAAAGCCTAAAAAAATATAAAAAATTTAAACTATCTTTTTTAAGAACTCTGATTTTCTTTGTCACTGCCGGCTTTTTTTGATTTTGAGCAGCATTTATGAAGTGAATCCTTATCAATTCCAAGATAGTCCGCCCCCCATGCCGAGAGAGCCTCAAGAATTGGTATCAGCGTCTTTCCAAAATCTGTTATTGAGTATTCAACCCGCGGCGGAACCTGCGGATAAACAGTCCGAATAATTACTCCGTCCTCTTCAAGCTCTCTTAGCTGTTTTGTGAGCATCTTTGTGTTTACATTGAAGAGTTTTTTCTGCAGTTCGTTAAAACGAAGAGTTTCATCTCCAAGAGCCCAGAGTATTAAAGGCTTCCATTTCCCTCCGATTACGTCAAGAGCAGCCTCAACAGGGCAGTGATAGTTTTTTCCGTTTTTTGTAAAAGGCATAGTTACCAATATGAAAGTATATTTCTTTATTGACTGTATGGATTATATATTCTCCTGAAGTGCATTATTTCTTAAGGGTTAAAAATTCCCTAACTGTAAAAATGCAAGTATTGAAAATTTGTTGTTCAATGTCTGTTTAGACTTTGAAAAAAAAGAAATCTGCAAATCCATGTAAATTTTAGTTGAATTTGTTTCATTGCGTGTGTTAAAAAAGGAGACGAAATGACAAATTTAGATGTTGATAAAAACCTCTGCACGGGTTGCGGCGTATGTCCGGATATATGCCCTATGGGAATAATCTCAAAAGAAAAAGACGCTGATTATCCGTATGTTCCCGGCGAAATGTCAGGAGTCTGCATACAGTGCGGCCAGTGTGAGGCGTTCTGCCCCTCAGAAGCACTTGTGCTAAACCCGCATCCGGGTAAAAAGGAGGTGCCTGCAATAGATGCGGGTTATGTATCTTCAGAAGACCTGGCAGTTTACATAAAAAAACAGCGCCGCTCAATTAGAAATTACAGAAAAGAGCCGGTTCCTCGTGAAACAATTCTTGAAATTTTAGATATCACACGCTATTCAGCATCAGGAGGAAACGGCCAGCCGGTTGAATGGATAATCATCCATGATTCAGAAAAGGTAAAAAGAATTGCCAGCCTGACGGCAAAATGGATGAAAACACTTCTTAATTCACCCCATCCTATAAGCGGATATGTGCCGTTTTTGCTTGAGAGATGGAATAAAGGCTATGATGTCGTCTGCCGCGGTGCTCCTCACCTTGCCATATCCCATATACCTGATGACAATCCGATGGCTGTTGTTGATGGAATCATTTCAATGACGCATTTTGATATTGCAGCGCCTGCTTTTGGAGTTGGGACATGCTGGGCCGGATTTTTATTCATGGCGGCATCTTCGTATGAACCATTGCAAAAAGAGATTGGAATTTTAAAAGGCCGCAGGATATCATATGCAATGATGTTTGGCTACCCGGAATACGAGCCATCCGGTATCCCCGGAAAAAAGCCTCTTGAAGTTATTTGGAAGTAAAAATTGCAAAAAGAAAATTGCAAAAAGAAAATTGCAAAAAGAAAAATACAAAATGGAGATTTAAATGAAAGTAATTGGAATTAACGGAAGTCCGAGAAAGAAATGGAATACAGCAGAACTTCTTGAAAATGCACTGTCCGGCTGCGAATCGCAGGGGTGCAGAAACAGAACTCATTCATCTTTACGATCTTGATTTCAAAGGCTGCACAAGCTGCTTTGCCTGCAAATTAAAAGACAAAAAGAGCTACGGGAGATGTTCAATTAAAGACTCTCTTGCCCCCGTCCTTGATAAAATCAGAGAGGCCGATGGAATAATTCTTGGATCGCCAATTTATTTTGGGTGCGCAACAGGTGAGATGCGGTCGTTTATGGAGCGGCTTTTGTTTCCATATCTTGTTTATGCAAATCCTCCTGTCTCATTGTTTCCAAAAAAGATTAAAACAGCGTTCATCTACACGATGAATGTATCCGAAGAGCAAAGAAAAGAGTTTTACAGTGTTTATACAGACAGCTGTGAAAATTTTTTAGCAAGGACTTTTGGAGACTGCGAGTCATTGTTCTGCACCGAAACACTACAGTTTCAGGATTATTCAAAAGTAGAATTCAGCTATTGCAATCCCGAAGACAGAATCAAACGGCATGAAACCGTTTTCCCAAAAGACTGTGAGAGGGCATTTGAACTTGGAAAAAGAATAGCAGCACCAGTCTGAAGGGATGATAAAGATGACAAAAGCAGCAATTTTAATCGGAAGTCCGCGAAAAAAAGGAAGCATGGCAGTTCTTGCAGGTGAGGCTGCAAGGGCACTAAAAGAACAGGGCATAGAAACGGAGATTGTTTTTTTAAATGACCTTGACATTAAAGGCTGCCGGGGATGCTACCACTGCAAAAAAACTGATGCAGCAGAGTGTGCCGTTGTGGATGATATGCAAAAGATTTACAGTCTTATTGAAGAGTCAGAAGGGTTTGTTGTTGCATCGCCGATATATTTTGGCGGTGTCACTGCTCAGACAAAGGCCTGGCTTGACAGGATGTTTCCTTACATTGACTTTAATCTCGTCCCAAAACTAAGCGCCTCAAAAAAAGTTTCGTTTATCTTCACGCAGAATCAGCCTGATGACGGTTTTTTTAAAAGCGGCATTGAATCCTTTATGTTTGCAGTCGGATTGACAGGGTTAGGCGTTAAGGACAGCCTTATAGCAGCTGACCTTGATGAGGGAAGAAAGCCTCCTGTGACTGACTACAAGGAATATATGGAAAAAGCGTATTTAATCGGAAAAAACCTCCTCCAATAATTTTTTTTGACCGCCTGTATTGACTGTCCATATTTATATTGGCGGATGTCCAAACATCCATTAAGAAATGCCTGAAATTTCATATGTCCTGGTTCACGGCGGCCACAATGACTCTTCTGTCTGGAACGGAGTAATCCCCTTTTTAAAAGATGCCGGATGCAGCGTTTTTGCACCGACCCTGGCAGAGCCTGAAAAAACAACCCTTAAGGGCCACATCCGGGAGGTGTGTTCCCTTATCGAAAAAAACTGTCCTGGTAAAGTAATTCTTGTCGGACACAGCTATGCTGCTATGGTCATTACTGGCGTATGTACAAAAATGCCTGATAAAATTTCTAAACTTATATATCTTGATTCGGCTTTTCCAAAAAGCGGGGATTCTCTCATAGGAATTTTAAAGCGGTGCGGTGTTCCTGTGGACAGTTTCGGGCTTATTCCCGAAAGACCCCTTACTGACCGGCTATTTTTTGATGAGGAGACAGTAAGAAAAGTCCCTAAGGTTTATGTTCACTGCACAAAAAGTGAATTTATTGCAGCCGGAAAATGCACATATGAAGAAATAAAAAGAAATGCCCAAAAGGACAACTGGGCATTATATGAGCTTGAAAGTCCGCATCACTGCATGAAGGCTATGCCAAAGGAGGTCTCGGAGATTATTCTTGGCACATACATGCAATAGGCAGCTGCCTTTTATTATATGCATTATTATTGCAATATGTAGCGATAGAATATAGATTCTTAAAAGCGACAAATTAAAAGGCGAAAAAAAATAAAAGCGATAAGAAAGTGATAGTTGCAGATAAAAAATATACAGATTAAAACAGATGATGTTTTTTGGGAATGGGTCAGATGCATAAAAAATACCTGTGTACAAAAGTAAACGAGGGAATAAGGGGCCCTTGTGAAACAGATATCGCAGAAGAGTCGGCAGTATCAGTTTACGTAAATGGAAGGCAGGCTGCAACAGCAGTTGTAAGTCCGGAGAATCTTTCAGAATACGCCGCAGGCTATCTTTTAACTGAAGGGATAATCACGGATGCAGGAGAGATAGAATCGGTTTTTGAGGAGGGAAACCGGGTCAGCATTATCACCTTAAACCCAAGAAAAATGCTTTTTACCAAAAGAACAGTTCTCTCCGGCTGTGGTGGGGGCACTGTTATTGTAGATTATTCAACAATACCTTATGCACCCAAAGGAGTTGTCTTTTCCGCAGAAAGAATTCTGGAAGCGGCGGAAATTATAAAGTCATCTGAAGAGACAGATGTGACCGGAGAAATCTATTTTGCCGGGCTTTTTACTAATGAAAAAACACTTGCAGAGGCAGGCGATATAGGGCGTGAAAATGCACTTGACAAAGCGGTGGGAAAGGCATTTCTCAGCCACTGCCTGCCCTGCGACTGCTTTTTGGTTTTAAGCGGGCGAGTCTCTGCCGAAACAGTAAGAAAATGCCTCTTTGCGCAGATTCCTGTTATCGCAACATCAGGTGCCGTCACATCGCTTGCCTGTGATGTTGCACGTGATCGAAATGTGACACTAATCTCTTTAGAAGAAGACCGGATGTGCATCTTCTCAGGCGAAGAGAGGATTTGCGAATAAAAAGAAAAAATTTTTTTTAACAGAATCTGCTATAAAGGCGCCATAAACATTACTCTTATACCCCCAAAGCCCCCTTTTATTAATGTGATACGTGAGTCTGCGGTCAAAAAAATACTATACTGGTGTCCAAAATGCAATGTACCCCTTATTGCAAAGAGCTGTTCATGCGGCAGCGAACCAATAAGCATTCAGCTTCAAAAACCCTTTGAGCTTCGGCCTGTACTCTCAGCCGATCATAAACTGATAAAAGACCTTTTATTTGAAAAATACGGGCCTGTTCCAATTCCAAAAATAATTCTTCTGAATAAATACGGCGGAGACGACAGGGCAGAGCTTATCATATTAAACGGAGTGAAGTTCGGCTGGCTTTTATTTGATCCGGTCGAAAGAAAGCACAGGCTGGATATTGCTGCTGAGGGAATTTCATTTATCATCGGCTATGCAGACAAAGGAATAATTGATATTGATGCCGATACCGACTACACAAAAGACCAGGGGAGAATCGGCGGAAAGCGTGTCAGCTTAAAGACCCATTATGAAAACGGAACTTACATTGTAAAGTTCAGAAAAAAATACGGGACAGGAATAGTAAAGGACGGCACAATAAAAGTAAAGGAGCTCCTGGCAGTTGAGCCTGCACTGCCGCTTTTAAATCCTGACTGGAAGGATGCAATTGTAAGGAATAAAAATCATTTGAAAAACTTAGAGCACAACGCAGTCCGTGTTATAAAAAAGCACATGAGTGACAGACCAACGGCGAATGTCTCATTTTCCGGAGGTAAGGACAGCACGGCAATTCTTCATCTTGCAAAAAAGGCCGGTGTTAAAGATGCATTTTTCATCGACACCGGACTTGAATTTCCACAGACTATTGAATTTGCAAAGTCAGAAGGAGTTGAGGTAATCGAAAAGGGCGGTGATTTCTGGCAGGCTGTTGAAAGGGCAGGTCCGCCTGCAAAGGACAACCGCTGGTGCTGCAAGCTTCTTAAACTAAATCCGTTAAAGGTGTATCTCTCCGGAGTCGGCCCGTCTGTTACTATACAGGGCAACCGCTGGTATGAGTCCTGGAACAGGGCTGACCTTGAGGAGACAAGCCAGAATCCTGCAAACCCGCTTCAGCTCAATGTTTCGCCGATTAGAAGCTGGAGGGCGTTTGAGGTATTTTTGTATCTGTGGTGGCAGAACAAAAAAATAAATCCGCTATATGATATGGGCCTTGAGAGAATCGGCTGCTACTTATGCCCGGCGATGCTTGAAAGCGAGTATGAGACGATGCGCCTGATACATCCTGATTACACAGACAGGTGGGATAAGTTTCTTGAGACATGGTCTGATAAAAAAGGCTATCCGCCCGAATATAAAGACTGGGGGCTGTGGCGCTGGAAGGCTCTTCCTCCAAAGATGAGGGAGATTTG
>JAEWWL010000060.1 GCA_023396365.1 Methanobacteriota archaeon
TTTTCAAACCATATTCTTATACCAGATATAAAAGTCCGTGGTTACAACATCAGTTCCCTGGTTCCAGATAACTACATTTAAGTAATCATCTGAATAGCATTCAAGAACCTTGTAGTTTACATCGTCAAATCTTTCAACAGGTGTAAACTCGCCTGTGTTTGTTGCCATCTTCTTCTCAAAATTTGACAATTCCTTATCATTTAAGAATAAGACTGTTACCGGGTGGTTTGCCCGCACCTCTACTTTTAAAGCCTTAAATTTCTGGCCGTTTACATTAGGGCCGTATGAAAAGTAGCCGCCAAGCTGTTTTAATGTGTTTGAACCTTCTCTCCATACAATCCAGTCCAGCTCATCTGCTGAAACTTCGGTCTGGACTGCTGCCTGTGTTTCTGTTGGCTGAACAGTTTTCTGGCTCTCTGTTCCGGTGCATCCTGATGCAAAAGCTGCTAAAACAAGAGATAAAATCAGTACTGAGATAACAATTTTTTTCATAATCCAAATTCTCCAGTGACGAAATGTAATTCAGAATGATATATAATTATATGTATTTAATTCTGGCAAGGAAAAATTTCTCTTAACTGCTTATTCTCCTGAAGAAAAGTATTAACAATGCAGGCAGATTTTGTTGACTTCCTGCTAATTTTTACTAATTTTTTGTCTAATCGTTATTATTCAGATTATAATAATCCGCAGAAACTAAAATCATATTTTAATTTGAAGCTGGTGTTTCTAAGACTGCTGTTTAGAAACTAAACTTTTGATAGAAAAGTCTGTACAGAAAAAAAAGAGAAGATTTTTTTTTAAATTTTTCATTGTTGTTAGAATTATTTCCTCAGATTCTGACAGAAACGCCTTTTTCTGCCAGGTATTTTTTTACATCTGAAACAGTCATCTCGCCGAAATGAAAAACTGATGCAGCAAGACAAGCGTCCGCATGTCCGTAAACAAAACCGTCATAGAAGTGCTCTAATTTTCCAACACCGCCCGATGCGATTACAGGAATTTTAACCTCAGATGCGATTTTGGATGTAATTGGTATATCAAATCCTTCCTTAACACCATCTGTCTCCATTGAAGTTAACAGAATTTCTCCGCACCCGAGTCTTTCAGCCTCTTTTGCCCATAAAACCGCATCAATTCCGGTCTGTTTGCTTCCGCCATAGATGACAACCTCATACCAGCACTCACTTCCATCCGGCATTGAAATTATAGTGACATCATCTGAAAGAGTGTCATTTCGCCTGACATCAATTGCTGATACAATGCACTGGTTTCCAAATTTCTCCGCTCCCTGTCTTATCAGTTCAGGATTTTTAATTCCGCTTGTGTTGATGGAGACTTTATCAGCACCGGCACGAAGAAGTGAGTGCATATCATCAACCGAACTAACTCCGCCTCCGACTGTTAAGGGAAGGAATAGTTCATCAGCCGCACGGCGGATTACGTCAATTAATGCTCCTCTGTTCTCTTTTGATGCGGTAATGTCTAAAAATACAACCTCATCTGCACCCTGTTCGTTGTAGCGGGCCGCAAGTTCAACAGGGTCTCCTGCATCGCGAAGGCCGAGAAAATTTGTGCCTTTTACAACACGGCCGTCTTTTATGTCAAGGCACGGGATTATTCTTTTGGTAAGTGTCATCTTATCTAAACCGGTTTAATTAAATTTTTAATTTTTTTTTACTGGAGCATTATTTGGAATCAGTATCTCTGAACCATTCTTTTCGGCCCTGGCGGCACTTGTCCCTTGTCTTCTCAACGGTTGTTTCGTAATGCTCTAATGCAATTTTTACACGTTGCGGGTCTTTTGTGATATCTGAAAAAGTTCCGTTGGAATTTTTTCGCCAGATAGTGCCTGAATTTTTATCAATATAGCATTCACGAAAAACAAACTCACCGTAACGGACAAGTTCATCCTTTAAGCCTTTGTTGACTGGTACAAGCACTTTGTTTTCCATATCTCTCTTCTGCTGTAGATTTTGTGTGCCGGAATGGTAAATAACTATTACCTTAGGGGTTGAAAATATTAAGAAGTTTATTAGCAGGTGAGAATTTGAATACAGGTGAACTTAAAATGAGCTGGGCAAGGCAGTATATGCCTGTTCTTGGCGAAATAAGAAAGAGATTTGAGGCTGACAAGCCGTTATCGGGTACAAAAATTGCCATGGCGCTTCATGTTGAGGCAAAAACAGCGGTTCTTGTTGAAACTCTTGCAGCAGGAGGCGCTGAAGTATACATCACCGGATGCAATCCTCTTTCAACACAGGATGACGTTGCACAGGCCTTAAATTCTGTTAAAGGTGTTCACTGCTTTGCAAAGCGTGCATGCAGTGTTGAGGAGTATTACGGCGGAATTGACAAAGTCCTGGATGCAAATCCAACTGTCACAATCGATGACGGGATGGACTTAATCCACCGCCTTCACACTAAAAGACGCGAGCTTTTGGACAATATCACCGGCGGGTGCGAAGAGACAACAACAGGCATTCACCGCCTGCGCTCTATGGCGGCTGAAGGCAAGCTTAAATTTCCGGTAATAGCTGTAAATGACACTCCTATGAAGCGCTGCTTTGACAATGTCCACGGTACAGGCGAGAGTGCATTATCAGCAGTTATGATTACAACCAACACTTTAATTGGTGGTAAATGGTTTGTTGTTGCAGGATACGGTTACTGCGGACGCGGTCTTGCAAAGATGGCTCATGGTCTTGGTGCAAAGGTAATTGTCACAGAGATTGACCCAAGGCGTGCACTTGAGGCTCATATGGATGGCTACCATGTAATGACTATGGATGAGGCGGCAAAGATTGGAGATATTTTTGTAACAACTACCGGAAATACATCAATTATTACAGGAAGACACTTCCCTCTTATGAAGGACGGTGCGATTTTATCAAACGCAGGGCACTTTAATGTCGAAATTGACATCCCGTGGCTTGAGGCAAACAAGGAAGGCTTAGAGCAGCGTGACGGAATTGACACATATGTGATTAAGGGTAAGAAAATAAGCGTTTTGGCAGAAGGCCGCCTTGTAAACCTTGCCGTTCCCAAAGGTATGGGTCATCCGGTTGAGGTCATGGATTTATCATTTGCACTTCAGGCATTATGTTCTGAATACATCAAAAACGAAGGGCCAAAGCTCTCCGGCGGTGTGTATGAGGTGCCAAATGAGATTGATATTACAGTTGCGTCATTAAAGCTTTCATCTCTTGATGTTTCGATTGACAAATTAACCGAATACCAGGAGAAATACATGACCAGCTGGGATATCGGAACTTAAATGAATATACAGAATCTGCCAAATATTCACAGCTGAATAAAAATTATCCTGAACCACTTCGTAAAAAAGAATTCATCGAAATTAAAGGAAAAGGGAGGGCTGCACGAATTTTTATCACAGAAGATGGAAAAAATATATTAAAATTCCTTCCTAAGTAAATTTTTATTTTCTTCATCAGCTTAATTTCCCCATACCAAATTTCATTATCATTATCTATCAGAATGTAATAAACTGATAGATAATGATAATAAGGATCAGACAAATATATGAAATTTAATCATGAAGCTCCCTCTAATTCCTGAATATTCCATTGAAGATGCAAAAAAGGCATGGGAATATGCTGATACATTTGATGTAATTGATGCCGTTTTCAAATACAATAAAAAATATCTCCACTGGGAAGAGCTAAAATACCGTGAACTTCCTGTAGATCCTCTTTATATCTGGATACTGATGAAGGCTTTCAGAAAGAGGGATATGAAATATCTTACCTTTGATACAATTGGTTTAAAATACAATCTTCTCGACGATTTCCTTGAAAAGCTTCATTTTTTGGATAAATCAGCGGCAGGGAGCATTTCATCCGGCCTTGATTCGATGTCCCGTGACAGGGATCAGTTTATAATAAATTCATTAATGGAGGAGGCAATCGCATCAAGCCAGATTGAAGGGGCAGCAGTCACAAGAAAAATTGCAAAAAAGATGCTTCGTGAAAAGAGGAAACCAGTCAACAAGGACGAGCGGATGATTCTTAACAACTATATCACGATGAAAGAGATCATCAAAATAAAAAATCAGGATCTAACCCCTGAACTTATTCTTAAAATTCATACCACTATTACCAGAGATACTCTCGATGATCCAAAAGATGAAGGGAGACTAAGGGACAACAATGAGATAAGAGTCTTTGATTTAAGGGGGAATATCCTGCACACTCCTCCGGATTTTAAGCTAATTGAAGAACTCATCGAAAAATTCTGTGAGTTTGCAAACAGTGATGATGAGCAGTTTATTCATCCGGTTATAAAAGGTATAATCCTTCATTTTTTGATAGGATATATCCATCCGTTCAATGATGGAAACGGCCGGTGTGCACGAAGTATTTTTTATTGGTATATGCTCAGAAAAGATTACTGGCTCTTTGAATATATGGCTGTATCAAGAGCGATAAAGGATT
This sequence comes from Methanobacteriota archaeon, assembly GCA_023396365.1. Taxonomy (GTDB): domain Archaea; phylum Halobacteriota; class Methanomicrobia; order Methanomicrobiales; family Methanomicrobiaceae; genus Methanomicrobium. The sequence continues at coordinate 4,455 of JAEWWL010000060.1, forward strand.
CAAAAGGCCAGTACAAGATGGCATATCAGTATACGGAAAGTGATGAAAACGATCTCACATACTTTATCCGATACAATCTTGCAGCAGTAAAAACCGCAGTCGACAACATTCTGAAGTATATCGAGAAAAAACAGAGAGAAAGCAGACATGGATTAAAAATTCTTCAGGACAGTGACGGACTGAATCTTCGCCAGGCAGAAATAATCAAATCCCTCATAAAAAGCCCGGATAAACCAATAACGATTAAAGAGATTGTTGAGACATACCACGTAGCCTATGCAACAGCGAGAAATGATCTCTTCCATCTCGAAAAATCCGGGTATTTATTAAAACAGAAATCAGGAAAGGAGTATATTTTCATATTCAGGGGGTTGAAAAAAGAATGAATCCCTACTCACAGAATCCAAAGTAGAAGTAGCCGCCCTTGAATGGTTCGCCAATCCTGGCTATGATATCATATCCGGCTACAAAATTCCTGTAAGATCAAATGCTTCCGAACAGGTTGCTGATTCCTGCAGAAATCCTTAACAATATTTTTTCTCCCTGCTCGATAAAAGAAGTCAGATTTTATTGGATTTTTTAAATCAAAGGTAGCTGATATTATGCAACAGCGTTTTTGTTAATTGTTTCAATTATCTTTCTGATTGTGATAATTTCGTTCATATCAAATATTTCAGAGATGCTTCCGGAATCAGTAAACGGAGATTCCATTAAAACACTGCTGTCCTTCATTATTCCGTTCTTTGCTATGTAGTCAATTATTTTTTTGATCCTGCGTAAGCAGTATCTGCTATTGGGATAATCTAATTATTATGACAAAATCTGTGCCTTCAGACCCCCAAAATTCTCCGCCTCTCTTAGACTTTCATAACATAACCGTGGTGCGGGATGAAAAAACAGTCCTGGATTCAGTATCCCTCACAGTCGGCGCTAATGAAAACATTGCAATTTTAGGCCCGAACGGTTCGGGAAAGTCCTCATTTATAAGGACAATAACCCGCGAAAACTATCCTTTAATGCAAACAGGCATGCATTATAAAATTCTTGGAGAGGAGGTCTGGCACGTATCTGATCTTAGAAAAAACTTAGGGATTGTTTCAGCAGATCTTCAGTTCACATTCACCCGCAGCACAACCGGCCGCGATGTCATATTATCAGGATTTTTTTCAAGCATCGGCCTTTTCTTTCATCATAATGTTACAGCAGAAATGAACGATAAAGCTGATAAGATAATTAGTTTTCTTGACATTGGAAAGCTGCAGGACCGGCCAATGAGAGATTTGTCAACAGGCGAGCAGAGGCGTTTTTTAATCGGGCGTGCACTTGTCCATGAACCAAAGGCCCTTATTCTTGATGAGCCCACATCAGGACTTGACCTTTTTGCACTTCACAGGTTCAGGGACACGATAAGAAAGATAGCACAATCGGGCACAGGGATTATTATGGTAACGCACAACCTCCATGACATAATTCCGGAAATATCAAGGGTTGTTCTGATGAAAGACGGCAGATTTTTTATGGACGGAAAAAAAGAGGATATTTTAACTGACGAAATTATCGGGGGGCTCTTTGATGTTCCCTTAAAAATAAAAAAAGAAGATAACTGGTATTACGCAACAGGATATTAGTGGTTTTTAAAATATCAATGAAATACAAAAACATGATCAATTAGTATTTATTGAAGGGGTCTTCAGTCGAAATACTAGTCAACTACTAAAATCTACTAAATTAGTATTTAGGGGTGTGGGGCTGTTTGAGAAAAATTCGAAAAAGACGGCCTGATATCAGGGCAGTGCCCTGATAAAATGCTGTCTCCTATCTAAGCGGAAGATATGGAATTGTCGGGAAAAGCTCGCTTTTTAATCTCTCCATTCCCACTCTTTCCATAAAGCGGGCAGTCCTTTCACCCGGCTTTCCGTTTGCCCTGTAATATTCAAGAAGTCTTTTTGTTAAGTCCAAAACCTCATCTTTTGTTAAGTCTTTTGCAATCACATCTCCGATTCTTGGTCTTCCGCCGGAATTTCCGCCAAATATTACCGTCCAGCCCTTCGCCGATCCAAAAACACCGATGTCTCTCATGTAGCTTTCACCGCAGCATCTGGGGCATCCGGAAATGCCCATTTTTAATTTGGCATGCATGTCCATCTTCTGATAGAGCTCTTCTATCTCAAGGCCGAGTCCAAGCGAATCCTGGTTTCCAAGTTTGCATACTGCAGTGCCCGGGCATGTCTGGACATAGTGAAGGCAGGGGGCTGTCGCCTCCCCGACCGGCATTCCCATATCTTTTTTTACGTTGTCAATATCCTCTTCTTTTATTCCGACAAGCGCCATCCTCTGGCCGGATGTCATTTTAATGATGGGGATATTGTATTTGCGAACTGTCTTTACGATGTTTTCCAGGTTCTCAGGCGTTACTATTCCTGCTGGGCTTCTTGGAACAACAGCATATGTCTGTCTGTCTCTTTGAACAATTGCTCCTTTAATTTTCTCCGGCATTTAAAACACTCCTTTTGATTTTATTCTCCTTTGAATCATGATAGTATTAAATGATTTGCCATTGCGATTTGGGATCAATAAATCCTGCAGAAAATTCATGACATAAAGTTGGATGATTCAAAATAGATTAAAAATCCAATAAAAAGAAAAATTGTCAAACAATATATCAGGGCAATTTTGTTTTATGCCATGCAGGCTGAAGCCGTGGAAGTTCTTTTTTCATCCTGCAAAAGCCTGAGATCTTTTTTGACATCATCAATGTCGGCCTCTCTGATTCCGATTAAAACAATTTTCTGGTCAGGAGACAGTTTAATAATTGGTATATTGTATTTTCTTACTGCCTGTGCTACGGCCTCAAGTTTTTCCAATGTCAGGACTCCTACGGGGCTTCCCGTTATTATAGCGTAGGTTTGTCTTTCTCTTTGAAGAAAAGGAATATTTTGCGGATCTTTCATCTCTGCCACCCCCCGGTGTATCTCTTCTATTAACTTTAATCTGTATTAATAATATCTGATTCCGCACATCATATTTGATATGCAAAAAATATTTAAAACCGGTAAATAAATCAGGTCTTTTAATAAATCTATGACACAGAGAAAATGGACGCGGTTTTGGCTGAAAATCTTGTAAAATCATTTGGAGCGGTAAAAGCAGTTGACAACATCAGCCTGACAATAAAAGAAGGAGAGATTTTTGGATTTTTGGGGCCGAACGGGGCGGGAAAGACTACAACAATAAGGATGATTACCGGCGTTTTAATTCCTGACTTTGGAAATGTGAGGATATTTGGAACTGACATCCACAAAGATCCTCTGTCTGCCAAGCTTAATATGGGAATAATTCCTGAGAACGGAACTGTATATGCTGATTTAACTGCTCTTCAGAATGTATTGTTGACTGCCAGGTTCTATGGGATGAAAAAGAATGAGCGGGAAATGCGGGCAAATGAGGTTTTGGAGAACCTCGGGCTTTCTGACAGGAAAAATTCTCTTGTCCGGTCTTTTTCAAAGGGAATGCGCCAGAGAGTATGTATTGCGGCAGCTATCGTCCATTCGCCAAGACTTTTAATCCTTGATGAGCCTACAACCGGTCTTGATGTTTACAGCAGAAGGCTTGTTATTGATACTGTAAGGGAGATGAACAGCAACAAAAGCACAATTCTTCTGACAACACACAATATTGAAGAGGCAAATGCACTCTGCTCAAAGATAGCTGTGATAAACAGGGGCAGAATTGCTGCGGCTGAAAGCCCTGAGAATCTCAAGAAGAGATTTGATACATCAGGGTATGTCGAAGTTGCATTTGACAGGAAGGTTTCAGAAGAGATATTTTCATATCCCGGAATTGAGAAAGCCGAACATTGGGGAGATAAATGGCGAATCTATTCAGAAGATACTGACATGACTGTTAAATTTTTGTCATCGCTTGCTGAGCATGAAAAATTAAAATTTGTTAAAATTTCAACGTCAAATCCCTCACTTGAAGAGGCTTTTGTAAAACTTACAGAGGAGGCCTGAGATGGATTATTCTGTTTTTTTGCGAAGCATTCTTGTCGTTGCCGAGAAGAATATGCGGATTTACTACTTCAAAGGCCCGGTTGTTGTATTCGGGCTTTTATTTCCTTTTCTTATGTTCACAGCATTTTTTATCGGGCGTTCCCTTGATATTAGGGCTTTTTTTCCGGGATTTTTGGGGATGATGCTCTTTTTTACAGCCTCATCTGTCGGCCCTCTTATTACTCCCTGGGAAAAACGTGAAAAAACATATGAGAGGCTTGTATCTCTCCCGGTAATTCTGGAAAGCATAATTGCAGGAGATATTTTAGCAGGTGCAGTCTTTGGTTTTGCAATTTCATTGGTTGTATTTTTGATATGCATGGCGTTTATTGACCTTGCTGTTGCCGACACAATTGTGTTTATAATTGCCATGTTTCTTGGATCAATTACCTTTGCAGCGCTTGGGACACTTCTGGCATCGCCAACAACAGACAATCCGTCAAATATAATGATGCTCTCAAGCCTTGTCCGTCTGCCGCTGATTTTTATATCAGGGATATTCATACCTCTTGGTGAGCTTTCGGGATGGCTTTTTGTTTTGTCTTCCTTATCCCCTCTTACATATCTTGTGGATCTCTTAAACAGTGCCTTTGGAAACAGTGCAGTTTATCCGGCGTGGCTTGATATTTTTGTAATTCTTGCTGTTATTTTTGCATTTGTTTTTCTGACAAAGATTATCCAGAAAAGAAATCTTGTGAAAGGTGTCTGAGTGGTTTGCCAATGCGGCAATTATCTTTGACAGGCATAACTATTTATTGTTAATGTGCTTAACTAAATTGGAGCAGAGTCAGGCGGGAACAATCTGTTATGAGCAAAAAAATTCAGGGCATTGATTTTTCAAAAATTTCTGAGAAGTGGATCAGAATTCTAAATAAAATCGACTCAGAAGAAAAAACTCCCAAAGATTTTGGTACAGGAGACTTTCTCCACCGCTCCGAGATTCATACTATTATGGCGGTAGGGGACAATCCCGGGATAAACGTGACTAACCTTTCTGAAATTCTTGGAATTTCAAAAAGCGCCATATCCCAGATGATAAAAAAGCTTGAGCGAAAAAAACTCATCGAGAGATTTGTCGAAGAGGAGAATAAAAAAGAGATAAGACTTGTTTTATCTCCAAAAGGAAAGATTGCATATCTTGGGCATGAGCAGCATCACGCAAGGATATTTGCAAAAATGCACAGTAAAATTGGCAGTCTTAATATTTCTGAGTTTGAACTGATTTCAGGTTTTTTATCGGCTGTTGAAGAAACGTTTGATGAATGTGAAAAAGAAGGGATGTAATTTTTTTTGCAAATTTAAATTGTTAACCTGCTTAACTATATCTGCATAGTGCCGGAGTTACCATGACTAAATCCATGATGAAATATGAAAAAGAAACTGAGGATAGAATCTGCAGGTTTTCTCCCCTGCATGTAAAAATGCTTGACAACAGGCTCAGAAGATTTTTCCTAAACCCTGAAAAGTTTTTAAAAAGCTATGTGAAGCCGGGGATGGCAGTCATAGATATCGGATGCGGGACTGGTATTTTTACACATGAAATGATGAAACTTTCAGGTGCAAAAGGATCAGTTATTGCCTGTGATGTTCAGGAGGAGATGATTGAATATGCCAGAAAAAAGCTGAAGGGTACTGATAATTTCAGCAGGATAAAATGGCATGTGTGCAGTTCTGATTCGCTGAACCTTGGAAATGAGAGTTGTTTTGATTTTGCTCTCTCTTTTTTCATGGTTCATGAGGTTCCTGACATGAACTCTTTGTTCAGGGAGGTTTTTACTCTCTTAAAGCCCGGCGGAATATACCTTATTGCAGAACCTGCCTTTCACGTAAGTAAGGAGGCATTCTCTTTTACAGTAAATACGGCGGAAAGGTGCGGATTTATGACAGCAGAGATGAAAAAAATATCTATGGGCCGGATGGCTGTTTTAAAAAAGCCAGAATTATTGGGCGATGACAGCTTTTTGGGAGAAAAATTCCTATGAAAATACTTCTCGCTTATTTTTCGGCAACAGGAAATACCAAAAAAATAGCAGGTTATGTTTTTGAAAAGTTAAAAAAGTCAGGTGCTGATGTTGAGATGCTTGATATTACACCTTTGTCTGTCCGAAAGAAAAAGACAAATTTAAGCGGTTATGATACTTTTGTCTTTGGAATGCCGGTTCATTCATGGCGTGCACCGCGAATTGTCCGCAACTGGCTAAAGACTCTTGATGGCTGCGGCAGGAAGTGTTCGATGTTTTTTACCTACGGGGGCTTTGGGATACATCCTGCCCATTACACAACTTGTAAAATCCTTGAAGAGAGAGGATTTTTAGTTGTTTCATCAGCAGAATTTTTAGCGGCTCACACTTTTAATCTTGGAGGATGGAGGGCTATGGAGAACAGACCGGACGAACGGGATTTCTCTGTTGCGGATGAATATGCCCAAAAAACATATTTCAGGTTTTCATCAGAAGACTCCAAAATTAAAAAGGGCTTTGAAAAAACAGACTATACATCTGGTTTTCTTGATGATATTGAAAAATTCAGGTTCAGGATATTAACACAGCCCCCTTACATAAAGGAGAAGGAATGCATTAAATGCGGAATTTGTGAGGATGTCTGCCCTACGGGTGCCATGAATGCAGAATCGGGAAAGGCAGACTTAAAAATATGCATTGCATGCCTCGGATGCGTTTCAGCCTGCCCGAAGAATGCTGTTTTTATAAACGATATGAGTGAAAGCTTTGCATACAAGCTTTCGGCTGAAAAAATAACAAAAGAGGCGATGGATAAAAAAGAAAGCAGAATTTATCTTTGAATAATTTTTAGCAATACAATTTTTTAGAAAGAATGGTTTTTTAAATCCTCATATAGCCAGACCATCCTGTCCAGAAACCAGAGTTTTCCCATATATACAAGAGCACAGCCGAAGAGAACAGGCCAGCCCTCAAAAAACCAGATGCCATATATGACAAGCAAAAATCCAACAGCTGCAATCGCTGATAATATATTTGGGACATTTTTGTGATGTGCAGGTACCGGCAGCTCTTTTCTTTTGAGCCATATCCTCTCGCCAAGAACAGATTTTGACGCCCAGTTATCATATGATACCGGCTTTTGGAATAGTCGTGGATTTATGAATGTCCAGAGCAGAGCAATGATTACAGGGATGATAAACCAAAGTCCAAGCCATATTCTGCTCCAGAATGCAATAATTAATAATGGAAGGCATGTGTTTCTTGTCCAGACGCTCATAGGGTTTGCATGTCTTTCCCATGCCTCATCATCAAGACGGAAGAATGACGCAATTATCTTCTCTTTTGTCATCTGAATAAGAGTCGGGGGTCTGTGATGTTATAATTAATCCGGATTTTTGGATTTTCTGCCGGTGTGTCCGGCTGATCTTTTATTATTCACAAAACGCCGATATCCTCATTCCATAAATCCGGATTTTTCTCAATGAAATCAGACATCATATTTTTGCATTCAGGAAGATCAAGGTCTGTTATCAAAACACCATGCTCTGCCAAAAACTCTTTTGCGCCTGTAAAGCTTTCAGACTCTCCAGCGACAACTTTGGAAATATTGAACTGGACAACTGCACCGGCACACAGGTAGCATGGCATAAGTGTTGAATAAAGAGTGCATCCTGCATATCTGCCTATCCTTCCGGCGTTTCTTAAGCAGTCGATTTCGGCGTGCATTAACGGATCGTTTTCCTGCACTCTTCTGTTGTGACCCCTTGCGATAATTTTTCCTCCTCTTTCCAAAACCGCACCAATAGGAATTCCTCCTTCAGAAAGGCTTAATTTTGCCTCTTCAATTGCCGCTTTCATAAATTCATCCATTCTTAAAAATACCTCCCTGATGTACTTTGATAATTGCGCTTTTCATATATAACACAAAGGATGCTGAGAATATGGGATTTTTTTTTTTTGCAGGAAAGATCTCTGAAATTATAATTTGAGCACTTTTTTTTGTAAACCACAATTGTTAATTCCATGTCAAAATAGGAAAAAAACAAAAAGAACTATTCAGTCCTTCCAGTTCCACCACAACAGAAGTGAGGAATCAGTGATATTCCCCTCGTTTTTGGCAAAATATACAGCGAGGCGGTAAACATAAAGATTGCAGCGGTCAGAACTTCCACCCTGCATAATACAAAGTTTAACATACATATCTTCAGGGTCTTCTCCTGCAAGAGATTCAACAGAAGTGTATCCAAGTGAGATCAGGTCTTCTGCTGTCTTTTTCCCGACTCCCGGAATCCTCATCAGATCCTTTTTTGCAACCTTATCATCAAAAAAAAGCATTTTTATAATTCATCCCAAGAGCATGAGTTATTGCTCAGTCCTTTGCCGCACTTCCACTGCACAGATATCTCATCTTGCACTTTTCACATGAGATTTCACGTGTCTTCCTGTTTCCTGATATTAAAACAAACATTACCAAAATTATGGCAAGAATTATCTTAAAATAAGAGAATTCAAAATAAGCTGATGCAAGAATTAAAGCAACCGGAAGAATTGAAACAGTCATCCAGAGGAACGGTGCAAACTTAGATGCAGTACAGCCCTCAAATTTGGATTCATCATCCTTTTTAAAAAGTTTTGCAGTGTAAATACCCCATCCCATTGCACATCTTTTACCGTAGTACCAGCATTTCGTGCAAAGACCCTTTCGCATCACAACCATAAACATAAGAGCCACAAAAAGGCCGTAAACAATTCCGGCTGCAGGATAAAACAGATATGCAGCATAAATTCCAAGGGCAAGCCAGATTATTATCATGATATTGGCAGTCACTATGCCTTTTTTGTCAAACTCTGCAATTCCCGCTTCATAGATTCCGCGTGAAGAAGATTTTTCATCCATACAGGAACTATTTTGAATAAATATATATAAAACGGATGCGGGCAGTGTGAAAGTGCCGGATAATAAATTACTGAAGATTAAGTATCTTTAAAGGACTCAGCTTTGTGAAGATGAATTCAGCGTCCTGCGAAAAGATACTCCTGTGCATAACCGGCATAAGGGCCGAAATACTCCTGGCCAAACTTCCTTATTTTTTCATACTCGCCGCATGAAAGCGGCTTTTCCGGGTTTCCTATGCCATAGAACTTGTGCATTATTCTGTCAACCCATCTGTCAACCGGAAATGCCTCATATTTCTGAAAGCCAAAGAGAAGAATGCAGTCCGAAACCTTCATACCTATGCCCTTGTACTTCATTAATGCCTTTCTTGCCGTCTCATAGTCTGCATTCTGAATTTTATCAGCCCATTTTTCGTCCTGCGATATTTCATATGCAGTCTCGCAAATGTACGTGGAGCGGTAGCCTGTGGAGCATTCGGAGATTTTAGTCTCACAGAATTCAGAAAGCCTCTCAGGTTTCGGGTATGCATAAGCGCAGCCAAAATCTGCAGAAATTTTTTCTCCGCACAGCTGAGACATATTGGCAAGCATTCTCTCAATAAATGATATATTTGCATTCTGTGCGCATATGTATGTCAGAAGACACTCCCAAGGATCCTGACGGATAATCCGAAGGCCCTTGTGATTTTCAATTGCAGCGTTTATGTTTTCGTCTTTGTTTACGGATGAGAGTATGCTGTCAAGGTCTGCGTCAAGGTGAAAGTAGTAAACCAAAAAATCTTCATTGCATCCTGAATAATAAAGTCTGTCTTCATCCTGTCTTACCCTTAGAATCCTTCCGTGGGCAATCCCCTGCCACCACCCAAAATTCTCATGCCACCGAAACACCTGCCCGCATGAGAGTGTCTCAGCAAGGGAAAAGGGTGTCTTTGGATCAAGCTTAAAAACGCGGCTCAATTATTCTCACCTTCTATGCCCTCGCAGGCTTTTATTATTATTAATTCTGCGGCGTCCATATCAAGGTTTATTTCAGTAAATTCACCGGTGTCTGTATGATAAATGAAAGCCCCGGGCATAATACCGAGGATATCTGCGGCCGCTTTTTTATAGACGGCAATCTGGAGTTCATAGTTATGATTCTCCATACTTTCGCCTGTCTTGTAGTCAATAATATACCATCCTTTTTGTGTCTCAACAAGCCTGTCAATAGAGCCTGAAAACCTGTGGCCGCCGATATTTGTAATAAATGATAATTCGCAAAATGATCTCTTTGAGCTTTTCATAAGCGGTGTTTCCAGAAATATTCTGTAGAGTTTTATGTAATCATCGGCTTTTTCTGCATTTTCCAAAGCAAATTTTGAAAAGACAGAATATGCATCTTCTCCTGCAAAAATTGCATGAATTATTTCTCCCCTCTCTGATTTTTTTACATTTTTTCTTAATAGAGGATTTTCTAAAAATCTTTTTTTCTCTTTCAGTACATGGCTTTTTTCACCTGCAAGAAATGCCGAGATCTCTGTTGCGGAGTGTGAGTGAGTCTTTTCCTCATCAGATTCTAAATTTATTTCAAATTTAAATCCGGAATCAGGCTCTTTGAATCCGTCCGGGAGGGTTATTAACTTTCCTTTTGATTCATTTGCCCTATATTCTGGCAGGTGTTCGGATCTGGAGATTTTTATTGTGCCTGTGCTCTCACCAACTCCTATTATATGGATGCCTTCACTCAAATCTTCGTTATGCCCTGATAAAAGGAAGAAGAGCACCCATTCGGCGCGTGTTTTGCATACCTCACCTGAATTTGGAATCTCCTTTGGCGCCGATGCAGTCAGAATAAGATGATCCCGGGCACGTGTTGCGGCAACATAGAAAAGACGCTTTGATTCGGCATGCGTCTTCTGCTTCATCCTGTATCTCTGGATTGATAGCGGTGGTGAATTTGCATAATCATCACCTGTTTCAAAATCAGGTATTTTTATCCCTGCGCCGAGTTCACCGTCGACAATAATTGCCGAATTTTCTGCAGGTGGTGCATCTGAAAGTCCGGGAACGATCACAACCGGAAATTCAAGACCTTTTGATGCATGGACAGTCATTATCAATACCGCATCTTCTCCTGTATCCTCAGGTTCGGCCTCGCCTTCCCTGTCGTTTGAAAGAACTGATGCAGAAAGCTCTGCAACAAGCTTATCAAGACTGTAATATCCGCCTTTTTCTCTTTCCCGTATGATGTCTGAGAGCTTTTCAAGGTTTGCCATCGCCTGCTCTCCGCCATAAATGCCTGTATAAACTGCCGCTATTCCTGACTCTCTTATAATCTTTCTGAATATTTCAGAGGGGGCTTTTTTTCTTGCGCATAAAAGCCAGGATGAGAGGAGACTGTATGCAGATTTTGCTTTTGCAAGTTCACTCTTCTTAAGCTTTTCAAAAAGTCCGTGTGAATGCCCGCCAGCTATCCTGAAAAGCTCGGCATCGGAAAATCCAAACCATGGCGAGCGCAGCGCTGCGTATAGTGAGATGTCATCTCCCTGGTTTTTCAGAAAGGAGAGGACCGATTTTGCATCCAGTATCTCCTGCTTTTCATAAAGCCCGAGGCCGCCGTAGACCCTGAAGGGAATATCGTATTTTTTGAGTGCATATTCTATGAACCTTAAGTTGTTTCTCCGCTCAAGAAGAATTGCAATATCACCCCATGAAGCATTCTTTTTCAATGTTTCACCGGATGATCCGGATATTTCAAAGACATAAATGTCTTTTTGATCAACGATCATCCTTAATTTTCTGGCCACTGCCTCCGCCTCAAAAACCGCCCTTTCAGCGGCTGTTTTTGCATCAGGTGTGAAAAGAAGTTCAACAGATCCTCTATCGCCGGCTCTGTTCTCTGAAACACATACAGGCTCATAGGAAAAGTCCCAGGGCTTTTCTGACTCTTTTAAAATACGGGAAAAAAGAATATTTACAAACGAAAGAACCTCATTTGTGCTCCTGAAATTTATGTCCAGAGCAACAAGTCCCCCTTTGTATTCCTCACTTATTTTTCTGCCTGAATGCTTGAACTGGGCAACATCAGCATCCCGGAACAAATATATCGACTGTTTGGGATCTCCTACGACAAAGAGGCTGTTGCATTCCTGATTCCCGGACAACTCTCTTTTTGCCTCAACAATTCCTGTTACAATCTCGGCCTGGACAGGGTCTGTGTCCTGAAACTCATCAATCATGATAAACCTGAAGCGGTCTGCATAGCTTTTTCTGACAAGCTCCGGATAAGTTTTAAAAAGTCCGTATGTCAGGTTTATCATGTCTGAAAAATCAATTGCCCCGCGTATATGTTTTTCACGGCTGATTTTGTCTTCAAGTGCAGTGAATATCTGTCCAAGAGATTTTAGGAGTTTTATTGTTCTTTGCGCTGAAGGGTCGTTTTTGTCCCCTCGCATTATCAGGATGTCTAAAGGAAGACCTGATGCGTAATCTTTCAGGGCTGAATAAGACTCTGCAAGAAGCTCTTTTTTATCTCCAAATAGTTTCCTGCTGCCCATTGCTTTTGAGCCGCCCTGCAGTGACGCAATTCCGTAAAGGCCCCTGCATATATCCTCGGGTGATCTGCTCTTCAGAAGAATCAGATGCTCTTTTGCTGATTTTAAGTATGCTGCGCCTTTGTCATCATCACCCGCAAAACTCTCAGCAAGTAAGAGGAGAGTGTCAGCTGCGCCTGTGAGGACAGAGCTGTTTTTGAACTCTGATGATATGCTTTCTTTTTCAACAAGAAGTGCACAATGCCACTTATTCAATATACTCTCTTCATCATGGGCAAGCTGTTCGAAAAATTCCTTTGAATAACGCCTCTGCCTGTAAAGCTCCCTTAAATATGAATCCAGATAGTATGTTCCAAATGCGCAGAGGCAATCATCGAGGCTTTCTTTAATCCTTTTTTCAGGAATTCCTTTAAAAAGCGAGTTTATTGCACCTGAGATTATCTCTTCGGACTCGTTTTCGGAGAGGACGCAGTAACCCGGATCAATTCCGGCCTCTATTGGAAATTCCCTCAAAACCTTTGAGCAAAATGAATGGAATGTGGAAATGTTTGCCCACATCATCTCCTCTTTTATCTGCTCCCAGAAAGGCCCATTTTTTTTGAAAATCTCCTTTTCGACACGCTCCTTCATCTCTGATGCGGCTTTGTCAGTAAATGTCAGCGCCAGTATTTCTGACGGCCTGCATCCTGCATCTTCAATGAGCTTTATATAGCGGTTTACAAGAACGTGCGTCTTTCCTGTGCCTGCACCGGCAGTAACACAAAGGCTGATGTCATGTCTTAAAGCCTCGCATTGCCTGCTTGTAAGCATTCATCTGCCTCCCGAATCTTCTGCGGAACTTACGCCGCATGCTTTATTTTTCATATTTTCCTGCTCTAATATGCGAAACTCCGAAAATCTGCAGATGTGTTTAAACTCACAGTATGCTGAGCAGTCTTTGGCACTTTCAGCCGGATTGAAGATTCCGTTTCTGATTTTTTCGGCATAAGTGCATGCAAAGCTGACTGATCTTTCAACAGCATCCTCAAAAAGAGAATCCTTCATCTTAGTTCGTGGAAAATTTGAGAAAAGCTCCTCTTCGTCTGTATCATAAAGCTCGGCCCTCCTGAAGACCTCACGCTTTGAGAGTTTGTAATAAAATCCTCCTATTCCGTGAAATCCCTTTGCGGCCTCAACTGCCCTGAGGTAGAGCGGAATCTGCAGAGCTTTTCCCTCAGCAATGTCTTTGTATTTAGGATGGCTTCCTGTTTTATAGTCGACAATTACAAAATCACAACTGCCATTCATATTTTTCCTCACATCAATTCTGTCAACAAAGCCGCGGAGGAATATGCTTTTCCCGCTCTTTGACACAACTTCTGCAGGCTGAGTGGTAAAAGCCGTATCTGTCCCTGAAAATCCGAATCCCGCCTCAAAGTACCCTGGCACAAGTCCGGTTGGAAAAAGCTTTGCCTCTTCGCTGATGAACTTTTCCAAAATTCCACTTCCGTATCCTGTACTGCCAAGAATCTCTTTTATCATCATATCCCATGCAGGTCCCTGCACTCCGAAAGACTCAGTCTCAAGCAGGGCACAGGATTTAAGAAGGGAGAGTGCCTCATCTCTCTCTTTTTTAGAGAGTGATCCATTATGGTTTTTTTTCCATTCCCTGTAGAAGGAATAAAGAGTCCTGTGCAAAAGTTCACCTCTGTCAGCGGCCGAAAGCACAAATCCTGACTCTTTTTGCGGATTCATCAGAAGGACATTTTTTAAATAAAATCTAAAAGGGCATTGTGCATATATTTCAAGAGATGTGGGGGAATATGCATGCTTTTCATCAAATCTTTCCAAAAGAGCCTTTTTGATGTCATCCTCTTCGGACAAAATGCCGTCGTATACACTTTCATAGAGCCCTCTTCGATAATATCCCTCCATATTTATTCTCTCAAGGAGAGAGATTGTTGAAATGCCGTCAGGAAGACAAAATTTTTCATAAATTTCACCTTTTGAAAGATGCCTTGCAGTTTCACTAATCCGTGATGAAAATGATTCAAAAAGATTTGAATCGTCAGTATTCTGTGCAGAAAGCATCTCTGATGCGGTCTCATAGAACTGCGAGGGAATCTCCTGCCTTTCGCCTGCCTTGTCATGGCAGCTTAAATAAACCCTGTCACTTCCTGCAAAGAGTGCGTTTATGAAATAAAATCTGCCCCATCTGACCTTTTCACGTCTTTTTCCGGGCCATATTGCCTGGTCTTCTAAGTCATTTGTATATGGAAGAAGTGAAGGAATTTCAGGAATTGTTCCATCAACAAGGCTTACAAGAAAAACACAGGAGAAACGCATGTCCTGCAACTCCTGAATACCAAGGATCTGTATTCTGCCTGTTTCATTTTTTAGTGATACTCTCATTGCACCGGCGGATGAGGAAAAAAATCTTGCAAATTCTGAAAATGAGACTTTTTCTGCACCGAGCGCCTCTGAAGTCCCTGAGAGATCTAAAAGAAGCCTTAAAATTCTGTTCAGATCTTTTACATCCCTTCTGCATATTTCATCACCGCAGCTGTCATCAATAAAGGGGATTTCCCAGTTCTTAAGAAGGGATATAATACGGTTTATATGACCTTTGTATGTGTCTTCGCAGTTAAGGGCGGAGAGATCTTTTAGGCGTGGGATTGCTGATTTAAGGACATATTGCGCATCAGAAATCTCCCCTTCAATCTCTTTTCTCCTGAAATCAGGCGTATCAGGCAGGAGAAGCTTTTCATTTTCGCGCTTTATGTATTTTTTTATGCTGTTTTCCCATGAAAAAAGGCTGTTTTCGATCATCGCCTTTCCTGCAACAATATCAGTAAGGGCGGGATTTATTTTTGGCTTCATTGCCGCAGATGAGATATAGGGCGATGAGAAAAGCTCACAAACGGTCTCTCTTGAAAAGTTTCCTGCAACAGTCTCCAAAAGGAGTATAATAAACTGCAGAACAGGAGAGCGTCCAAACGGGACTGTCGCCGATGATGAATATGAAAGCCCGAAGTCTGAGAAGACTTCATCAATAAGAGCAGTTGTCCCTGCAAGATCAGGTGATGCAACAGCAATTTGGGATGGTTTTACGCCTGTTTCAAGGAGCCTTGTTATTTCTGCCGCGCATCCTGAGATCTCACTTTTTAAGCTTTTATAACGCTTTGCAAACACTTTTGCAGAAAAATTCTCTGGTTTTTTTACGGAAAAAATATTTTCGTAGTCAGCATCAGTATAAAGGTTCAGTGTTTTTTCTGCATTAAACCATTCTCCGTCATCACTGCATATTCTCTGGTTTTCGGAGAATGGAAGAAAATAAAAAGCCTTTCTGCTTTTTGATGCGCATGCATTGATGAATCTTTTTTTTGCCGGCTGAGGCTCAAAAAGCCCTGAGAAGACAATCACCGGCTCATCAGCTAAAAATCCTCTCTCTTTTAGTTCATTAGCTGAAGTCTCCCATATTTTTTCGGGAGGAATCATTTTTTTAAAACTTAAAATCTCTTCGTATTCATTTATTATTGATATAAGAGCTCTGTTTTTGGAAAGGTTGCCTGATGAAAATACATTTTTATAATCAGCCTCCTGTTCAAAAACCGCCTGGATGAGTGCATATATATCATTTACAAGGCGCAGTGAAATCTCCTTTGAAGGCGAAAGAGCAGCTGCATACTCGCTTTTGCTTTTAATTACCTCCAAAAGAAGCATCTTTGCTTCTTCCTCTTTTATCAGCCTGTGCCCGGGAATTATTTTTGCAATTTTGGCTGCAAACTCATCAGGTTTGACAACTGAATTATAGACAACACAAAGTCCTTCTGATAAAAGAAGTTCTCTTGCTTCTCTGCAAAGCCTTTCTGTCGGAAGAATTAAGTAAGCAGAAAGGGGGCTCTTTTTGTATTCAGATTTGAAAATCTCTATTGTTTTATTGATGCCGTATCCGGGCGGAGTTTTTATCAGTATTTTATCAGGCATGCTGTTATGTAATTTAAGTGCCAGGTTACTAATAAAACATCAACTTCAGTCAGGGTTTAAAAAAATAGATCCTGACTTTTTTTACACATTCCAGATATGTGAATATCCGCGTTTTGAAATTTTTTTGCCGTCTGCCCTGACGCCAGAGCTTTTGGAAACAACTCCTATTTTAAAACCGGGAAGTTTTTTTTCTTTGTATAATTTTTCAGGGCAGGTGTACAAAAGTCCGAAATCCCCGCCCCCGAAGAAAGCCGTTTCAAAACTGATCCCTTCAGATAGAGGAATATATTTTTTTTCAATATCAAAACCGCAGCCGTTTATCTCCGAGAGATCATAAAGCGATATGCAAAGTCCGTCAGATATGTCCATCATGCATGATACATGCGAATGGCCAAGAACTATTCCTTCTGCTGTCTTTGGCTGTGGTTCGCAGAGATCTTTGAAATAGTGCTCATTAATTAATCCCTCCTGTGCATGTCCGAGGTTTCCCGCAACATAAACTCCTTCTCCCTGCTTTGCGCCCTTTCTTGTGATATGATTTTCTTT
>JAEWWL010000082.1 GCA_023396365.1 Methanobacteriota archaeon
AAAATGCAAAAATACTTGACATCGGCTGCGGGAAAGGTATGCAGACAATAGCACTTGCAAAACTCTGTCCGGACTGTCATATAACAGCAACCGACATATACCAGCCATTTCTTGACGCACTTTCAAAAAATGCAAAAGAAGAGGGGCTTTCGGAGAGAATAACTACACTTTGCGCATCAATGGATAATCTGCCGTTTGAAAAAGAAGAGTTTGATGTTATCTGGGCAGAAGGCTCCATATTCATTACAGGGTTTGAAAACGGAATTAATTACTGGAAGAAATTTTTAAAGCACGGCGGATATATGTCAGTTTCTGACCTCGTCAAATTTAAGGAGGTCCTTTCAAAAGATGTAACTGATTTCCTAAACCTGTGCTCACCTGATATTTTAAATGAGGAAGAGACACTTATGACAATAAAAAAGGCAGGACTTGAGACAATTGCAATGTTTAAGCTTCCTGAAAATGTCTGGCATGAAAGTTTCTACAATTACATGAAAGAAAACAACAAAATTCTAAGGGAAGAGTATAAAGACAATCCTGATGCACTTTCAATTATTGATTTCAATGATCTGGAAATCAAAGTTTATTCAAAACACGCCGATGAATACGGCTATACTTATTTCATAATAAGAAAACCCTGAAAATAATTTTTTTAAAGAAATTTATAAGAATCAGAAATTCAAAAAATAAAAATTAAAATCCCTTCTATGAATCCCTAATATTACTGCAATTAAAAAAAAAAATTTTCAGACAATCTGAGAAAATTTTTTTATAAATTTTTTATAAAGAATCATCAGTCACATTAAATGCCACCAACTTACAAAATATTCTTCAGGTTATGGTTACGCGTTACATGCTTGGAAACGAGGCAATAGCACATGCCTGCTGTGAGGCAGACCTCGATTTTGCAAGCGGATATCCGGGTACGCCCTCCTCTGAAGTCATTGATACATTAAGGATTCAGAAAGAGCGTGATTTTTATATTGAATGGTCTGTAAACGAAAAAGTTGCCCTTGAAAATGCACTTGGGGCTTCATGGACCGGAGTCAGATGCCTTGTCACAATGAAGCATGTGGGCTTAAATGTCGCCGCAGACCCTCTTATGACAAGCGGCTATACGGGAATAAAAGGCGGACTTGTCATCCTCTCAGCTGATGATCCCTACGCACACAGCTCACAGAATGAACAGGATTCAAGAAATTATGCAAAATTTGCAAAAATAATTTGTCTCGATCCTGCAAACGTCCAGGAAGCTCATGACATGATGAAAATATCTTATGAACTCTCAGAGAATTTTTTGCTTCCTGTCCTTTTCCGCCCGACAACAAGAATATGCCACTCAAAGAGCAATGTAGAGCTTTTCCCATGCGGAGAGGAGCACAGAACCGGACACTTTGAGAAAAATCCCGCTCAGTATGTTGTAATTCCGGTGCACACAAGAGTTCTTCATAAAAAACTCAATGATAAACAGATCTCACTCTCAAAGAGACTTTTGGAATTAAACTTAAACTTCGCTGAAGTCAGAGGAAATACTGCTGTTATCGCAGGCGGAATTGCGGCAGAGTATGTAAAGGAAATTATTCCGGATGACGTTTCATTTGCAAAAATAGGCGCATACCCGATAAATCGGGAATGGCTTTCTGAATTTGTAGAAAAACATGAAAAAGTGCTTGTAATAGAAGAGCTCTCTCCTGTAATTGAAGAAGAGGCAGGACAGGCTGCATGCAGTACAAAAATATTTGGAAAATTAAACGGATGCGTTCCATATGAAGGTGAACTCGATCCTGCATCGGTTGCGCTTGCATTTGAAAAGGCAGGATTTCCACATAATAAAACCTATAATGCTCCTGTCCCGGCAGCAGGGCTTCCATCAAGACCGCCTATTCTATGCGCAGGATGTGCACACCGTGCAACATTTTATGCAATGAAAAAGGTCTTTGGCAAAAACGCGGTATACCCCTCGGATATCGGATGCTATACACTTGGAATCCAGCTTGGAACAGTTGATACAACAATATGCATGGGTGCTTCAATAACAGTCGGAAGCGGAATTGCACACTCAGGTGATGATGCTGATGTAGTATGCACAATCGGAGACTCAACATTCCTTCACACCGGAATTCAGGGGCTTTTGAATGCCGCATACAACGGCGCCAACATGACTGTTGTTATCCTTGACAACAGGATTACGGCGATGACCGGGCATCAGCCGAATCCTAATACAGGACTAACAGCGAAGGGTGAGATTTCACCTGTAATATCAATAGAGGCAATCTGCCGGTCATGCGGAGTCTCTTTTGTCGAAACAATAGATCCTTATGACTTAACAGCGATGCTCAACACTTTCAAATCCTCAAAGGAGACAAAAGGAGTCAAAGTAGTTATTGCACGCCAGCCATGTGTCATTGCGGCAAGAAGGCAGGGAATAAAAAGAAGAGTCTTTTCAGTAAATACAGATGCCTGCATAGGATGCAGTGCCTGTGTTAAATTTGGATGCCCTGCAATTGAGTTTTACAACGGGAAGGCATCAATAAACGAGCTTTGTTCAGGGTGCGGAGTCTGTGCAGACATCTGCCCGAAAGGCGCCATAACACAGGAGGTCAAAAAATGAAAGAAAATGCCAAAAGTGAGAGCTTTGACTTAATGATCGTCGGAGTTGGCGGCCAGGGAACAATTCTTGCCTCAAATGTAATAGGACAGGCATGTCTTATTGAAAAGCGCGAGGTCCGCTCTGCAGAAACTCATGGAATGGCACAGCGCGGAGGCTCGGTTGAAACCCACATAAGAATCGACGGAATATACGGCCCGCTGATTTCACCGGGATGTGCTGATCTTATTATCTCATTTGATCTTTTAGAAGCGCTCCGCTACAGTCATTTCCTTAAAAAAGACGGAACTATTGTCTCTGCAGAAGGAATTGTTGTCCCTGTATCAGCATTTCAGAACAATCTTCTGATTCCATCAAAGGAATGGATAAAAAAAGAGCTTTCAGAAGTAAAACTTATAACAATAGATGCCGAAGCGCATGCTCTGAAAGCAGGAAGCATTCTTACACAGAATGTTGTTATGCTTGGTGCTGCTGCTCACTATATCCCTTTAAAGAAGGATTCTCTTATTGAGGCTGTAAAAAGGCTTGTTCCAAAAAAGACAACAGAGCTTAATGAAAAAGCATTTCTTCTCGGATTTGATGCAAAAGACTGAACAGAATTATTTATTTTGTTTTTTTGCCAAAGAGAGAGTATCATTTCCAAAATACTTTCAAAAATGAAATTTTTTTCATTGAAAAATTCATCTGCGAACAGTTAAAAAAGAATATGTTTAATATCATCTGTTATTACAATGAGTGAAAAATTAGTATACGGAGGTGCAATTCTATCCGGGAGCAGCATAATTATATCCGGAATACTGATTGCATTCACTATTATGGCTTTAAACGGGGGAGAACAGCCTGGAAGCATGATATATCTTCTGCCACTTATGGCAGTTCTTTTGGTTGCAGGCGTCTCTTTGATAATTTATGGTTCACGCCGGGAGGATGCACAGTCAGGCGCATCACAGGGCGCTGACATCAATATCTGAATTTTATAATGCCAAAATTAAATATCTGTTTTGCCCAGGTAAATCCTGTCTGGGAATGCCCGGAAATAAATCTTGCAAAAGCTTCTTTGCTTGCAGAGGAGGCCGCATCCAATGACTCTGATATAATCATATTTCCAGAGCAGTCTGCAACAGGATGGGATCCCTTATCAGATAAATTCAGATCAGATATTTTTGGAGAAATTCCGTCTGAATTTTCCCGTATTGCAAAGGAATACGGAATCGGAGTTTTGGGATCATTCAGGGAGTCATTGGATGATAGAACCTGCAACACTTCAGTTTTTTTTGATAACGCAGGCAGAAAACTTTGCAGTTACTCAAAAATCCATCTGTTCACCCCGGGCAAAGAGAACAGATATTATTCACCCGGAGAAAAGCCCTGCGTCTTTGAATACAGAAATATAAAATTTGGTCTTTCAGTATGCTATGATCTGCGGTTTCCTGATCTCTACTCATACTATTCAAAATGCGGATGCGAATGTGTATTTATACAGGCTGCATGGCCAAAATTAAGAATGAAGCACTGGGAGACATTTATCCATTCAAGAGCCGCGGAAAACCAGTACTTTGCTGCCGGCATAAACACAGCAGGAAAAACACCGGTTGATGAATATTGTGGCGGCTCACTTCTGATATCTCCTGATGGAGGGACTCTTATGAAGGCGGATGAAGATGAAGGCTTATTCTATGGTGAAATTGATACAAAAAGTGTGGAAGAGGCAAGAAAAAATTTCAGCACACTTTCAGACCGCAGGGATGACTTATACATAGGATGGTCCAAAGAATAATTTTCGAAAACTATGAGAGGAGAAAGCCATGTTTTTTACAGTCTCCTTTCGGCAGCAATTTTATCACCAGTTCTCCTGCGGTCAGGTGACCCTGCAGTTTTATTCCTGTCTATGGCAGGGATTTTTATAGGCTCGCTTGCACCTGATGCTGATGCTGCTGATTCTGCAATCATGCACGGACTTTTAGGAGGAAGCGGGGGATTAAAAATATTTCGAAGGCACACTGTCTTAATCCTCCCTTTTTTCGGATATCTCATCAGATATTTTGTGTACTTTCCGGTATCAGCTCTTGCTTTTTTGTTTACTTTTGGCCGTATAAAGCCAAAACACAGAGGTCTTTTGCACTCACTCTTTGGAATTATGACCGCATCATTTCTTCTTTTTGTATACTTAAACGCAGCAATATATCTCATATCAGGCCTGATTTTGCCTGATTTGGATTTATCAGCAAAATTATTCTACCCTTTGGGAATATTTTGCACAGGAGTTTTTGCAGGCTCTTTTTTTCATCTCCTTGAGGACTCCTGCACCAGAAGCGGTGTATGCTGGTTTTTTCCATTTAAAAACACATCCGTCTCAGGAGACCTCCTTCCAAAAAGCAGAAGAAACTGGCTGATTGTCCTTGTGCTTGCCGCTTTTTCATTCATATCACTATTTTTTTTCTCAGGAGATATCACAGGAGAGCTGCTTATTGATATAATGCCTTTTTTGCTGTTTGCATCTGCATGGACATTTGTTCTTTTCATCTCCGGTGCTGAAAAAAACTAAGAGTCTTATCCATTATCTATAACTTCTCTAAAAGCACAAATTCATAATCATGTTTCGTCTTGTCTGTGTAAACTGTGGCGCAGAATACGACCAGAATGAGATAATATACAGATGCAAAAGCTGCAATCATCTGCTGACCGTAAAATACGACCTGGATTCACTTGAAATATCCCGCTCTGAATGGGACAAAAGACCGCTCCGCCTCTGGAAATACAAAGAGCTTCTGCCTGTTCAGGGAGAGCCTGTAACACTCCAGGAGGGTGGAACGCCCCTTTACCACCTCAAAAAAATCGGTGAAGAGTTAGGACTTAAAAACCTCTATGCAAAACACGAGGGGATGAATCCGTCGGGTTCGTTTAAGGACAGAGGAATGACAGTCGGTGTCTCAATGGCTCTTCAGCTTGGAATGAAGACTGTCGCCTGTGCAAGCACAGGAAACACCTCCGCAAGTCTTGCTGTGTATGCGGCAAAAGCCGGAATACCGTCTGTTGTTCTTCTTCCGGCAGGAAAAGTCGCTCTTGGAAAAGTAGCCCAGGCACTTATGCACGGCGCAAAAGTCATTGCCATAAGAGGAAATTTTGATCAGGCGCTTGTCATGGTTCATGACCTCTGCATCTCGGAAGGTCTCTACCTGCTCAATTCAGTCAATCCCTACCGCCTTGAAGGACAGAAAACCATAGGGTTTGAGGCAGTTGACCAGCTTGGCTGTGTTCCTGACAGATTTGTTCTTCCTGTAGGAAACGCCGGGAATATATCGGCAGTATACAAAGGTCTTTTAGAGTTTCAGGCCCTGGGCTTTACAGACTCACTGCCAAAGATGACAGGCGTTCAGGCAGAAGGTGCAAGTCCTGTTGTCGATGCCATAAGAAAGAATCTTGATGTGCTTGTTCCTGAAGAAAACCCCGAGACAATTGCCACCGCAATAAGAATAGGTGCGCCTGTAAATGCCGAGAAGGCATTAACTGCAATAAGAGCAACGGGCGGCTGCGCTCTTTCTGTAACTGATGAAGAGATTTTATCTATGCAAAAAGACCTGGCGCAAAAAGAGGGAATAGGTGTTGAACCGGCTTCTGCCGCGTCTGTTGCCGGAATCAAAAAGATGGCTGAAGAAGGCCTTTTGGATTCTGATGAAAGAATAGTATGTGTGGTTACAGGACACCTGTTAAAAGATCCTGAAACTGTG
Organism: Methanobacteriota archaeon; assembly: GCA_023396365.1. Classification (GTDB taxonomy): domain Archaea; phylum Halobacteriota; class Methanomicrobia; order Methanomicrobiales; family Methanomicrobiaceae; genus Methanomicrobium. The sequence goes on from JAEWWL010000082.1 coordinate 6,337, forward strand.
ATAAAACAATGCAATCCCCCGACAGAGATAAACGCAGATTTAGAATCGCTTCTTGCAGTACTGCGCTGATATTCTTATCAGCACTTCTGATTTTTTCAGCATCAGCACTGGATGCCGGATATTTTGTCTATGACAATGCAACAGGCTATCATGCCGCTGTTGAAATTTTGGATTCAGACAGGTTTGATTTCATCAGGCCCGGATTTATGGGTGAAAAAGTGCCTCTTGAAGTGTCAAACATAACACTTCTTTATGAAAACCAGACTTCAGCAGAATTTAAACATGCGGGCAGAAGAATTTCATTTGAATCAGGAAACTACACTGTTCTTTTTGATGCCAGATTATCTGACAATAATTTCCAGGCCATCTTTGATACAATTTACAATGTAACACTTCATCTTCCTGCAGGCTATGACGTTAGAAATCCGCTTCTTGGAATGGTAAGCACCGGAGGCAGTGTTTCAACAGCCA
>JAEWWL010000083.1 GCA_023396365.1 Methanobacteriota archaeon
CGTATGCAATGCTTCTTTTCGCATCCGGGCTGAAATATTTCATTATCGCATCTTTTCTTACAAGTGCGGCTATTGCTCCGGCTATGAAGAATGCAGGGATTAAGCATGTAAGTACATGCTCTGCAATATAGCCTGCAAGTGTATCAAAGCCTGTTGCCAGTGAGCCGAGAATTAAATCAATCATTTTGCTTCATCCAAAATTTATGATTGCAATGGTTCATTCTATATCCTGATATCATTTAAAGTATCACACAACTCCTGCAAGCAACTGAAAATATGATTCCGGCAGATATCGCAACACCAAGAACTGAGATTACAAACGCTGCAACAAGCCGCTTTTTAAAGATTGATGCAAGCAGCGTAATCTCCGGAATACTTGCTCCTGCTCCTCCGATAATTAATGCAACAACAGCACCGATACCCATTCCTTTTGAGAGCAGAACCGCACTTATCGGAATTATCGTCTCAGCCCGGATATACATGGGAATTCCGATTACGGCTGCAGCCAGGATTGCAAACGGGTTGTCAGGACCTGCGACTGCTGTTATCAGATCTGCCGGAATAAATCCGTAGATGAACGCTCCTATTCCGGCACCAAGGATTAGATAGAAGAAGACCTGCCGGAAGAGCGATATGGAAAAATCATATGCCTGTTTTAGCCGGGGTTTGTGACGCCCGTAAAAACTCTCGTTGCTGCAATCACATACAGGCTGTGCCTTCATCCCTTCTATTGTTACCTCTTTTACGTAGCGTTCATATCCCAGACTGCCAAGAATGGTTGCAATAACAATAATTGCAGCGAAGGTGACAGCAGCATAAAGGATAGTCATCAAAGGTCCGATTAGTGCAAGCAAAAGGAAGATTATTACCGGGTTTAACAGGGGCGATGCCAGCAGAAATGCCATTGAGGCAGTGAACGGAACTTTTGCATTCAACAGTCCTACAAGTATAGGAATCGTTGAGCATGAGCAGAAAGGAGTCAGTGCTCCGAATATCCCGCCCAAAAAGGTACTGCTTACATTTCTCTTTCCCGAAAGAGTTTTTTTTATCTTTTCTTCCGGAACGTATGCATGAAGAAGCCCTACAAGGAAACTTACCCCGATGAATAAAATAACCAGTTCTCCGGCAATAATTACAAAAAAACTGCCTGCTGAAATTAATGCCTCAGTAATTTCCATTGCTTATCCAAATCCTGCCAACCCTTTTTTTGTTTTTTAGTTCTTCTGATCAGAATCAGTTTTATCTTCTGCATTTTCGGCTTTTGGCACAATCTTAATGCCGCCGCAGCAGCCGCATGCGCATTCGCTGTCCTTTGCCTTTAAAAACCTGGATAAAAATCCTTTCTTTTCATTAGATTCTTTTTTATCAGACATTTTCATCAATTCCTGTTTCAAATTTATTTGAATCATATGTTATCATCAGGCATATTTATAATTTATTATTTCAAAATAATTTTAAGCAATGACGCCTGGATACTAATCAGGATTAATAGTCAGGATATAATGGACAGACGCTGAAATTTTATTTAAACAGCAATTGTTTTTATTGCTGAGATTGTTTTTATAATCTACTGAAAAGGACAGGGGTGAATAGAAAGTTGAGTGATAAAGAATTAATTTCAAAGATAAGTGCTTCTCTTCCTGAAGGGGCTGAGCAGTCAGTATGCACCTGCGGGGGGCTTGAGGGTCTTATCAGCCGTCTGCCAAAAGAATCTGAGATAGAAGAGATAAGTTTTGTCTTTCGTGCCCTTGCCGATGAAAAAAGAATTAAGATACTCTCGATGCTAAAGATACAGCCTCTTTGCGTCTGCATAATCCGCGGTCTCCTTGACATCTCAGACTCCCGCCTTTCATATCATTTATCGATCCTGAAAAAAGCCGGGCTTATCACTGGTGAGCAGAAAGGAACCTGGATTACATACAGCTTAACACAAAAAGGGAAAAAGTGGCTTTCATCCGCAAAAAACAACATGGATTAATTAAAAAATACAGATTAAAAAAATCTCTTAGCATTTATTTTTATAAAACAGCTGTCCTGTAAATTAATAGTTTAAATTAATGGAGATAAATTCAATGACCGGAAAAATCCTTGTTACCTGCTCTGGTATTTCGAGTACGGGAAAACTTACTCTTCAGGCGGCAAACTCATTTATTTTAAGAAACCCGGGTGTTTTTGAGAGGCATGTATCCGCATCTGCTATGGATGAGAAGATAACAGAGATGCTAAAGGACAATGCCTTTTTGGTTGTTCTGGATGGCTGTCCTGACTGCTGTTCGTGCAAAAAATTAAAAACTGCCGGCATTGAGCCCGACATTCATATAATTGCAACTGAACTTGGAATAGAAAAAAGAGGAGCAGAAGATCCATACTTTTCAGAGATAGATGCAGTTTTAGCAGAGCTTAAGACGCGTTTGAAAAAGCTTTGAGAAGAGAGAAAAAATTAATTTAAAAATTTAAAGTCAGTTTTTCCGGGGTGCATTTTAAAAATTCTGCATCAGTATTATTTAACAATCATCACCGGGCATTTCGCCAGGTGTGCAACTTTTTGGCTGACGCTTCCGATAACTGCACTTTTTATTGTTCCAAGACCCCGGCTTCCAATTATTAAAAGATCGGCATTTTCTTTTTCGGCAATTTCGCATACTTCAGATGCAGGCTCTCCGATTGCAACTTTTAGCGTGTAAGCCACCTTTTTTTCCTCAAAGAGATTTATAGTCTCAGAAATTGCATTTTTTGCATCCTCTGTTAGTATTGAATGAACATCGAAGTTTGCTTTTGCCATCTTTGACTGGGAAGGCGGACTGCTGAATATATATGCAATAATTATCTCTGATGACAATTCCTCAGCCAGACCTGCGGCCTGAAATGCCGCACGTCTTGCATTTTCTGATCCATCTGTTGCAAGCAGAATTTTTTTGTACATTAACTCTTAACTCCCGGGAAAAGACGCCCGAAAAATTTCTCATGAAAATACTTTTTTAATCCCCTTTC
>JAEWWL010000080.1 GCA_023396365.1 Methanobacteriota archaeon
AAGAGATGAACTTGAACAACTCCCTGGAATTTCTGTTGATCTTGTTCTCAAAGCCGGAGTCATTCAGAGAAGGCGGGTTTTTGACGGAATCTTAGAGGACGCTGTATATGTCAAAGCGTGAATAAAATGAAAAAAAAGTAAAAAATCAATTTAACCCTTAATTTTACTGCATCGGCTTTCTCATTATAAGATAGGTGTTTCCAAATTCATCGGAATAATTATCATATAGTTTTGTCTGCTGCTTTAGCGTATCAATTACTGCCATAGCATCTTCATTTTCACAATATTTCTCTTCAAGCTCTCCAAACTTCGCTTTAAGCAAACCATAAAAGCTCTCCTCCCAGACAGTTGTGGAAAGTCTGAAGGAGCCTGCAAGTATAAGTCCAAAATTTTCTGCAATATTTAATGCCTCATCCTCTGTCATCATATCAGGATGATTTTCTGCGAAAAATTTTTTCGGCTCATCAGACGGGTTTTTTGTAAACCAGAATATATCAGAGATCATTATGTATCCCCCCGGCCTGATGAGTTTTTTCCAGTAGCTGACGGCATTTTCAATCCCGATTATGGATGCACACCCCTCAGCCCAGATAATGTCAAACGACTCCTCTTCAAACGGGAGTTTGTCCATTGATGCACAAAGAGTTTTAACTCTTCCACAAAATCCTTCGGCTGCGATTTTCTCATCCACACAATCAAGATAGGGCTTGTAGATGTCAGAGGCAATAATTTCACATGACGGGCAGAGACGGGCAAGGTCCATAGTCTGAGTGCCTTTGCCGCAGCCGGCATCAAGAATTTTTAAATTTCCTGAAACCTCTTTGGAAATTATTGAGAATGCTTTATGCGTGTGCTTAAAATCTCCCGCACCGAGTCTTGGGAGAGATTCAAAAATAGTAAAAACGGGATTGTTCTCCATAGTATCTGTTTAAATTTAAGTTTATTTCCGGATTTAATTTGTGGTCGTATTTTTACCGTTAATGCTTTTTTTTTAAAAAAATTAAACAGTGCACCTGATAATAATTTTTTTTTTAATTTGCAGGAGCAAAGATTATTCTTCTTTTGTAAATGGCAAAAAGTTTGTAACAAAGAAAAAAACTCACCGCTTCTTCTGGCATAAAGAGATATGAGGGCCAGATAAATTTATCAGGTAAATGTGTGTATATTTACATATGTTCCTTCCGATAAATGATAAACAATTCAGGTTCTGGAAGATGCGTCGAAGCGGCATGTCAAACATCTCAATTGCAAACCTTGTCGGCATTACAAGGCAGGGAGTCTCACAGGCGCTTTTAATAATGGATGAAAAGATTGACGCCTCCCTTAGAGAGATGGCCAAATCAAACAAAATCCAGGTTGAGACAATAGATCTGAAACGGGGCATTTTGTTTGGAAAATCCATTCCTTTCCAGACCAAAGCCTTCATCTTTGTCTCGGAAAAGCACGGCCTTCAGGTCTGGTATGAGCACGAAGGCGACTGCATCTCCTGCGATGAATTCACGAAATGCATAGAATTTATCTGGGACTTCGCATCCGAGCTTGGAATAAAGCTTGAAAAGACACAGGACCCGACAAAGATGGCGGATGAACTTCTTGAAAAGATAAAGGAGGATAAAGTATGACCCGCGTATCTGATATTGCCGTAAACAGACTGTGTCTGTGCAGAAAACCGCCTGCTGCCATTATTCAGAATGCGGGCAGTGAAAAATCAGAAAATATAAGTAATGAATTCTCCGGCAGTGGTGGCGGCGGACCCGGTTCTTTTAGACAGGGAATAGGAGCAGCTCTTTTAGGAATCAGGACGCTGAACAAAAACAGGCAGCTTTTGTGGTTTACGCTTTTAGCCGGACTTGTGCTTGCTGCAAACACAATCGTCCATGCAGCACATTATTATATCTCCTGGAACCTGCATATGCAGGCCGGGATAGTCGAATGGCGTGCCCTTGAGTATTTTATTGAGTTTGCAACACTCTTCTGCCTTGTGTTTTTGCTGGCAGGTCTTACTTTGAGTTTATCATCGGGCAAATATGGCCATATTTCTTTTTCCGCCGGGCTTTTTGGAGCAAAAAAATTTCTAAAAGAAATATTTTTGGTTTCTGTTGTGCTTGCAGCTTTAGGGATGTTCCTTAACTATATTTTGTTTATTTATCCTTACTGTTTTTCAGACTGGTTTGGTTTCCTCTCGTTCTTTGGGCATTACCAGTCTTTTATTTTCAGTACACTATCGGATTTTCCCTTCAACCTGACTCTGAGGTGGGATCTTTTCACCGAAATTCCAGGCTATGGCGGGCGGTCACTGCTTTTCTGGATATATCCGGGTCTTGCAGATGCACTTTTATATTCTGCTGTAAATCTGGTTCTTCTTGTCCTGACTATGTTTGTTCTGCCATTAATTGTTCTTGAGCAAAGAAGCATAGGCGGTGCAGTCAAAGAGTCATTTACCCTGATTAGGAAAACATGGGCTGAAACAGCAGCCTGCATCGTTATCCCCGCAGCTTTCTTATCGGTCATTTTTCTAATTTATATGCCGTTAAAGGCAGCATACGGGATTCTTGCACCGCTTGAGGTGCTTTATTACAATCCGTCGGTTACCTGGATTGGCATTGGTTTTTTTTATGATCTGGTATTTCTCAGCACTGTTTTTGTGGCAGCGACAGTATGGGCAATTGCGGCTATTAATCTTTATACTCCTGAAAAGAGCGGGCAAATGCTGCTCTCTCCTGAAACAAAACCCTCAGAATAATTTTTTCCTTACTTGCGGTTGCATCGGATAAAACCGCATACCCAAAAAATATTTATATTGTAAATATCCATATATTTACATATGACAGAAATAAGCACTAATCAGTGTTTTATGTTTTGGAAAGCGATTATGTTATTTATAGTCGTAAGTATGTGTGTATTGCTAATCTCTCCGGTCTCGGCAGACGCCAGTATTACTATTGCCGCACTTGGCGATCAGTCCTATTATCTGGGGGAAAAAGTGGTATTAAACGGTCTGAATTTTGATTCCGGTTCTACCTATCTCTTCATAACCGGACCCTGCCTCCCGGACAGCGGAGGAAACCTTGCTTCACCAAAGGATGCTGTGGTAAGCAAAAACCCTGAATCATTTACTGTTGTGAAAACAAACCCTGATAATACCTGGGAATATTCATTTTACACAGCGAATCTCCCGCTTGTGGCAGGGACATATTCAATCTTTGCTGCAGCTCAGCCGGAAACAGACAACCTGACCGAATCCAATGCTGCAAGTGTTGGTATAATCCTTAAAAAACCATTCATAAGTGCTGAGATATCCCCTGCATCAGTTGCAAAAGGTGAGCCTTTTACAGTTTCAGGAATTGCGGAAGGAATCCCTGAGAATGTTCAGATCTGGATTCTTGGCAGCAGCGGCTATTCAAAGGCAGTCAGGCCGGTCAGTTCAGATGCGGCATTTAATTATGAAGTCTCGGGATATATTTCAGGCAGTCTTGAAGAAGGCCAAAACTTTTTGATTGTGCAGCATCCTATGATGAACAACCAGTTCAATCTCGATGTCAGAGAAGATTATGTCTGCAGGCTGCAGGGCAGCGATGCAGTAAACCTCTTTAAAATCTCAGGCGAACAAAGCCTTCAGGGCATTCAGGCAGCAGATGCAATGGCTGCTGAATTAAGCAGACTGGAGGGGCAGGATAAAACTTATACCAATGACACGT
>JAEWWL010000033.1 GCA_023396365.1 Methanobacteriota archaeon
GTGCCTGTGCAGATAAACAAAGTTATCGGCACAGCACCGCCGTCAACCATGCTGATTTACATGATAGCACCTGACAAACTGCTGGCCTGGAATTCTAACCCTTATGAAAGCTCAAAAAAATACATCCCCGAAAATTACAGAAATCTTCCCGTTGCCGGCGGATGGTTTGGAAAAGAGAGCGGAAACTATGAAAACTTCATCTCAAAAAACCCGGATATAGTAATAGAGGGTTTTACAACCAGCAAAGACTTCATATCAGGAATTACTGAGCGTCAGAGTATGCTTGGAGCAATTCCGGTCGTTGCCGTTGATAATTCAGTCAACGCAAAAGATTACGCTGCGGCAATAGAATTTACTGGAAAAATTCTTGGCGAAGAGGACAAAGCCGGCGAACTGATAAATTTCTATCATAAATACTTAAACCTGGTAACAGAAAGGGTATCAGAAATCCCCGAAGATGAAAAAATAACTGTATATTACGCAGAAGGGCCACAAGGAATATTTACAGATCCAAAAGGCTCACAGCATTCACAGCTAATTGAGATATGCGGCGGAAAAAATATCGCTGATTGCAAAATATCCCCCGGATACGGGCAGACCGAAGTTTCAATCGAGCAGATTATTTCATGGAATCCTGAAGTAATTATTGCCGCAGATATGAACTTTTATTCAGAAATATATGAAAATCCTCTCTGGAAAGAGATTGATGCCGTAAAAAACAAAAGAGTATATCCTGTTCCAAGTACTGCATTTTCATGGTTTGACAGGCCGCCCGGAGTCAACCAGATAATTGGAATTCCCTGGACTGCAAAAATGCTATATCCTGAAAAATTTGAGGATATTGACATGGCATCAGCAGCAAAAAATTTTCACGAGCAGTTTTATCACATTAGCTTAACTGACGCCGAAATAGCAGAAATTTTAAACGCCTGATTAGATTTAAAAGACAGGAGAGATTAAAATGAACGAAAAAACAGTCTTTGACAAAAAAAGTGCAGAGGGAATGGATGAAATCTCCAAAACACTTTTTGCCCCGATATATCCTGCAATTGCTGACAATATCATAAAAACCTGTGGAATAAAAGAGGGAGTCTGCATAGATTTGGGAAGCGGACCGGGCTCTTTGGCAATTGCGCTTGCAAAAAAAACCGATCTTTTTGTTTACGCCTATGATTTTTCAGAGGATGCAAATGAGATAGCACAAAAAAATATAGAAAATTGTAATCTTTCCGGCCGGATTAAAACAGTTAAAGGGGATGTTCATAATATTTTATTTGAAAACTGTTTTGCAGATTTGATTGTAAGCCGCGGCTCGATATTTTTCTGGGACGATCCGGGTTGTGCATTCAAAGAGATTAACCGGATTTTAAAACCCGGCGGTATGACATATATCGGCGGAGGATTTGGAAATAAAGAGCTTCGGGATGATATTGTAAAAAAAATGATTCTAAAAGATCCAAAATGGGAAGAGAAATACAAAAAAAACATGTCAGAAGAGAAGAGGAAAATTTTAACACAGGCAGCATGCAGTCTTCAGAACTCAAAGACGGAAATAATCAATGATGAATCGGGTTTTTGGATTGTAATTAAAAAAGAGTCTGATGATTTGGTGTGAATGGTCTGTAAAATTATTGCAAATTCCTAAAAAGAGACCGGAACACACACATCTCTGTTTGCATCTTTTACATGGCTTATTGAAACATCTATTCCATAAGCCTCCTTTAAATTTTCTCTTGTAATAACATCCCCTGCATCCCCCTGCGCAATAAATTTTTTATCCTGCATTATTGCAACTTTGCTTGACAGCATAAATGCATGATCAGGAAAATGAGTACTCATTACAATTGAAATTCCCTCTTTTGAGAGTTTTTCAATTGCTGAGAGCACTCTTAGCTGATTTCCAAAATCAAGATGCGATGTGGGCTCATCTAAGATGAGAACTTTTGCTTCCTGCGCAAGTGCACGTGCGAGCATAAGCATCTGCCTTTCACCGCCGCTTATCTCATTTACCGGCCTTTCTGCAAGATACCCGACACCGATTTTTTCTATTGCATCCTCTGCAATTTTAAAATCCTTCTCACCGGGAGAATCCAGAAATGAAAGATGCGGTGAGCGCCCCATTGCAACAAAATCAAGTGCTTTAAAGGCAAAGACACTCTGATGCCCCTGCGGAACATATCCGATTATTTTTGCCAGACTCTTTGCCGGCATGGAGCTTATATCCCTGTCCATGATTTTTACAGATCCTGAATTTACAGAGTATAAATTAATCAGGCATTTTATCAATGTGGATTTTCCTATGCCGTTTTTTCCGATTATTGACATAATCTCCCCTTCATTTACGCAAAAAGAGATGTCTTTAAAGATTTGGTTTTTGCCGTCATATGAGAATGATATGTTATTAATATCCAAAATCAAAGCCATCCCACCTTTCTTCTTGTAAGAAGATATGCAAAGAACGGAGCGCCAATCAGGGCTGTTAATATTCCAAGCGGAATTTCGGTTGCGATAAGAGTCCTTGAGATGTCATCAACAATTAAAAGATATGAGGCGCCAAGAAGTGCAGATGCAGGAATCAGACGCTTAAAATCAGGGCCTACAAGCATCCTTGCAATATGCGGTATTACAAGTCCGACCCACCCGATGATTCCACTAATACAGACACACGAGGCTGTAATTACTGTTGCACTGATTATAATTATCCGGGACATTGTTTTTGTATCAATTCCAAGGGCTCTTGCCTCTTCATCACCGACTGACAGAATATTGATTCTCCATCTGACAATGAAGATGATAAATCCGAAGATAAGAATGGGGGGTGCAGCCGATATGAGATCAGATGCCGTAACCGATGAAAGACTTCCCATCAGCCAGAATACAATTGCAGGCAGTGTGTCATATGGGTCTGCGACATATTTTACCATTGACAAAAGAGCGGAAAAAAGTGCTCCTACAACGATTCCTGATAATATCAGGACCAGATTGCCCTGACCTTTGTATGCTCTGCTGATGATGCATGTTAAAAAAACAGCCAGTATTCCAAATATAAATGCAAAAATCTGAATGAATATGGGATTTCCAAAGAGGAGTATTGCAAGTGCCGCACCAAAACCGGCTCCTGATGCAACACCCAGTATGTCAGGTGAGACAAGCGGATTTCTAAAAAGGCCCTGGTAGGAGGCGCCTGCTATTGAAAGACCTCCGCCTATTAACATTGCGGCAATTATTCGCGGAAGCCTTATCTGAAATATAACGGTTTCATTAACCGAGTTCCAGGTATGCTCAATTGGAATGAAAGGAAAAACTGACAATAATATTTTAAGCCCTTCTGCGGGGTCAGTCATGTATCTTCCCAAAAAAAGGGATATGAAAAATAAAATTACAGGTGTTAAGTATATCAGCAGTTTTTTTATTGTTTCCTTTTTCCGTGAATCAGTTTTATAATTCTTTGGCAAACAGAGACTGCAAAGAAATTTAATACCCGTTTTGCCAGTTATATCCTCATTGCTTTCCATAATTTATAAAAAACCTGCCTATCTGTATTTGCACCTGACCTGTTATTTAATTTATGCTCTGAGTTAATTAAATTAAATTGACAGGGTGGTTTTTGCAATACCTGGAAAGGCTGTGAAGATTGTGACGACTGTGATGGCTGTGATGATTGTGAAAATATGAAGGCTGTGACGACTGTGACGACTGTGGTGGCTGTGAATATTATTAAGAAATTTATCAGAGATGGAAGAAAAAGAGATTTTTACAAAAACTCAAACATTTTTAAAATTACTGCTACCGCTCCGCCTGCACCTGCACCAAGTCCGGCGGCAATCTTTCCTTCGCGTCCGTGTGATCCGGCCCTGCCGTCCTCAACCGCCCTTAGTCTTTCGTCATGAATTTTAACTGACTCTTTTATCTCTGCAATGGATTTGCAGATCCATTTCACATCGCGATGTGTTTCAACAATCATATCGCGGGTATTTTTCTCATTAGTCATTGTAACAACCTCAATTTATGAAAAAAACTTTCCATAAAGTCAGATTGATATTACTATCAATCATAATTATATTTGCCTGTAATAAATCCGGATTAAGCAGTGCAGCAAAAAGCCGGGGGACTGACAGCAAATTGCTGTCATAAACCCGGCCGGTTTGATTTATAAAAAAAATCAAATCCGGACAAAATCCAAAAACAAAATCAGAGATGAAGAAAAATGGCAGACTTTATAGAAACAAACAACACAAAAACCGCAACAAGAACTCTCGCAGCACCTATTGAGAATGTGTCTGTGTTTGAGTCAGTAATCAACGGCATTTTAACAAACAATCCGTTTGAATGCGTTGATTATGTATCCGGCGGGCAGAGCCTCCCCGGAGTTTCAAAATCAAAAGAGAGCTACACAGCAAAATTCCTCTTTGAAGACAACGATGCAAAAAGTGTCGGTGCAGTGTCTTTAAAAGCACCATCGGTCAATGCCTACAATGACGGTGCTGCAAATGTCCTTGCAGACACAGCCCTTGCAGGAATAATCGGCGGCGACTGCATAAGAGATTTGGACAACGACTCTTATTCATGCACACTAAAATGCATGGATGCAAACGGAGAGCTCTATTATGTCTCATTCACAAGAAAGAGCGTAAAAATAAGCTCATATGCAGATGATGCAATCCGCACAAAAATAGAAGCCTGGGCAGACACAATCCCGGCGCTTGCATGATTAAATCCAGAATTTTGGATAAATCAGTCAAAAAATTTTGGTGCATAAAAAAATGCCAAAAAAAAGAGTCAAAGAATAAATCTGACTCTTTTTTTAATTTAAAAAAACCTCCAAAACAACAATTTTTTTTAAAAAAACTTTTTTTTCTCATGCCAGAAAAATTCAATTTTCAGATAATGCTTCTTTATATGCCTCCTTAATTAAATCTGAATATGCATACCTGCAAAGCCTCATCACTCGATCTCTTCACCGACTCCCTAAGGCTCATGGGGGATGCGACTCTTTGCGGAGTAATGGAGTTTGACAAAGAGCTCCCGGCAAAATCCGTTCAGGCGGCAGCACAGGCATGCCTTATGGCTCATCCAATTCTTTGCAGCCGTCTTGTAAGGAAAAACGGGCCGGCATACTGGGAGATTTTGGATAACGTTCAGATGCCAAAGCCAGAAGTGATTATGTGCGGTGAGTATTACCATCACCTTGTTCAGCAGGCTGTAAGTGCAGACAGCCCTCCGTTGTTCAGCGTAAAAATTTTAAGAAGGCCGTCAGGGGATGTACTGGTCGTAAACCTCGCCCATGCCGCCGCCGACGGATTCGGGCTTTCAGTTCTGATGAACGCCCTTTTGGAGGAGTATAAAAATCCCGGGAAAATTCTGCCGGAAATTGGAGGACTGCCAGAACGCGATACACTCTGGACCGCAGATATGTGCAGAGCAATCTCTGAACAAGAAGGGGCTTTTGGGGCTTTGGCCGGTGAGAGCCCTGAGATGAAAATAATCGATCCGATGTGGCCTGATCCGTTTGGAACATCTGATCAGCCTTTTGATTATCACAGAATAATAATAAGCCCTGATGAGCTTTCAGCATTAAAAAGCGGTGCGAAAAAGTCCGGTGCGAGCATCAATGACGCCATACTCTCAGCGTATTTTATGACAATGAGCACGCTGACCGGACATTACGGCCCGATTGACATCTTCTATCCGGTAAACCTCAGGCAGTACCTCAGCGACGACTCAAGGGTGATGTCAAACCAGTCCGCAAATGTAAGCATCACACTTGAGCGAAGGGCACAAGACACAATAAAAGAGATTCTTCTTCAGGTTTCTCAAAAGACTGCAAAGATTAAGAGGAATAAAACCGCGGTCACTGAGCAGGCCGCAATGGACTCTGCATGCGACCAGGAGGGCCTGCATATCCAAAAAATGGTTGAGGAGATGGCAAACCTTCAGGAAAAGGGCTTTGCAGACATTTTCATATCAAACCCCGGAGCACTCACACTTGCTGACACACCCGGCCTTTGTGATGCATACATCTGCTATCCGGGATCATTTCTGCCGACAACAAGCTTTATTGCAAGCACATTTTCAGGACATATGACAGTTACAATAGGCTTTCAGAAGAGCAAAAAGGCGCAGGCTAAAACCTGGGAGGCACTGATGCTTTTTAAAAAGCATCTTTTATCAATATCAGATTTATCCGATAACCCTTGAAATTTTTAAAAATTTTTTCTTACCCAAAAATTTTAGCAAAAAGATTTTTATCATTCTCAGTCTTTTGTAAACATTATTATGAAGGTGCTGGGAATTGCAACAAGCCCGAGGATTGGGGCAAACAGCCAGACTCTGGTTGAGCATATCCTCTTTGGTGCAGAGGAGGCGGGGGCTGAGTGCGAGCTTGTAAGGCTTTGCGACTGGTACATTCTCCCCTGCAACGCCTGTGATGTCTGCCACAGCGGCGGTGAATGCGTAATCGATGATGACATGGAAGAGATAATTTCCAAGATGAAAGAGGCTGATGCTTTGGTCTTTGGCTCGCCTGTTTACTGGTTTAGACTAAATGCCCAGGCATATCCTTTCATTGACCGGTTTTATGCATACATAAAAGACGACTTTACAACAGATTTTCCAAAAGGCAAAAAGTTTGCAGCGGCGCTCACCTGCGGAAGCGTCGGGCCTGACGTCTTAAACCCGATAAACGATTACCTAAAACGAGTTTTTTCCTTTTTGGGATACACTGATGCCGGCTTTATCTGGCAGAACAGCTGCCTGCTTCCACACGACATATTAAAATTTGAAAAGACGCTTGAAGATGCAAAGAAGCTTGGAGTGTCTCTTGCAAAGGGATAATTTTAAATTATTCCCTGTGCTTTCTTTCCCTTTCCTTTGTACCGACGGGCAGGTTTGATATAGAAATTTTAACAAACCTTAACTAAAAGAGAAGTCCTTTCATGCGAAAAAATGCGAAAAAAAATTATTCTGCGGCAGTAAATTTTGCTGCTCTGGCTTTAACCGTCCTGATTCTTTTTTTTGCAGCAATATCCTGCGGATGCACGGAAAGCTATGGCACTGCCTCTGATAATTTTGTGCCGGAAAATTCAGATATAAATTCAGATAAAAATTCAGATAAAAATTCAGATATAAATTCAGATAAAAATTCAGAAAAAAACCCCGGGAATTTTTCATACAGTATTATTTCTGACAGTTTTATCTTTGATGATGAAGAGCCGCAGTTTGCATATGCAAACGGAATCAAAACCGGCTACAAACAGGCAGGAGAAGGCCCTCATCTTGTAATGGTTATGGGATATGCTGCCGGGATGGATGCGTGGAGCCCTTCTCTTCTAAATTCCCTTGCAGAAAATTACACTGTTACAATCTTTGACAACAGGGGGGCGGGCCTCTCCGGACCCGGTGATATTCAGCCTGAGAATATGACATATGAGATTTATGCAGATGACACCGCCGCACTAATGGATGCTTTGGGGATAAAAAAAGCATATCTTTTTGGATGGTCGATGGGAACTGCAATTTCACAGGAGTTATTATTAAAGTATCCTGACAGGGTTGAAAAAGCAGTTTTGTACGCACCATATTACAGTTTGTCATCACCCGGGCAGGAGCACTTAAGAGAATATCTAAGAATTGTTGCATACAATGAGGTCACAGAATCAGATGTTTATGAAAACATGTTTCCAAAAGAGTGGCTTTTATGCAACAAACCCGCGAAATATCTGCCGTCATCACAGCCGGTCAGTCAGAGAGGAATACTGGCTGAATATCACGCCGGCCTTAACTGGAACGGAACACTAAACAGGCTTTCCCGGATAAATATCCCTGTTCTTTTAACCGCCGGAAGCGATGATTCCCTGACGCCTCCTGAATATTTAAGGGCGATGGCAGAAGAAATTGATGGTTCATGGACTGCTGAATTCAAAGGCGCCGGGCATGGTCTGATGTATCAAAACCCAAACGTCCTTGCAGACACCGTCCGGTTTTTCTTAGAGATAGATGAGGATTTAAGCTGCGTTTAAAAAAAGCATAGAAAAATCACAGATAAAAAGTAAAGAAAAAACCATAGAAAAATCACAGATAAAAAAAAACGAATAAAAAAATTATATTTTTCCTGCAAGAATCATTCCAAAAATTACCAGGTGCAGTGCGCAAAAGACGTAGCATAACAGAAACTTAGTCTTTTGAGTTTTGTGGCGAAATGTTCTCATCGCAGTTACTGCACCAAACGGGCCGAAAAGTGATGAGAGCAGAAGTGTATTCTCAGAAGTTCTCCACGAATTGTTCTTCGCCTTTCTTTTATCAATTGCAAACATTGCAAACGAAAAAATGTTTAAGACGATGTATATTCCGGCGGCAGTCATTGCTGTATCCATAAAAAATTTCAGTGCTCCTGTAACTGATTTTTGTATAACCTGAGTTTTTCTGCTATAACAAATGCAGAAAAATTACTGCATTACTAATGTTTTACTGCTGCGATAACAAATGCAGAAATTACTGCATTACTAATGTTTTACTGATGCGATAACAAATGCAGAAAAATTGCTGCATTATCATTTCTGCATTATCACTGCTGCATTAACTCTTGAATTTTCGTTTTATTTATTGTATCCTTCCTGACCTTTTTGGCAACACACAGGAAATTATTTACAAAGACCGGGGGGTCTAAACTTTTTTTTGGCATGCACAAAGAAGTCAGAAAAAGAAAAAAATTTGCGGGCTATATCCGGCCTTTTATCATCAATCAGTTATAAGAGCGTTGAAGAAGAAACAAATCCTGTTGAATAATTACGGAGGAATATTTCTTTGCAGTCTCCATTTAAATATCTGGCCGGATTTATATCCAAAAATCCCAAAATAGTTGCAGTAATTGTCGCAGTCTGGTTCATTATTTCAATGTACGGAATGATGCAGGTCACAATGAAGACAGGCGACGACACATACGTTGACAAAACAACTCCCAGGGGAATTTTATTAGATAAATATGCAAACCTGTTCAGCTCCGATTCCATAATGGTCATCTTTGAATCTGATTCTGTAACTGACCCGGAATTTGTAAAATACATGGACACACTTATCCGTGACTTTTCAAATGAAGGAGGAGTTAAAAGTGCATCAGGACTTGCTGATCTGATGAAGTCTGCAAACAACGGAATTTTGCCGACTTCAAAGGCTGAAATCGAGAGTATAAAATCAAATCTGCCGCCTGAGGCGCTTGAGAAATACCTGCCCTCAAACATGCTTACAATAAGTGTCCTCTCCCTTGAGACAGGAATGTCAGAGGTTAACAAAGAAGGTCTTTTGAATAATCTTGAAACAATAATCAGCCTTTCAGAAAAACCTGCGGGCTCAACAGTAACCCTCTCAGGAGATCCGGCATTTAGCAAGCAGATGGGCGAAGAGATGGGAACATCAACAGGAACGCTTATTTTTGCGGCAATGCTTTTGATGGTTGTCGCAGTCGCCATATTGTTCTCCCATGTAAGCTGGCGCTTTATGCCGGTCGGAATTGTATTCACCGGCCTAATAAACACCTTCGGCATAATGGGGCTTTTTGGAATACCTGTGAGCATGGTAGTAATTGCAGCGTTTCCGGTTCTGATAGGAATAGGAATTGACTATGCAATCCAGCTTCACTCAAGGTTTGATGAGGAGTCTAAAAGAAATCCCACAAATGCCGATGCCGCATATATTACAGTTGAAAATGCAGGCCCGTCTGTTTTATACGCAATGATTGCAACATCGCTTGGATTTGTTGCAATGTACATAACTCCGATTCCGATGGTCTTTGATTTTGGTGTCACCTGCATCATCGGCGTATTGTGCTGCTACATATCAGCTCTTTTGATTGTTCCTTCATTTGGGATTTTGTTTAACTATAAGCCAAAGGAGACAAAGAAAAAGTCCGCCGGCGACAAGATGGCAGCATACAACAACTTCATCGGAAACACTTCATACAAAATCGCAAAAAACCCTGTGCCTGTTCTTCTGATACTTGGATTTGTTGCAATTGTCGGTGTTCAGCTTGACAACTACGTTCCGATAAGCTATGACGAGGAGACTTTTGTTCCTCCTGATATGCCGGCTGTTGTTGACATGAAAAAGGTCACAAGAACGATGGGCTCGACTTCAACACTTACAATCTATCTAAAAGGCGACAACCTCTTATCTCCTGATGCTCTTTTGTGGATCGATGAGTTTGGCGAATATGAAACAAAGACCCGAAACGAGCTGACATCAGTATCAAGCATTGCAGTGCTCATAAAACAGTACAACGGAGGCGTTATACCAGATACACTTCCTGAGGTAAAAGAGGTCTTTGAAAAAATTCCTGAGAAGAGCAGAAGTTCATACATATACGGGCAGTTAAACGGCGTAATGGAGTTTGGCATGCTCGAAATTGAGGTTGACCCTGCACAATCCCTTATTAATAATGTCAAAAAAGACCTGGTCTGGAAGAGCCCTCCGCCGGGTGTTTCAGCAGAGCTTACCGGAAGCACAGAGATGGGAATTAATCTTGTAAGCCAGATTGCAAGCGGCAAGATTTTGATGACGCTTCTTGGGTTTGCGCTGATATTTGCATGGCTTATTTTAATTTACAGAAAAGTATCAGCAGTCTCGCCTCTTATTCCAATCATTATGATTGTCGGATGGAACGGGGCTATTATGTACTCTTTGGGAATCGACTACACACCGATGACCGCGGTTTTGGGCTCGATGACAATAGGAGTTGCATCAGAGTACACGATTCTTATCCTTGAGCGCTACAACGAGGAGAGACGGGCGGGAAGAGACAAGTACGAGGCGATAAGAATCGGAGTTGAAAAGATTGGAATGGCAATTACGGTGTCAGGCCTGACAACAGTCTTTGGATTCTCGGCGCTTTTGCTCTCGACATTCAACATTATCAAAAATTTCGGAACAGTTACAGTAATCACAGTAGGCTTCTCTCTTATCGGTGCAATTGTTGTAATGCCTGCTGTTTTATCGGTAATGTCCGGAGACGATAAGGAAAAAAGGAGTGCGTGAGAGAAATTAATCCTCAATTAAATTTTTAAACATCAGATCAATTTAATTTTTATAAGGATTAATATAATTTTACAAAATCCGAATTATTAAAGAGTGATATTTTGCAGCCATATGAAAACAGCTATAATGGCAGGGGGGCGCCTGCACCAAGAGTCCGTGTGGGAGGCCAGTTGTATAATCTTTTTGCTGACAGACAAAATTTAACCCTTCAGCAGACTTCTGCACCGGGGGAATCTCCCTATGTTTATCCGTACAATACAGTCGCAGGAATAAGTATCTCCTCAAATGAATATTATGAGCCGTGCATTGATGCACAGATAAGTTTTGATGGTGCACAGACATCTTCAATGACAATTATCTTTGATTCCGAAGATGAGAGAAATTCAGTTTTTTCAACGATTCAAAATTTTATGAATGCATCTTTGCATATGCCGCCGAATCAGCCGCCGGCACAGCCAAAGGCAAATCCCCGGATGCAGCAGACGCCTTATGGCGCCACAGAGTCTTTTTTGGGTCCTGAGTATTCTGATTCAGAGTTTATCGGTGAGAGAGCAGACGGGAGAGGGGGTGAGAGAGGCTTTGGATACAGTCAGTCACAGCCCGGCTCACAAAATTCGTATGAAACAAAAAATCCGTATGATTCCGCCAGCTCTTATGAACAGCATGACCCGTACAGCTCATACAGTCAGGATTCTTATGGCAGGGACAGCGGGTATAATCCGCAAAATCCCTATGATTCACATAACCCGCATGAGTCCTATGATTCATACGAATCCCCAAAATCCTATGATTCATACGGCCGGCATGAGTCTTATGATTCATATGAATCCCCAAAATCCTATGATTCATATGGCCCGCATGATTCTTATGATTCATACGACTCATATGATTCCCACGATTCATACGCATCTGATCCGTACAGCACCCAGAGAAAGCAGACATTTGATGAGTACAGGTATTCGCAGTCAGATTTGTCACTGCCTGAGAAGATTATCGGGTTTGTCAGATATCCGGCAGAGACCTTTGAGTCATCGGCAGCTGATGACCTAAAGTCAGGAATTTTATATGCGGGCCTGATGCTTGTTTTGTTCTCTGTTGTAAATGTTTTAATATCAGCAGTTATTGCATCATCTGCTGCCCCAAAGAGCACAATCTATGCAAATCTTTTAACAAGCACACCCGAGCTTGTAAGGCTGATTCTTGAATACATGATATTTGGCGCAGTTTTAATCGTTGTTTACGGTCTTTTGGTGTATCTTATTGCAATGGCAACAGGCCAGGGCGTTGATATATCAGAATCACTGCTTACAACATTTTACTCTGCAACCGCACTTGGAACACTCGGTCTGATTCCGCTTGTCGGAATTTTTATTGCACCGCTTTACATGGTTTTTCTCCAGATAAAAGGTCTTTGCGGTGCATATGATGCAGATGTCAAATTCGCGGCTCTTTCAGCAGTAATTCCTGCGGTTTTGATGTTTGCGCTGTTTTACTATTTCGTTGCATCAGGGGAGGTGGCGTTTATATGAATAATATGAATAATTTAAATTTAAAAAATATTTTTCGTGCAGGAGTTTTTGCACTGCTTTTTGCATCAGTATTCTTAATAATCCCGGCAAGTGCAGAGATTGAGCCGAAATTTGACTGGGAGATTTATCAGATAAACACAGCAGACTGGGTCGGCTACGACGACAAATATGATGAGTATGACGGAATTATCTACGAGGTTCATTTCACAGATATGACCGGCGGCGCCATTAAAAGCTGGAGCTGGGAGTTTGGGGATGATGACTGGTTTGGCTCAACAAAAGAAAATCCGATAAAGATTTTTACTGAGGAGGAGGCAGTTAAGAAGAGCAATATGGTTAAAGTAACCCTTACTGTAACAGACACATCAGGCGTTCCTTATTCAGGCACAAATTATGTATTTTTAGACCCTGAGGATCCGTGGAATCTGAAGACTGTCTATACACTAACGCCTGAGCCGACCGCTGCACCAACAACTGCTCCGACACCAAAGCCGACAACTGCTGCGCCAACAGTTGCGCCGACAGCAGAGCCGACTGCTGCAGCATCGCACACTTTTGAGATCCCCGGAATTTCAAAGGAGTTAAAAAAGCTTCATGATTCTTTTGAGGACTACATACTGGTGATAAAAGCAGTCTTTAAGATTTCATAAATTTTTTCTGTGCGGATTTTTCAGAATATTTTTGAATTTTTCTCTTTTTTTTTAAAAAAAAATTTAGTATTTATTTCTTTTAGTCTGCTCGTTTTAGAATCTGCACTTTTCTTTTTCTCTTAATTTGCAGTCTGCACAATTTATAGTCTGCACATTTTCTATGTATACACAATTCATAGTCTGCTCAGTTTACAGTCTGCACTTTGTGCACCTGCCGATGAAAAGAGCAATCATAAACGACAATACACAGACTGCAAGAAATGCGGGCATGTAGCCTGAAAACTGCGCAATAATTCCGGCAAAGAACGGGAGAAATGTCATTCCGGCATAGCCTGATGCATTAAAAAGGCCCATAATTGTTCCCTGTGCAAAATATGTCTCCGCCAGAAAATCCATCTGCGCAATCATAATAAAACCGGCAATTGCACCTATTGCGCAAAACGCGATAAAGACAAAAAGCTCTCCTTTAAATGCCATCTCATAGCTTAAAAAAACAAAGACTGCCATCAGCACAGCACCGGCTTTAATGCAGGGCACAGGCTTTAGGTTAAGACGCGGTGCAATAAGCGATGCAATAATTGTTGCGGCGTTCATAGCGCCAATCTGCATGCTCAGAACAACAGGAGATCCGTCTGTAAACTCCGGATATAGCGATGTTACAACACCGGTTGCGCCGGTTAAAATAATTACAGATAAAAAAAGCCATTTGAAATCAAACGCGGCCTCTTTTAGCCCTCCCCTCTTAAGAGGGCCTGCTGCATCTGATGGTGCTGCAATGCTTAGCAGTGCGGGGGGAACAGACAGGGCTGTGAAAAGCAGGATTCCTCCTGATGCACCAAGGTGTGAGTTTAAAAATCCTGATGCAAGAAGACCTGTGACAAGGCCTGCGTTTAGCGATGCAAAATAATATCCTGAGAGTTTTTTGTGATCTGGCTGTTCATTAACCCACGACATTGCGCAGGCTGCAAAAAGCCCTGCCGCAATCCCCTCACCAAGCCTTGCAGCGGTTATCAAAAACGGGTTGTGCGAAAAACACATAACCGCACCAGAGATAACAGTTAAAATAAGCCCGGCTCGTATAAGCGGCAGTTTTCCTGTTTTATCAGAGATTATTCCTGCCGGAATCACTGTTAAAAACGCACCAAGAAAATATGCCGAAAAAATAATCCCCTGGACTGCGGGCATTCCTGCCGCGAAGTATGGCAGAACAGGAACAATTGCGTTTGAAAGCGCCATTACAGAAAAGACACCGAAAAAAACACAAATCTTAGTCTTCATAACTCATCAGGCCCTCACAGCTGCATCAGCTCCCGAAAAAAAATTTAAATTTGATTTAAATTTGATTTAAATTTGATTTATCCGGAATAGATTTTGATTTATCCGGAATTTTTTATACCATGCGGTATGTCTCAAGATTTTTGGGCGAATGGGTTTCTATCCTGAATCTCTTGTAAATTGATGATGCAAGATCGATTGTGTTCTTCTCATCGCCGTGGATTGTAAAAATCTTCTCAGGTCTTGGATTTAAGTGGTTTACAAACGCCATCAGCTGCCTTCTGTCAGAGTGTCCGGAAAATCCGTCCACTGTCTCAATCTGAAGGTTAAGAACAATTGTCTCACGCTTTCCCATCGGAACCTCCTTCCAGCCTTTCTGGATTCTTCTGCCGATTGTTCCGTCAGCCTGGTATCCGACAAAGATGAGGGTGTTCTTTTCATACGGTGCGAGTGCATAAAGATACTCCATTACAGGACCGCCGTTTAGCATTCCGCTTGTTGTAATGATAATGCACGGGTCGCTTCCGATGACCTCCTGCCGAATAGCCGGAGAGTCGACCTGCACAAAGCAGTCTGAGAGGAAAGGATTCATCCCGTCCTGGAAAATTTGTTTTCTTAAGTCAGGATTTAAGTATTCAGGATAGGTTGTATGAATCGCAGTTGCCTCTTTGATCATTCCGTCAAGGTAAACCTTCACCTTCGGAATCTTTTCAAGACGCATTCCCTCCTCAAGCGCAAGCATTACCTCCTGGGATCTTCCAACGGCAAAAGCCGGAATGATTACCTTTCCGCCGCGGCTTATCGTCTCGTTTACAACCTCGTAGAGCTTTTGCTCGGCATCAGTCCTTGACGGCTGGTTGTCCTCTGAGCCTCCGTATGTGCTCTCCATGAAAACCGCTTCAAGGCGGGGGAACTGTGATGTCGCAGGACCAAAAAGCCTTGTTTTTCCGTAGTTGAAATCGCCTGTGAATGCAATGTTGTACTGCCCGTCGCCGACATGGAAATGCGCAATTGCAGAGCCTAAGATATGTCCGGCGTTGTGGAATGTAAGCTTTACATCAGGTGCGATGTCGGTTACGTTTCCGTAATTCAGCGTAATTGAGCGCTTTAAGTACTCCTGAACCTCTTTTGATGAGTACGGCACCTGGTTTACCTCGTTGTTTACAACGGTTAAGTAGTCAAGCTGAAGCATAACAGCCAGATCCCTTGTTGCAGGAGTGCTGTATACCGGGCCTTCATAGCCGTATTTGTAAAGCATCGGAACAAGTGCGCAGTGATCTAAGTGTGCATGGGTTAAGACCACAGCGTCAAGCGATGTAAGAGGATAAATTTCAGGAACGTAAAGATAGGGAAATCCGTCTGAGCTTCCGGGCTTTTCACCGCAGTCGATTAAAATTTTGCTCTCCGGTGTTGTTAATAAAAATGCCGCACGTCCGACCTCCCTGCAGCATCCAAGGGTTGTAACACGGACCCATTTGTCCTTGCTTGTTAAGTCCCTGTGAATTCTTCTGCCGATTGTCCGAAGGAATGCTTTTCTCTCATCCTTTACAGCACGCAGATACTGCCTTGTCTGCTTTACTGTTGAGCTTTCAATCGGAGGAGTTCTTACAACCTTTGGTGTCCATCCAATCTCTTTTGTGATGTCGCGAAGTGTTGTTCCGTTCTTTCCGATCACAACACCGGGCTTTTCAGCCTCTATTAAGACCTCTCCTGTGTCAGGGTCAAAGAACATATCCGTAATCCCCGCA
This sequence comes from Methanobacteriota archaeon, assembly GCA_023396365.1. GTDB lineage: Archaea > Halobacteriota > Methanomicrobia > Methanomicrobiales > Methanomicrobiaceae > Methanomicrobium. The sequence continues at coordinate 16,228 of JAEWWL010000033.1, forward strand.
CCGTCTGATACAACAGCCTTTATTTTTGTTGATGCAATCTCGGGGTCTTCGAGGATATTTGGTCTTACAACTATTCTTTTTCTCAGATCCCTTGCGAGGACTTTTATCAAATCTGCCTCGTCTGCAAACTTCTTTGGATCATCGGTATAGATAACAAGCTCCGGGCCTTCGAATTCGACATCTGATACTTTGATGCCTGCCGGTACTTTTGCGTTAATCTTCTCTTTAAGCTCCCTGAGCCTGTCTTCAATCAGCATAAAAAAACGTCCTAAAAAAAGAAAAAAAATAAAAATAACTAATTGGTAATTCCTTTTTTGCCTGTTTCAAAATATTTGTCTTTTGTTATAACCACAATACTGATCTCCTCGCCGGATGCGGAATCCCTTCTCATTGCAGATGTCAGTGCTCTTGTTGCAAGATCGACTGCGTCTTTTTCCTTCATCGACTTTTTGAAGCGATCCTCTAAAACACCGTATGCAAAAGGAGAGCCTGAACCTGTTGCAACAATGTCGTCTTCAGGTGATGCTCCGCCCATTGCATCGACTGAAAATACAGCCGGGCCGTTTTTGTCAACGCCGCCAACTAAAAGCTGCACATAATAAGGCATCATTCTGTGCTGGTTTAAGACATTGCTTAGAAGTGATGCTGATGCTCCGACAGTCATCGGCCTTCCTCTTCTGATGTCATATAAACTGCACTCAACCTGCATTAAACGTGCAAGCTGCTGTGCATCGCCAACACCTCCGGCTGTTGTCATGCCGATTCTGTCTGCTATCTGGTATACTTTCTTGGCTTTTTTGCTTGCTATCATATTGCCCATTGTGGCTCTTCTTTCTGTGGCAAGCACCACACCTTCATCGAAAATTATGCCGACTGTGGTTGTTCCTTTTAATATTTCAGGGCTCTGCTGCATAATAGTAATACTCCTGATTTTTAAATTATGTATTTAATGAGTATAAAAACGCTTCAGATATACAGATGCTATAATCTGCCTTAAATGTTTTTGTATTTCCAAAGCTGCCTTTTGGTTGCAAAATGCAAAAAGGGTTTATACTTTTTTTTAAAGTTTTATTTTCAGAATAAATGCCACGAATTTTTCGGGGGCATTATTTAACTTCAGCTTTTAACTTCAGCTGTTTGTGTCCTTAAATTTTATCCTGAGATGCCGGGCTCTAAGAGCACTTTTATTAGCTCGCGGTCAAAGAGCATTGAAACCATCTTCTTATCTCCGTTTACAACAGGGAGCTGGTCGACTCTTGAGCGCTTCATTTTAAGTGCACATTCGCTTACTTCTGCATTCTGCGGGACTGCAACGACTTCTTTTACCATTGCATCCTTTACAAGCTTGTCAGGAAGCTGGACCTTTGAGATTCCAAATGAGATTCTGTGCATATCCCGAATGCTCTCCCATGTCCATTCGTCGTCATCAGTTCCGTTTGAAAGATCTGAGACTTCAACGCTGTCTTCAATCATTGCATGCTTTATTAAGTCACGCTCTGATATGATTCCTGTCAGAATTGACTCTTTGTTTAAGATTGGAATTGCATCAAATCCGGAGATTTCCATAATTCTTCCTACAAGCGGAAGAGGTGTGTCCTCCCAGAGTGCAAATGTGGGTTTTGTGTATCCTGACTTAATCTCTGATTTAAACTTCATCTGTGCAATTGCACCGACTAAGTCAGCGATGCTGATAAGCCCGATAAGTTTTCCGCCGTCTACAACAGGAAGCCTTCTGAATTTATTTTTATCCATTATCTTTGCGGCTTCCCTTATTGTCGCATCCGGAGAGATTGTTACCGGATCAGCTGTCATTAAAAGGCTCAGCTGTGTCTCATCAGCCTTTCTTAAGAGATCCTTTCTTGTGATAATTCCGACAAGCTCTCCTTTGTTTGTCACAGGAACACCGCTGATTCCTGTTCTTTTTAAAATCCTTAAGACATCATCCCGATTTCCGGGGGTTTCAACAGACACAACATCTTCTATCATGCAGTCCCGGACGAGCTTTGAGTCTATAATCTCACCACCATTGTGGATACTTTGCTGTTTCGGATTACATATTCTGTAACACTGCCAAGCAAAAGGCGGTCTAAGTTGCTCTTGCCGGTTGATCCCATAACAATAAGATCGGCTCCTAATTCATCGGCAAGTTTTAATATTTCATCCCCTGCATGCCCTTCTTTTATGTGAGTGATGAACTCTGCATTGTATTTATTTGCGATTTCTTCACCCGCTTTGAATGCATCCTTTGCAACAGCCTCAAATTTGCTGTATAAAAGCTCGATTGCGCTGTCGGTCGGAATGTCCCGAAACATGCCTGTTTCAATTACATAGACTGCGTTGACAACAGAGTTTCTTATCCTGGACTCGTTGATGGCTGCCTCAATTGCCTTTTCACTGGCCTTTGAGCCGTCCACTGCTACGAGGATAGTTTTAAACATAATACCTTCCTCAAAATTGTGATTAATAATTATTTTGTTATCTGTTTAAAATAGGTTCTGTCTATTAAGCCGGAATTCATCCGGTTTACGATTGTTTTTAGTGGAAAACGGCTGAAGCGCAGATTTGAATTACCCGGGTTTACACAGAACAGCGATGCAGAGTTTCCTTTTTCTATAAAAAACGGATTATTAAAGAGATCTGATCCCATAACAGCACTGCGCAAAACATCATCAGGGCTTATGCCATACGCGTATGACAAAAATGACATCTCTGAAAACATGTCAGGCTGGACAAACATTGCATTGTCTGTTCCAAGCAGAAGACGGCATCCATATTCCAGCATCTTTTTAACCGGCGGATGCCTGGATGAGTCTGAAACACCAAGGATGTGGTTTGACCTCGGGCAGATGGCGACTGGAATATTTTTATCCGCACATTTTTTTATCTGGGCATCGGTTGCATGCGTCATGTGAATTAACAAATCCGGCTCTGCCTCAATTGCCAAATCAACATCACTGCTGTCCTTCTCACCGGCGTGAAATGCCAAAAATCCTTTGGCATCTTTTGTTTTTTTGGCAGTTTCTAATACATGCGGCCCTTCTTTTGTGCTTGAAATTCCAACACCGTCTGATACCTCCTCTCCGCCGTCACGTCCGAGGATTATTCCATAAGCATTAGTTTCTGACAATGCCTCTTTTAAAAGAAGAGCACCTTCTCTTCCGCCCTCCCGAAAGTCGCAAAATCCAAAGACTGCATTATTGAGCATGTATTCGATGCTGCTTTTAATAGCGCTTTTTAAAATTGCAGGATCTGTTTGCCGAAGAATTTTATGCTTTAAGCCGTTTGGGGGTGCGACTAATTCAGAGAGGCCGGCGGCAGTCTTTATGTCCATTGCAGCGGTGTCTGCAAGGTGCGTGTGCGAGTTGAAAAGGCCGGGGAATATCCAGTAGTCGGGGGCGTTTTTCTTCTCATAAATCTCTGCTATGATTCCGTTTTCTATTATAATTTCAACATTTGAAAGCTCAAAATCACGGCCTGTGTATGCCTTTCCTGATAATGCAATAAAATCAGACATTACAAAATTTTCCTCTCTGCCTTTAATTTATATATTCTGAGAGCAGATATAATAAGCATGGCAGGTAAGAAAAACAGCGGAAGGCTGGTTTCATCAGCAGGTCTTGTTACATATTATGACAGTGAGGACAGGCGTGCGATTCATATTTCTCCTAAGACAGTACTGGTTTTTGCAGCAGCAGTCGGCATAGCTCTTGCAGTATTAAACCACCTGTTCTGATACTTTTTTTTGGGATTTTTAAGTATTTTTAAGTGATTTTAACAATAATATTAAAAAGGCAATTGTTTTTAATAAAAATTAAAAGAAATTTTTGCAGTTTTTTTTCATCTGAGTGTATTTTGAGATTAAGTGCTTTTAATTTTGTACAATATTTTTAAAATTATAGTTTTTAACTTTCAGGAAAATTTTTTTTTAATTTTAGTTTTTAATTTTCTGGAAATAGTTATAAAAAATGTTTTGGATAATTTTTTTAAATTTTTTTTCAGGGAATTAAATTTCTTTTTATTATTCACTCAGCACTTTTTAAGAGCCTTTATTGTCAAATCCTCTTCGGCTGTGAAAAAGAGGCTGTCGTGTCCGGCCCACTTCGGGCAGTTTCTAAATATTACGGCAGGCACACCATTGTTGCTCTCGCCCATAATAAAGTTTGAAAAAGCTGCGAACTCATCAACAACCGCTTCTTCTGTAATCTCGAGAACTCGCCCGAAGAGATCTGTATCACCCCGGAAATCACGTATTGCAGGCATTCCCGCCCAGCCTATTGCAGCGCCGGTCTGCCCTCTTCTAAACGATCTTCCGCAGGTGTCAGTAATAATAACCCTTACATCAGCGCCGCATTTTTCTTTTATCTCTGCTCTTAACTCCTCTGCGGACTCCATTGGCTTTGGCGGAAGGCGGATTATAAAGCCTCTTTCGATGTTGCTGTTGTCAACGCCTGCACGAACGCCGACATGCCCTGATTTCATCCTTGAGAGAATAAACGGAAAGTCGATTATCACATCCTCCGTATCATCCAAAACAGCCTGGATAAAACGCGGGTCTTCGCCGCACTTCTCTGCAATCTCTTCTGCTCTCTGCCCCGGAGTTATCGAATCAAGCGCTTTTGTATATCCTTTTGTCTTTGAGTATACAGATGATGCAACGCATAAAATATCGCCGTCTTTTAACTCTTCTTTATTGCAGATCTCTTCTGAGATGCTGTCTCCTTCATGAAAAATGGGAAGATTTCTCACAGGAAGAACTTCAATACTCATATGATGAATATTGAAGCTTTCAATTAAAAAGCATCGCCTTTCAGATTCAGATTTTAAAAAAAGAAAACTCTTTTTAAAAAAAATTTCAGATGCCTGTCTTTTCTGAGATTGCATTAAAGCAATTCAAAAGCGCTTTTGATGCAGGGCAGTCATACTCTGTCAATGGCATAAGATTTTTAACTGATGTAAAGACAGTCTCGTCATACGGAATTTTTCCGGCAACAAAAATGCCGTTTTCAGCGCAGTAGTCCTCAATTAATTTTGTAATATCACTGCTTATGTCGTAGCGGTTAATAACAACAAAAATCTCAGCGCCGAAATTTTCTATGACAGTTCTGGCACGCTTTAAGTCATGCAGGGATGAAAGGCCGGGCTCTGCGACAATTATCGCATAGTCAATGCCGCTTACTGTTGCAATAAAAGGGCATCCGATTCCGGGCGGCCCGTCTATTAAGATAAAATCAGATTTGGCTGAGATGTTTTCAGCCTCTTTTTTGACCTGCTTTACCAAAAGTCCCGATGCGCCGCAGCCGGGCAGAAGGTCTGCATGCACGATATTAAATGAGCCTGCATCTGAGATTTTTATATCTCCTGTTTTAATCCTCTCAATTGATGCAGCGGCAACAGGGCATACAACTGTGCAGACAGCACAGCCTTCGCATCCTATTCTTTTAACTGTGTAGCAGTCTGCCGCTTCATCGTATATGACTGCATCAAAACGGCAGTTCTCCATGCATACCCCGCAGCGAACGCAGATGTCCTGGTCAATATGAGCGATGTCAGCGCCGAAGAAATCCTTTTTCTCTTTTTCGTCCGCGTCAAACAAAAGACAGAGGTTTGCCGCATCAACATCGCAGTCCACAAGTGTAAAGGGCTTTTTTACAAGTGATGCAAGCCCTGCTGTGAATGTGGTCTTGCCTGTTCCGCCTTTGCCGCTTACAACCGCAATCGTCTTCATAATGCCCCTCCGTTAAGCTTTAAAATCCGCTCATAAAGATTTATGAAATTTTTCTTCCACTGTGGATTATCTTTTGAAAAAAGGCCGCCTTTGTTTTGCACAACAGCAATTTTCAGATCGTTTGGAATTCTCATCAGAATTTCAAGGCTGTTTTTCCTGCAGTATTCTTCTGTTTCTATATCACTGCCCATGCTTCTGTTGATAATTACGCCCATAGGAACGCCTGTCACCCTTCCGGTCTCATATGCGGCTTTTAAGTCGTGAAGGCCAAATGGTGTCGGCTCTGTTACAAGAATGCAGAAGTCGCTGTCAGAGACTGTTTCAATAAAAGGGCATGCCGAGCCCGGCGGTGCGTCAAATATTACGCAGTCATAATCATCAGTATTTTGCTTGGATGCCTTTATGATGTCATTTCCGCTCGGCTGGCCGGGTGTAAGCCTTCCTTCCCTTAAAACAAGTCTGTCCGAGATGTATGATTTTGTAACCGCTCCGATTGAGACATCGATTTGATAGATTGCATATTCGGGGCATATTATCCGGCATCCTCCGCATGAGTGGCAGAGCACATCTGATATCAGAACTTTTTCATTTATAATGTTGATTGCGCCAAACCGGCAGAACTCTGCGCATTTTTTGCAGAGTGTGCAGATATCTTTGTCAACGCGTGGTTTTTTTAAAAAAACCTCTTCTTTTGTCTCTGCTCCCTTAAAAAAGATTGAAAGGTTCGGCTCTTCAACATCACAGTCGATTAGGCATGTATTGTATTTTTCAGATACACACAGCGCCAGATTTGCGGCAACTGTGGTTTTTCCTGTCCCCCCTTTTCCGCTTGCAACTGCAATTTTCATATTAAATCTTTTATTTTCTTTGTTCAGATTTGTCTGTTCAGATTACTTTTTTTTTAATTCCCCGTCAGGCTTTTTTATTCAGATTCAAATCCGGCTGCTGCCTCTTTTATTGTCTTGTCAGTCCCTGATTTTATGAATCTTATGCCTGCGGCATCAATTACGTTTTTGGCATTGTCGCCAAGCATTCCTGTAATCAAAACTTTTGCATTGCTGTTAATTACTATCTGTGCGGTCTTTGGCCCGACTCCGCCGGCAAGATTTATATTCGGGTTTTCTAAAAATTCAAACTCTTTTGAATCTGTGTCATAGAATGCAAGATATGGCGCTCTTCCAAAATTCTTCTCAACAAAGCTGTCCGTATCGCTTCCCTTTGATGTTATGCAAATCTTCATGAAAATCTCCAAATTTTTTGTAATTATTGCTAAAACGAACAAAGCTAAATATTTGATTAATGTAACAATACTAAAACATTAAATATGGAATATAAATATCTTTTCGGACCTGTGCCTTCAAGGAGGCTTGGAATATCTCTTGGAATTGATCTTGTTCCTCTAAAGACATGCTCATACAACTGCATCTACTGCGAGTGCGGAAAAACAACTAATCTTACAATAGAAAGAAAAGAGTATTTTCCGGTTTGTGATATCATCGCCGAGATAGACGATTTCTTAAGAGACAAACCTCATCTTGACTATATTACCTATTCAGGCTCAGGTGAGCCTACTCTTCATACCGGGATTTTGGAGATTACAGAGCATATAAAAAATAATTATCCTGAATATAAAATTGCGCTTTTGACAAACGCAAGTCTGTTCTGGGATAAAAAAGTAAGAGAGGAGTGCATGGGAATGGATGTTGTGATACCATCCCTTGATGCTGCATCAGAACTCTCATTTAAAAAAATAGACCGCCCGCATAGTGCGTTAAAGGCATCCTGCGTTAATGAAGGTCTGATAAAATTTTGTGAGGAGTTTTTGGGCGAAATCCGGCTTGAGATATTCATAGTCCCCGGAATTAATGACACGCTGACTGAAATTGAGGGTATGAATGAGATAATTAAAAAAATAAAGCCTGCAAAGGTGCAGTTAAACACTCTTGACAGGCCCGGCGCTGTCTCATGGATAAAGCCTGCTGATGATGAAAGCTTAATGCGCATATCTTCTCTTCTCTCGCATGACAATGTTGAAATCACAAAAAAACCTGCTGAGAGAGTTTTAAGCGGCGCATACTCAGGCGATGTGTCAGAGCTTATTTTACAGACGATTAAAAGAAGGCCGTGCACACTGAAAGACATTTCTGAGATTACATCGCTTCACAGAAATGAAGTCAACAAATATCTCGGAGTTTTAGCTGAAATGGATTTAATATATGAGTCCCGCGGAGAAAGGGGCGTATTTTATTCTGCAAAAAACAGCTGATAAATCAATTATAAACCCAGTATTTTTTTTGTCATCAGGCATAGCTTTTAAAACTGATAATCTGCAATGTTTAAGAATATTACAAAAAGGATAGTTAATTATGAAAGTAGCAGTTGCAAAAGAAGGCAGCATTGTTGCCGAGCATTTTGGGCATTGCCATGAATATGCATTATTTACAGTTGAAGACGGAAAAATTACAGAAGAAAAAACCCTCACTGCACCAGAGCACGCACCAGGTGTCATCCCTAAGTTCTTAAACGAGAACGGCGCAAATGTTGTTTTAGCCGGCGGAATGGGCCAGGGAGCAATAAATTTCTTCAATGAATTTGGAATTGATGTCTACATTGGCGTCTGCGGAAGCATTGAGGATGCAATGAAAAAATTCCTTGACGGAAGTCTTGTAAGCGGACAGAATGTCTGCGACCACTGATATTTTTCGTCTGAAAAACCTGATAAAAAAAAATTTCATCAGATCTTTTATGAATTTTTATATAATTTTTTGATTTTTTATCGGTTTTTTGGTTTTTTAAAAAATTTAATTTCCGGGCAGGTCAGGATAAGTTTAATTACCCTTAACTTATATCTGATAAATTTAGTGTACCTTATACTGCGCTGTCCCGGATGCTCTGGCTTTACCTATGTTGATTCATTCCGCCAGCACAGGCTCTGCCCGTCATGCGGGGAGATAATAAAGGTAAAAGGCGCTCCTGTCTATCTTGAGGTTAAGGATTACCGCCAGGCGGAGGCAATTGTAAATGAGCTTGGAAAATATCTGATAAAAAACAAAAGAAGGGACTTAACGAAAGAGGAGAAGGAGAAAATAAGGGAAGAGTATGCAGACTGGATGAGAAAAAATCTCATGGCATGAATTTTTATTAATCGCTTATTTCCATGTCTTTCCGCATCCGGGGCAGATTACAATGACCTGCCGTCCGCAGTGCGGGCAGTAAAGACCCGCTTTGTTTTCAATAAGAGACGTTCCGCACTTTTTGCATCGGATGTCCTCTTCATAACCGCATTTATGCTTAAGCATTCCGCTCAATATAATACTTTAAAGATAAAATATTTGTCTGTTGAAAATGTGGTTTTTAAAAAAAATGCACTTATAATTTTTAATCAAAATGCTAAAATCAAAAAATTTTCAGGAAAAGAAATGCTAAAATCAAAAAAAGTTTAATCTTCGTCGTCCTGATCGCCCCTTACAACCCTTGCAACTGTTATTGCCAGGTTCGGGCAGGTTTTTTCGCATGTTTTGCAGCCTGTGCATTTCTCAGGGTGCATGATTGTTAATTTTGAATTTTTAACGCGCATTATAACATCATCGCTTTTGGATGTGCCGTTGTATGCAAGCTCAGGGTCAATTAACTTGTTCACCGGGCATGCCACAGAGCAGTTTCCGCATTTCATGCACAGGCTGTCGTTTACGTTTAAGTAATAGATTGCAAGAAACGAAGTCTTATCCTTTTCATTCTGCTCAAGAATTCTTCCTGACGCCAAAACATTGTCCGGACATGCCTCAACGCAAAGCCCGCAGCGTATGCAGTGCCCTTTGTAGATTACAGGCGCCCATTTGCCCTCTTCGTTTTTTAAGACCTCAATTGCGCCGGGTGCAGGGCAGATCATCATGCATCTTAACTCATGAGTGCACTCGGCTCCCGTAAGATGCGGATAATCCCTAAAATGCGGCGGTGCATCAAGAGGCGCAGTCTTCGCAAAGAAAAACTTTTCAATCCATTCCGGCCTTAGGAACTCTTTTATGTAGCAGAGCAGTGAATTCATAAATTCTTACCTCTCGTTGCATGCGATGCAGGGATCTGAGCTGATAAACGTTGATGTCACATCAGCTGCTGAGTCAACACCTGTCAGCATATGGTGCGCACATGCCTCTATGTTCATAATGGACGGTGTCTGAATGGCAATCTCCAAAACCCTTCCGTAACTGTCAGTTTTGACATGGTATGTAAGCTCTCCTCTCGGCGCTTCACCAATCCATGTAAACTCACCTTCGCTAACTTTTTCATCGTTTCGGATTTTGCCCTTTGGAAGTTCTCTTAAGCACTTTCTGATAAGCTCAATGCTTTGGAAAACCTCTTTAAACCTGACCATAATCCTTGCATAGTTGTCGCATGTGTCCATGACAACAGGAGTGAATCCAAGTTCAATATAGGTCGGATGATTCATTCTCTGATCGACTGCTATATTGCTTGCACGTGCTGTCGGGCCTACGGCGTGGGACAATTGCGCATCCTCTTTTGTTAAAATTCCGACATCTTTGCTTCGAAGTGCAATCAAAGGCCCGCTCTCAAACATATTTACAAACCGCTTTAAGTCTTTTTCAGTTTTATCCATTGCAAGACTCAGAGTCTTTGCATCTTCGTCATTTAAGTCAAAGCGGACGCCGCCCGGAATTATGTATGCACAGGTAATCCTTGCGCCGGTTATCAGCTCAAGCTGATCAATTGCGGTTTCACGAAGGTTTATCAGATACATCGCAAGGGTTTCGTGCTCGATTGTATAGCAGTATGAGTAGTTTGCAAGAAGATGCGACTGCATCCTGTCGAGCTCGTTTACGATTACCCTAAGATATGCGGCTCTTTTTGGAACAGAGATATTGCTTATCCTCTCGACTGTTTCAATAAAGACCATGTTGTGAATAACAGAGCATATGCCGCAGATTCTCTCGGCCAGAAACATGACCTCCTGCCACGGTCTTCCAACCATTATTCTTTCAATGCCCTTTTTGACATAGCCAAGCTCAACCTCGGCTCTTAAGACTCTTTCACCGGAGGTTTCACATTTAATTCTTGCAGGCTCCTTAAAGCACGGATGCACAGGGCCGATTGGAAGCGATACGTCAACTGTTTTCTTCATTTTTTCTGCCCTCCGCTTATCTGCCCTCCGCACTTTTTAACACCAACACTCTGCCCACTGCTTTTTTCGCCCTCTGTTTTCCCTCTGCCGCTCTTTTTCTTCTCGTAATCCAAAAAGACAACTGGCGCAAGTTTGAGGATTGTCTCAATAATCTCTGTCGGACGCGGCGGACAGCCGGGAACTGATGCTGCAACCGGGATGTGCTTTGAAACCGGAGGGTTGACAAAGCTTCCCCTTCTGTTAAAAGTGCAGCCTGATACAGGGCAGTTTCCAATTGTAATTGCGGCTTTGGGCTCAGGGATCATATCCCATACATCCTTAAGCTTATCCTCCCACTGCTCGCAGAACGCTCCTGTAACAAGAAGAATGTCTGCATCACGCGGGTTGTTGTGGACATAGATTCCGTACTGCTCGATGTCGTAGCGTGGTGCAAGGCAGGCTAAAATTTCAATGTCGCAGCCGTTGCATGATCCGACATTTACATAGCAGACGTGAATAGAACGCTGCCTGACTTTATTTTTTATCGACTGTATTATGCCCATTTCAAAAAGGCCTCCCTTAACATCTCTTTTCCTGCCTTTACCGCCTCGTCTTCACTAAGTCCTGAAATTTTTAGCTCTTCGCAGGACTCTTTTATTCTTAGCGCATCAGAATCTGAAAGAACCGGGATGTGCTCTGTAAAAAGTTTAAGACAGAGCTTTTCTGATAATTTGTCATCACTATATCCTGCGGCATCCTTCCAGGAGTTGTAGCGTGCGGGAATGTTTTCAAGAAATGACATGTCAAGCTTTTCAATCAGAACCATTCTAAGCTCCTGGACGTTCATATCAAGGCATTCTGAAAGCTTAGCTATGACCCTGTCATGCATCGGGCAGGTTATTATTTTGTATTTCATGCCGAAGAGATCTTTTTCATAAATATATTCCATCGTAAACCCCCCTCATAAAACCCCTGATGCCTTTAACAATCCGTACAGAATGAATAAATAAATGCAGCCCCAGATTGCGGCCATCTCTATGCATCTTAAGCCCTCTTCTGATTTTACAAAAAAAAGAGCGGCAAGTATTCCAAAAACAGCCAAAAGTGCGGCCATCTGAACAAAAATCTCAGGTTTTGCTGCATACTGCCAGAATGCTATTGCAGCGTATGCAATAAGCCCCAAAATTAAAGCCTGCTGAATTTTATTCATAACATCACCCCGAGAATTACTGCATAGACAATTACAATTAAAATAATTCCAATCTGGATTGTTACGGCATCGTAAGGCGAAAGCATGGGTGTTATCGCACAGATAAACGACATCGACGCAAGGAGGGCGAGTGATAGCAGAACAAGCATCCAAAACGGCATTGCGCCGATGAACAATGTGACAAAAACTGCAAGAAGAACAAAAGTCTTTATTGCAAAGCCGACCTCAAGCCCTGCCCTCCAGACTCCGAAATGCTCTGTTTTGTTTCCGCTTACAATCTCTTTTGCCTCAATTATTCCAAACGGGCTGTAAGGAACTTTTGAGAGCACAATTGTGTACATTGCAATCGCAACAGGAAACGCAGTTATTAACAAAATTTTGTTCTGCGCCTGAAAAGCCGTTATGTCAGATATCATAAGCGATCCTGTAATCAGATAGATTAGCGCAATTGAGGCGATTAGCGGAATCTCGGATGCGGCTGAGATGACTGATCTTATTGCGCCGAACTTGCCGTAGGGCGATCCTGATGAAAGACCAAGACCGTGCTCGGTAATTTTATGGAGAAGGTATACTCCAAAGATTATCAGAAGGCTTCCGCCGGTTAACAAAACGTAAAGAGCTCCTGACCATATTGCAATTACAGCGGCAACTATTGCCATGAAAAGCACATGGGATGCTGTTTTTGGAATCCATGTCTGCTTAAATGAGAACTTAAGCACATGAAGTATCTCCTGCCACACCGGAGGCCCCGGCCTTGTCTGGATTCTTGCAATGGTTTTTCTGTGGATTCCGTGAAACATCAGACCCGCAAACACTGCAAATATCAGGTATAGAAGAAACATTTCAATAACCTATAAAGGGGTAATCCCCATCTTTGTCCGATTCCTTACAGTACATTCCAAGTGATATTACAAACACCGGAAAAGACAAAACGATTATTAAAGCGCATATCCACTCCTCTAAGTAGTTAAAGACCGATAAAACTGCGGAGGCTGCAAGGATTAGAGCTGATATTGCAAGTACTGCCTTTATGCTTTTCTTTTTCATTTATATCACATCGAAATTACTATCTCTATCACTCTGAGAAACAGAACAAGCGAGCTTACATGCACCATTAATATATATGGTGCACCGGGAGCACGTGTAATCTCTGCCTTTGCAACGTATACAGGCGCCATTCCTTCTGCCAAAACTCCTATTACCAGCAGAAGCTTTGCAAAAAGCGGAACTGAAACGGCGGCTGTGAACAATACCCACATGCTGAGTGTTCCGCATGTTGCAAGAATTATTGCAGCACCGCCAAAGAGCGGCAGTGTGCCGATCATTGCAAGTATTCCGTACTCATAGGCGTTGTCGAGGATGTGTTTGTTTTTAATAGATGCAACAATTCCTATGTTTGCAATGCCTGCCATTGCAGTAAAGAGCGTGAAGTTGAATACATCGCCTGATAAGACTCCGCCCATCGTTGCAAGTCCGCAGGCTGCGGCCATGAATCGCTGAAATCTCATCTGCTTTAGTGAGATGTCTTTTGTGTAGTACGCATCACCGCCGAATGCAATGTCCACCTGCTTTTCAGGCTTTGAAATTAGTGCGATTATTGTAAAGACCAGCGCAAATACAAATAATATTGCAGTGTAGGGCGTTAGGTAGTTTACAATGTCGCCAAAGGGAATGTATGTTAAAATCTGCCCTTCGATGCCGGTGTTTTCAAGCTCAAACATTTCTGCCGCCTCTCATTGTTCCGACAATTGAAATCTTTGCCGCAACTTTTGCAAATATTCCTGCTCCTGCAAGCATCACTGCAAAGAACCAGTACTGCGGTGCTGCCATGAATGTGATGAATGCAATAACCCACACTGCCCACGAATAGCCGCTTATTGTCTCAATAATCTCTGTTCTCTGTGTGTTTCCTTTGCACATGAAGTAAAACAAAAGTCCAAGTCCTGCAACAGCACCGCCTGTAAATCCTGAAAGGATGATTCCATAAATTAACATAACTGCTGATAAAATCCCCGGAGCACTCTGCATTATTTCAATCTCAGGAAGGTTTTTTGGCGCATTTACAAGTCCTTCCTTTTCAATGTATATTTCGGCAAGAGCTAATATTTCTGCAACTCCTACTACAAGTCCGGGGAGGATTAGCGCTTCGGCAAGGTCTGTTCCGACAAGGGCAATTATTGCAAGGGCTATTATTTCCACTGCATCTGTCAGCAGCAGGCGGTGGAGTGCGTCCTTCTCCCGCATCATTGAAAAGAAGACAATGAATACGCATATGAGGGCAGCGCAGAGTCCAAACTGATATTCATCAAAGAATGAAAGCATCATTCCTCCTCCCTCCTCCTGAACAGAAACATTGCTATTGAAAATGCAATAAATAAAATTGCAGTCTCGGCTATTGTGTCAAGCCCCCTTGTGCTGTATAATATCTCATCGATGATGCCTCCGGGGTGGGATACAATTGTTGTTCCGGCATAAAGTGTGTTTTGTGCAAGCATTAGCGAGAAGGGAGTTAAGTATGCAGTAACATATCCAAGATATGCTGAGTTGTCCGGATACTGGGCAATAACTTCTGCTTTTTCAAAGGGCTCACCCCCTCTGCTGTACGGGTTTAGCGGATCATTAATGTCTGTCTCTTTTGGGTAGAGCTGGTTTTCTTCATAGAATGTGAACGGAAGAGAAGCAATTGCAATTATTGAAACTATTATTACAAGGAGTGAGTAGACGCTTACTAAGTTGTTGTGGTTCTGAAGAATTTTTGAGATTTTTCGAATTGAACTCATTTTAAGCCTCACTCCTTTCAAGCACTCTTACAAGAACGAATGTGCTTATTGCAGTCACTGCGGCAAATGTGAGAAGTGCGAGTGTTTCGCTGTATGAGAGCATTATAAGCAAAAGCCCAAAGCCTGCTATCTCAAGATTGATAAGCCGGTTTATGTAGGTTTTCGGGTCCGGAAACGCTGATGCCAAAGAGCCGATAAGAAGTATTCCAAGTCCTAAGAGGAAGAGAGGCGTCATCTGGTGCACCTCCTTACTGCGTTTAGCAAAATTATCGTAGTCATCGGAATAATCAGCGATAAA
Source organism: Methanobacteriota archaeon (assembly GCA_023396365.1). Classification (GTDB taxonomy): domain Archaea; phylum Halobacteriota; class Methanomicrobia; order Methanomicrobiales; family Methanomicrobiaceae; genus Methanomicrobium. The sequence continues at coordinate 31,357 of JAEWWL010000033.1, forward strand.
GCGATTGCAACATCCAAAAATCCCGCTGCCGCAATGAAAGGAATTATGCCTGCGAAAAGTATTCCAAGAGAGATTAACTTGTCATACGGGTCTTTTTGGAGTGCTGCTGCAGATGCTCCCATAACTGCGACTGCAGAGAGAATAATTAAAAGGATATCTGCCATTTTACTCTTCACTCCTCTTTGCAATTGTGCTTGCTATTGCGTTTGACTCAAGCGTTGCCCCGATGAAGTATGCAGCGGCTGCCAAAAGTCCCGCGGGGGCCGGCATTAACAGAGCGATAAGCCCTGCTATTGCAAAGTTAAGCACGTTTAGGAATGGAAGCTTTAGGAGTGTATTCTTTTCTGCCAGGGTTCTTGCTGCCGCATAAAATGCGACCGCTGCACAGATGTATACAGCAATCACTCTTTTATCCTCCAGAGTTTTCCGAGTAGTCTGCCGGCGTGTTTGTGTGAGATGCCCTGTATTGTGAGTATTGCAATTACAATTCCTGCGATGAACTGCTCAGGCGTAAATCCTGCATATTCTGTCAGTGCATATACTGCAAATGTGGCAAGAACTGCCCCTGTTGTTCCGGCATAGCCTTTGTCATGGCAGATTCTGTTTCCGATAAAGACCATTGCGGCGGCTGCGAGCCCTCCGGGGATTCCTGCAATATATACTCCGCATGCTGCCAGGAGAAATCCGGCCGATGCGTCTGGCGAGGATACGATGTTTCCCATCATGTATCCGCCGTGAATATTGCCGCCGGCCTTTTCTATCTCTTTGCCGATTGCCCGTGCACCGCTTACCCCTCCGTCTTTTGGAAGAGAGAATATTATGTCAACGGCTGTAAAGAGAATCCAGGCGACCGCAAAAGCCACAATTATGTGCGCTGTTTCGGTAAGCATATCCAATTCATAATCTCCGGTATAAATTCTTTATTTTTGGCTGAATGATAAAGGTTTTGATTAATACCCCTTTTTGCCTTTATTTTAATTCAGTCTGATTTAATGTTATATTCTGGTGCATTATCCTATATTATGATAGCAGGAATTTTTTTGTGCCCGTGCTTTTTTTTAGTTAATTATCTTTGGTTGTTTTTTTGTATTTGAAAAGTAAAAGTTTTAGCAAAAGTTTGCAGGCATTTTAATATCCGGCTTATATTTTTAGAAGTTTGTTTTAAAACGCGCCTGAATTTAATTTTTGGTTTCATCAGATAAAAATTCATTATGTCTTTGGCCCGACTGTCTTTTCATGCAGTCTTTAGTCATTTTGTATTTTGGCATAATGTATTTTTAAAAAATTTTTGTGTTCATCTGCAAACATATCAATTAATAACTTTTACAGTTCTAAATTAAATCTGCAAAATTCAAAGGATACATTTGCAGTGCAAAAAAGTATTTTTTAATCTTTGTATAATCTTTGGATAATCTTTGTATATTGTGCGAGGGTTGCCGAGCTGGTCAAAGGCGCAAGGCTTAGGACCTTGTCTTTAGTAGTTCGCAGGTTCGAATCCTGCCTCTCGCATTTTTGTTTTTGTTTAAGGTAGATGTTCGTGATATTTTGAACTCTTTTGGAAACCTCACAATGGTCAGAAAAGTTATTTAAGAAGTGACACTTTTTTCATATTTATCGATCTCCGAGAGAATTATTCAACGAATTAAAATAGTATCCATTTAAATAGAATTCTATGAGAGTTGAGATAAAATATGATCAAAGTGGACTGGAAGGCTTTGCGTCCGCTTAATGGAACTCAGGCTGAAGGATTTGAAGAATTATGTGCCCAATTGGCTCGTATTGAGTGCCCACCAAATTCAAAATTTATTCGAAAAGGTACTCCTGATGGAGGAGTTGAATGTTACACTATATTATGTGATGGTAGTGAATGGGGTTGGCAAACAAAATATTTTGATGTGATTGGTGACTCTCAATGGGCTCAAATAGACAAATCAGTGAAAACGGCTTTAGAAAAACATCCCCGACTCAAACGGTACTATGTTTGTATCCCTCTGAATCTTCCCGATGGTCGTATTGAGGATCGTAAATCTGCTCAAGAGCGCTGGAATGAACATGTTGCAAAGTGGTCTGATTTGGCCACGAAACTGAATATAACGATCGACTTTATTTATTGGGGTAGTAGTGAACTCATAGATAGAATTTCCAGACCAGCATTTTCCTCAAAATATCGCTTTTGGTTTGATAGTCAGGCATTTGATAACACATGGTTCACAGCTCGTTTGGATGAGGCTATTCATGCAGCGGGAGCGAGATATACCCCTGAGATTCACGTTGATATACCGATAGCAAAGGAATTCGATATTTTTGGAAGAGATCCAAAGTCTTTTGATATTATTAAATCTCATGCTCGGGATATTCGTAAAGCATGGGATTTCTTTTTTAATGAGAGTAAATCCCATGATTCATCAATCGATCCGCTCCGTTCGAGATTATCATCCCAAGTGGGGGAGATCCTTACCGGATTGAGAGAAATTCATCCACAACCTATTGGTGAGATTCCAATCCAAAAAATAATCAACCAAATCACTTCTGCAAAAACTGTTGCTGATGATCTTTTTAATCTAATTTTTGAAAAAGAACGGAATTTTAGACTAAAATCTAAAGAAATACCCGAAAGCAGCAAAACTGGGTCTCAAAATGTTAACCCTTTTAGTAATTCACGGGATAGTCTGACACTTTTATCATCCGCCTTACAATATGCTCTTGAAGATCTCGATCATTTCGATGATGTTGCCGGAAGCAATTTGATTATCCTTTCCGGAAAAGCGGGGACAGGTAAAACACACCTTCTTTGTGATATAGCCCGCCAAAGACTTGCGAGAAATCGACCGACAATCATTCTAATGGGTCAGCGATTCATTAGTCACGATACTCCGTGGTCACAGGCGTCTCAGCAGCTTGATTTACCGAGAATCTCCGCAGAAGAGTTCATTGGAGCGCTTGAATCTGCGGCAATAATAACCAATAGTCGTGCTCTTATCATTATTGATGCAATTAACGAAGGAAGTGGTAGAGAAATTTGGCCGAGTCATCTTGCGGCATTTATTTCACTCTTTCAAAAATCACCATGGATTGGAATTGTCATATCGGTTAGATCATCATATGAAACCGTGCTTATTCCTGAAGGGGTAAGATCTCAAGCTAAATTTGTTATTCATCAAGGTTTTTCAGACACCGAATATGATGCGATGCGAATCTTCTTTAATTACTACAACCTCGAATTACCTTCAACTCCACTTCTCGCTCCGGAGTTTCGCAATCCACTATTTTTGAAAACACTTTGTAGAGGATTAAGTCAGAAAGGAGAACGCCGTTTACCCAGAGGATTTCATGGGATAACAAATGTGTTTACACTCTATCTTAAAGCGATTAACAATCATCTCTCCACATCAATTGGATTTAATCATAATGACTTCCTCGTACAAGACGCGCTCAACCTTCTTGCAGAAAAAATGATCAAAAACGATGAACATTGGCTTCATCGTCGTGAAGGAGAAAGCCTCATCAATACATTATTACCCGGGCGTGAATATGAACGATCACTGTATCGGGCGTTAGTCGTTGAAGGGATCATAACTGAAGAAATAATTAAAAAAGATGGCACTATCTACGATGAAGTAATTATCCTAAGTTACGAGAGATTCTCGGATCACATCATTGCGAAGATGCTTCTTGATACTCACCTTAATCAAGAAAACCCTGCTTTGACATTTGCAGATGGAGGACCACTTTCATATTTATGTGATATGGATCGGTATGTTTCACACGGGCTTCTTGAAGCATTATGCATCCAAATCCCAGAGCGTATCAATACGGAGTTGATTACTCTCGCACCCGAGATTATTACTGCTCGTTGGAGTATAGGAGATGCATTTAGACAAAGTATAATATGGAGAGAGACAACTGCATTCTCAGACGAAACTCTCAATTCTATAAATGCCATAGAAAAAAATGATCATCGACGGGAAGACACCTATGATGCCCTCACCACCGTTGCCACCATACCCAAACATCCCCTAAATGCTAATTTTCTCAACCAGCATCTACGAAATTATTCAATGCCCGATCGCGATGCTTCGTGGAGTGTTTACTTACACAATACATGGGAGAACAAAAATTCAGTTGATCGTCTTATTGACTGGTGTTCTACGGTTAAACCTAACAATCAGATCGATGACGAGACTGTAAAATTATGCTCAATAACATTGGCTTGGATGCTAACAACATCAAATCGATTCTTGCGCGATCGGGCAACTAAAGCGCTCGTGAATTTATTAACCGGGAGGCTCAAATCGGTTATTTCGCTAATAGACTTCTTTGTCGATGTTGATGATCTTTATGTGGCTGAACGGATCTATGCAGTTGCATATGGGACCGCCATGCGGAGCAATGACTCAAATGAAGTTGGAAAACTTGCAGACTGTGTTTTTAACCGAATTTTTGCTTCTAGAGAGCCCCCAGCACATATTTTACTTCGTGATTACTCCAGAGGGGTAATTGAGCGTGCAATATATCTAGGGGCTAGTCTTAATATCGATTCCTCATTAATTCGTCCACCATATAAAAGTACATGGCCGAAAATCCCCTCGGATGAAGAGATTAAACCATTATTGCCCGATTGGACCAAAGGTGCCTATGATGATGGGGATGAATTATGGGCAAGGAATCGCATTGGTAGTTCAGTAATGAGTGACGATTTTTCACACTATGTAATTGGAACAAATTCATCAAAGCAATCCCGTCAGTGGTTATCCGTTCGGCTTGATAATCCACCATGGCAATCTCCAGAGGAACGTTTGGCAATATTAGTGTCCAGTTTTTCAGAAACGGAGAGACCTGCATGGGAATCTTTCAATTCAATAGATCAAAAAGTAATTGAGTGGCGTTGGAGCAGAGGATATGAACTGTTATTAAAAAGAGCTGCAAGAGAGGAGTCTGGGGAAGAGGGAGTGTGTACCGAAGAGAAAGATGCTGAATCAATACGATTAGAAGAGGAGCGAGAGAAGGCGCTCGCCTTATTGAAAACCGCTCTTTCGAGTGAACACATGCCAATATTTGAGAGAATAATCAACGATCAAACTTCTAAAATTGAACCACCTCGTTTTGATCTTAATCAAATTCAGCGCTATATTCTTTGGCGAGTTTTTAATATAGGTTGGACAACCGAACGGTTCGGTCATTTTGATCGATTCACAATTGGTAATCATGGTCGCGATGCGAAAAAAGCTGAACGTATCGGTAAAAAATACCAGTGGATAGCATTCCATGAAATTATGGCCTTGATATCCGATCATTTTCAATACTATGACGAATTTGGTGGAACCCTTAATGATAGAATCTATTCCGGCCCATGGCAGATTTCATGTCGGGATATTGATCCATCGTGTACTTTAAGATCTTCAATTGGAGGAACATCTTGGGAAGGACATTCACCCGGTTGGTGGGCTCCTGAAATGTATGGAAATTGGGATGATCCAAAGATATCCGAAGAATGGGTAAACCAAACTGATGATTTGCCTAATATTGAAAACTTTTTGAATTTTTCGAGGGAAGTTGATGGATCGCGTTGGCTAAATCTCCATGGATATTTTAATTGGAGACAACCTGATTTACCTGATCACGACGTGGATGAGAAAGAACGACGAGAGATATGGTACATCATAAATAGTTACTTAATCCGGACAGAGGATGTTGAGAGTTTCCAAAAATGGGCCAAGGAGATGGATTTTTGGGGGAAATGGATGCCCGAATCTCCAGAATATCATGAAATATATCAAGGTGAATATGAGTGGTCACCGGCAGCTCAGTTTTTTCATCAGCAATATTGTCATAACTATGGTACGACTGATGAGTGGCTTCAACCGATTAATGATTGCCCTGTAAAAATAAAACCAATAAATATTAGTTATTCATCTGAAACTGGAAGATTCGATTGTTCGGTTGATGCGAGCTTCTCCCTTAATTTACCAGTATTCAGCATTGTGAAAGATATGGATCTAAATTGGAGCGCAAATGCGGCAGATTATTTGAACAAAAAGGGTGATCTAACATTTTTTGATCCAGCCGCGATTGAGGAGGGCCCTACATCCCATTTAGTTCGAGAGGATCTATTTAGAGAATATCTCAAAACAGAAAATCTTTCTATTTGTTGGACGGTTCTTGGAGAAAAACATGTTATCGGAACAAGAGTATCACCAGGACAGGTAGCGTCTGTCCATATCACAGGTGCATATGTTTTAGCTGAAAAAGGCCCTATTGGTTCTCTAACATACAAACCAGAAGTAACCAAAGAAATTTGATTTTTTTGATCAATCCAACCAACCGAGGAGTCATGCTGATCAGCAACTAATGAAGCATGAATCCGCTCTGATCAGTGAATAATCCAACCTGATCAGCATCTCAATCCCACTGATCATGACGGGTTATCACCTGTTTTTGAAGGTAAAACGATTTATCTCCACAAACCTGATTTTTTATATTATGTTATCTCCCTTTGGAGAATCCACGTTTCTTTCATTCAACATAAGGGAGGCTCAATATTATTGGCTTTAGTAAAATCTTTATTAGCTCCGGTATTATCATTAATTAATTCTTTTATCATATCTCTTTCAACATTATTCCCATGAACTTTTTTAAGTCTTGAAAAAATCCCATTTTTTAGGATTACTATTAGTATTATAAAACTGTTTGTTTCTATAAAAAAATCATGATAATTTCTAATCTGATTAAAAAAAATAGATCAAAATCAAATTTTTTCTGTGCATTATTTTTTAAATGCCAAAAAAAAAAAAATTTCAATTATCCTTCATCAGCAATTATATCTCTATCTTTGCCTCATCAATTTTATTCTCTAATTGACGGACTGTATTAAAAAAAGCCAAAAAAAATTGCCTGCAGCTAAAGAGGTAAAGTATTTGAAATAGAAATGTAATAAGACTAATAATTAGTTGCTATATGAGCCGCAGCTCAAAAAATCCGGGTATTTTTATTTTTAATAATTTGTGAGATGATGCAGATGAAGACCGAAA
>JAEWWL010000065.1 GCA_023396365.1 Methanobacteriota archaeon
TGCTTGGAATTACATTTCTTGGAAGCGAATACACAACAGGCAAAACTCACAGAGGCAGGATTGACACAATAGGAATTGATGAAAACGGATTTCCGGTAATAATCGAATACAAACGGGCCACCAATGAAAATGTCATCAATCAGGGATTGTATTACTTAGACTGGCTGCTTGATCACAAAGGCGAATTTGAACTGCATGTATTAAAAAAACTCGGAAATAAATATTCGGAAAAGATAGACTGGAGCAGTCCACGTCTTCTCTGCATTGCCGGCGATTTTACAAAGTATGATCTCCATGCAGTTTCGCAAATAAACCGAAATATTGAGCTTTTGCGCTACCGCAAATTCGAGCCGGACCTTCTTTTATTAGACCTTGTTAATGCAACATCTGCACAAAACGGGAAATCATCTGACATTAATATCCCGTCAAAAGAAGAGAGAAAAAAAGAATCCCCTCATAAAACATTCACCGAACTTCTAAACCAGTCTGATGAGGATTTAACAGACATGTATGAAAATCTCCGGGCATTCATCGAGGCATTTGGTGATGATGTCCAGACAAAAGTGCTGAAATTTTATGTGGCATTTAAGAGAATCAAAAATTTTGCCTGTGTAAACATTGCTCCGCAAAAAAGAGAAATTATTGTCTGGGTTAAATTAAACCCTCAGGCATTTGATCTTGAAAAAGAAAAGGGCTTTTTAAGGGATGTAACAAATGTCGGTCATTTAGGAACCGGCGATCTTGAAATCAGTATAAAGAGTGATAATGATCTGGAAAAAGCCAAAGCTTTGATTTTGCAAAGCTATGAAGAAAATTAGGAATATTAAGATCTGAAATATTTTCCAAAAAACGACCTATCCGGAAATTTCCAGGTAGGTCAAAAAGAAAAACCCAAAAACGAACTTTTAGGAATTTCCTAATAGCTGGAATTTTCTAATATTTAAATTGCGATTCAATTCCCGATTCCCTGTACTTTGAACTGTAAAGAAATACTTGACAGTTGCCCCCACTGAATCTGTATCAAAAAGTGCACAGGCTGTGCACCATTTTTGTCTTCTGAAATATTTTCAAAAACCGAGCTATTAGGAAAATTTCCGGATAACTTGTGCAAAAACTCTTTGAAAAATGCATAAAAAACGTCCATGAAAATATATTTCATGCACCGGTTTCATGTAAGTTACGAAGTAACTTTCATGTAAAACGCACATGATGAGCTTTTTTCATCACACAAAAACTGATGAAAGTCTATCAGGGATTTTAGACTTTCATTACAAAATTATACAAAACGAGCTATCTGGAATTTCCTTACAGTTGCTTTAAATTTGTAAAAAGAAAAGATTTTAATTCGGTTCCCAAATATTTGTATCCTTAAAGATTCTTTTTAACTCATCAAAATCGTAGATAAGATACCCCTCTTTTAAAAGACTCTCTTTATCATTTACTTTCCCGGCAAAAAGGGCATATTTTATCTCGTATCCGTCCTCTGCATGCACCAGTCCTGACTTTGTCTTTAATTTTTCCAGAATGCGTTTTGCATCACGGGCCGATTTTGCGCCGTATTTGCATTCACCAAAAACAATTGTTTTAGAACTTTTGTTTATTGCAATAAAGTCTATCTCTTCTCCTTTGTGCCACCAGCGTCCGGTATCATATCCGGGAAATATTAAAGGAGCTATCTCATATCTGATGAATTTTTCAAATTGTGCTCCAAAGTACTGTGACAGGATGCAGTCTTCATAACGAAATGTACCTGTCTCAATTCTTCCTTTTTCCGGGTAGACATAACGGTACCAAAACCCAAGCATATGATCCTTTATATTATATATCGAATTCCTGCTGCTTCCCAAAAGCGGCGATTCCTTTTCAACGAATCCAAGCCGTATCATTCCCTCAAGGTATGGATAAAGGCTCCTTGTTTCAATACCGCAGTGAGAGGCAATCTCGGAGGGTTTTGTCCGGCCGTTTGCGATTGCCCTTAATATACCCTGGTAAATTTTAAGCTCCCGAAATTCCTGTGAGAGCAAAAAATATGGTTCGCGGTAGAAATATCCGTATTTTGAGAAGAGCTCTTTTTTTGCGAATTCGTCAAATGTGTCATACTCAGATGCCTTCTGAAGATATTCAGGGACTCCTCCTATTGTGAAATATGTCTTCATGGAATCCTCAAAATTTTGCCTGAGGAAATCTTTTGCATGACAAAATGGCAATTCTTCCAGCAGAATGTCACGTGTTCTTCTGCCGTAAATCGGCGATGTATATGAAAGAGCAAGTTCACTCATAAGTCCAAGAATCGAACCTGAGAGAATAATGCACCATTTTGAATCGGAAAGCCCGTTGTCCCACGCTTTTTGCAGTGCGGACAAAACACTTTTATCAGCTTTTATAAGATATGTAAATTCATCGATAATCAGGTAAGAACGCTTCGAGGGTGGATTTTTTACGAGATAAGAGAAGAGCTGCGACCAGGATTCTATCTTAAGGTCGGAGAGGAGACTGTCGTTTAAGAAGCGTGCACACTCCTCCTGCAGTCCTTTTATCTGCTGATGGACAGGAGTCTCTTCAGAAAAATACATTATTCCTTTTTTTCCTTTTGAAAATTCAAATAACAGCCTTGTCTTTCCTAATCTTCTCCTTCCATATAGTACAATAAGCCTCCCGCCATCTGAGCTCCATTCTTCCTCAAGTACAAAACGCTCTTCGTCCCTGTCTATGAAAGGACTAATCATGATTAGTACTAATCGTGATTAGTATTAAAACTGACGGCGTCAGAATTGAATTAAGGCCAATCGATTCTGTAAACGAAGCGCTTTCATGCGCATATGCAGCGGAGAAGACTCTTAAAAAAAACCGGGACTTAAAAGAAGAAGATGAGGCATAAAAGAATTTGTAAAAGGTGACGTCTTAGTCGTCCCTTTCCCTTTCTCAGACCTCTCCGGTGCAAAGAAAAGACCTGTTATTATTAATTGCAGTTTTGGATGGAGAAGACATCATCCTGTGTCAGATAACAAGCAGAAACAGAACTGACAGTTACTCTGTAAAAATTGCAGACAGCGATTTTGAATCAGGAGGTCTGAAGATTGAAAGTTTCATCAGGCCTCAAAGAATATTTACAGCCGATAAATCACTTATTTTATACAAAGCGGGCAGACTAAAGCCTGAAAAGATATATGAAGTAGAGGATAAACTTGTAAAAATTATTAAAAACCGTTCATGACACCCCCTCCCCCCTAATTCCCCTCCCTCAACAACCTCCCGTAACACCTCTCACAAATCGCAAGCTTCAGATCACAGGAACTAAACACCGCCCTCCCCTCATCACAAAGACCGCACCGGCCGAGATCAACCGACACCCGCTCAAAATCCGCTGCACACATAACGCCCGGCAGCGGCTGGATAAAGCCGTTTACTTTTGCAGCTTTGCACCCGTTTGCAGCAGTTTGCACCGGAGTTGTGCAAACTAACGGCGTGCCTATACAACTCCGTTCATCATTTACGACAGCTTTCGGCTTTTTCTCATTTATGTTTGCATCAATTTTGGAAACACACACACAAGCACCCGGAGACTTTAGTGCAACCGACCTCTTCTCCGTTCCTGAATTTTGATGCAAACTACTATAATTAGAGAGAAGCTTTTCATCATTTACTAATGGATTGCCCGATGCTTCGCAGATTGCCGGTCTTTTAGTTTGCAGCCCAAAGCTGCAAAACGGATGCAAACGTGCTGCAAAGCTGCAAACATCAGAAGGTCTGGCAGAGGAGGAGTCTTCTCCTAAGTCTTTGCCTCCATCTCCTTCATCGCAGTCATTTCCCCCGTCTCCACCATTTTTGTCATCATCTCCGCCCTGAAAACCTCCCTCATCTATCCAGACCATACTTCCGGTATTCCACCTGTGGTAAATTTCATAGCTAAATGAAAACTGGTTTTCTCTGCGGCGGACCATGCAGCCGTCCATCTCCTGGGAGACTGTAGCATCAATGAAACTTATCGCCGGACACTTCTCTAAAAGACCGGAATATAAGCATCCTCTGTTGTTATAACCCTGAAAGATTCTTCTCGCCTGATGGTATGAAAGGCCCATTGCATCCTGGAGCATCTTTATGGTGAGGACATTCCAGCCCATTTTGCAGATGGTGCTTAGAGCTGCGGCCTCATTCTTCGTAAGCTTCGTCTCCTGTCCTCCGCTTATGCCGTTAATCTGTGCATAAATCCTTGCAGCCGCCATGAAATCATTAAGGTCTGCCCGGATTGCAGGCAGGGATTCTTCAGAATCAGAACTCCTCTCACTTCCTTTATCTCCGCCGGCTTCGTCTCCGGCATCACCTCCGGCCGGCCAAAAACTCTCCCGCTGCATCCTGAATAAAAGGGCATGGCACTTAATCAGATCAAAGAGAATTGCCGGATTACGCCTGTTCGCAGAGCTTGAAAACTGCACTTTCTCTGCAAACGGAATTGAGACATAGACATTCTCCTCCTTTAACATAGCCCACATGCAGCGGCAGACCTCTGCCTCTTCAGGCTCGGAACTGGTAATTTCCTCTGAAGCTTCCGTCCTTCTGATATGAAGAAGAACCTTATCGTCCTGCTCTGCTGAATCATCAATCCATGTCGTGAGCATTCTGTTCATAACCTGATCATCTCCGACCGACTCAACCTTGGCAAGCCACCATACGCACCGTTCCGGGATGCTGCATATCTTAAGCTGCCTGTCGGTCGTCAGTGTCTGGTGCTCAATCCGATCGCAGAAGTTTGCTGTCGCAGACTTCAGGACCTCCTGGAGATCCTCTGAAAGGCTGACATCATCGAAGAGAAACACAGTTCCGGGCCGAAGGTCAGGGTTATAGTATAGTGCCTTATCACTCACCGTTCCCGAAAGCCGGTAGTCTTCAGGTATCAGTTTTAGCATAGAATTGCAGGCA
>JAEWWL010000014.1 GCA_023396365.1 Methanobacteriota archaeon
ATGTGGAAAAAAGTCGGATGTGCCTGAAACCAGTGTTGCTGATAGGACTATTAAGCCCGGGTGGCATGAAGTGCCTCCGGTTGCAAGAAGGCATCTGTCGATGCCGCTTGTGAGAGGTAAGTCTGACGGAAGCGACAATATTTCATCATGACTATGCAACACTTAAGCATTCAATATTAGGAAAAAAGAAGAATGAAAATACTCTTGGTCTCAACACAGGATTACATTCACCACCCGATACCTTCAAGGCATCATTATATTTTTGAATATCTTGCGGAACGCCATGAAATTCATGTTCCTCACTTTCATGTCAGTGATGGTCCTGAGAGAAAAACCCGACTGAAAGTACATGAAGCAACAAGATACTACACGAAAAACCCTGCATTACATTATGCTCTTAATGCCTGCCATCACTTTAAAGTGATGGATAAAATCATTGAAGAGGAGAATATTGATATAGTGGTTGCAGGGAATGTTCTTGCAGGAACTGCGGCAATTAAAGCTGCAAAGAAACATGGCATACCTGTCCTTTTTGATCTAAAAGACTGGTTTCCTGACTCGGCCTCAATATATTATAAAAACCAACTGTTGAAAAAAATAGTTTACAATCTCGTTTACAGTGTAACAAAATACAATCTGAAGCACAGCGATATGGTAACGACAGTTTCCCCGGCACTTCAGGAGATGGTTAATGAAATGGGAATAAATTGCTACGTAATCCCAAATGGTGTTGCTACAGATTATTTCAGGCCGATGGATACTATGATAGGCAGAAATCTTTGCGGGCTCTCAAAAGATGAATTTGTCATAGGTTTTCTTGGTGGGATTGAACGAAGATTTGAACTTGATGAAGTTCTGAAAACATTGCCACATCTTATAAAATATAATAATAAAACACGTCTTCTGATTGTCGGGGGTTCTCTTTTTACAGACTATCTGGACGAATTAAAAGTTCTTTCTGAAAATATGAACCTTTCAGACAGGGTAATATTCACAGGTCTTATAGAGCATATTGAACTTCCAAAATATATCTCAGCAATGGATGCCTGTATTATCCCGCTCAAGTCGCAGGAATGGTATGGAATATCCATGTCTAATAAATTCTTTGAATACTCGGCTTGTGGTAAACCTGTGCTGATTAAGCCTGCGCAAGGAATAATTGCACTTGGATGGGATAACACCTATGTCTATGAAAACAATACACAGTTTGTTGAAAAAATAAAGTATATCATGGACAATCCGCGAGATTACAACCCTGATGTGGAAGAATACAGCTGGAAAAAACGCGGAGATGATTTAGAAAGAGAGCTTTTTAAGCTTCTTGAAAAAAATTAATTTTTTCAAATTAAAGCTTTTTAATTACTGATTTTTAGGATGTTTTGATTAAAAACACTTCATGAAATAAAAATAGAAAAAATAAATTATTTTTCTGGTTTGAAATACCCTTTTCTCAGGCATTCTTCAACCATCTCAACAGCACGCATTCCTGAATACATGTCAGAGACTGGCTGTTTTCTTGACTTTATACTGTTTACGAAATCAGTAAGTTCAGTCTTTAGCGGCTCTTTTTCAGGTATTGAAATTGTTTTCACTGTACCTTCAGCTACGACAGGGAACATTCCGTTGTCTCCTTCCTGTGACTCAATGATGCCGTCAAAAATCTCAATCTCGTTATGCTTCATGTAGTCAATTTTCACAGACTTTTTACTTCCGACAATGGTGAGGTTTCTCATCTTTTTATCAAAAGGCGACATCCAGCTCTCTATTGCATATCCTGAAATATTGTTGTCAAACTCCATGAGAATGTTTGCAAATTCTTCAATCCCTGGCTGAAGGAAAGTCCCTTCAGTCATCTTTGCAATATTCGGATATTTTACGCCCAATAGATAGCAGTAAAGGTCAAGTTCATGTACACCAAGAGCATACATCACACCCATATCCCGTCGTGGAGTAGAGTATGCCATTCGGTTGGTGAACAGGTAATATATTCTGCCAAATTCACCTTCAGCGATCATTTCTCTAACTTTTGAGACTCCTGGATGGTATCTGAACAGATGACCGGGCATCAGAATTTTCTTGTGCTCCTCTGCTAGTTTTACGAACTCCGCAGACTCTTTGATATTCATTGTCATCGGCTTTTCAACAAAGACATCTTTTCCTGCGAGCATTGCGTCTTTTCCAAGCGGGAAGTGTGTATGTGACGGAGTTACTATATCAACCGCATTAATATCTTTGTCCTGAAGGATCTGCCTGTAATCGGTTGTGTACTCAACTTCACCGCCAGAAAGCTCTTTAACACGTGCTTCATCTATATCGCAAAAGATTAATTTGTCAATAATGCCCTCTTTAAGCATCTCTTTCCAGTTTCGAGCATGGTTTTTCCCCCAGTACCCGGTTCCGATAAGACCTATTCCTACCATTGTTATGACCTGATTATTGTAAATGAGTTTATCTTGATCAAGATAATTTCACTGCACTATTATCACTTTAAAGCGTAACAGAACAAAAAATTATATGGTCTTTTTATTGTAAAATGATTGAATTTTATCAGCAATATATTCACGCTCTTCTTTCTTTAGGAAAGGGTGAACCGGAATAGAGAGTATTTTTTCAGCAACGCTTTCAGTCACAGGAAGCTTAACAGGAGTTGCAAAACCTTTCATTGCGGGCTGATGATGGACTGGCAGTGGATAATGGATTCCTGTTGCAATACCTGCGTCTTTAAGGTATTTCTGAAGTTTTTCTCTGCTTTTAACTCTTATAACATACTGATGATAAACAGCCTTTGCCCACTCTGCTTCTTTGGTTACAACTGCACATCCGGCATTCTCAAATATTGTGTTATAATATGCTGCGTTCTCCCGCCTCATGCGGTTCCAGTGAGAAAGATGTTTTAACTGGACTCTTCCGACTGCGGCGTGTACTTCACTGAGGCGAAGATTAAGTCCTGGGTAATCATGATAATATTTCTCACCCTCTTTTCTTCCCTGATCGCGAAGAGCGCATGCTATCTTGCTTAGTTCATCGTTGTTTGTTGTCAATGCTCCGCCATCACCACAGACTGTCATGTTCTTTGAAGGGAAGAAACTGAAAGCAGCTATATCTCCAATAGAACCAGTCATTTTACCTTTGTATTCTGCACCGTGCGCCTGGCAGGCATCCTCAATTATGTAAAGACCCTTATCATCAGCAGTCTCCTTTAAAGCTTCCATATTGCATGGATGGCCATAGATATGAACCGGAATAATTGCCTTTGTCTTTGAAGTAACTTTATTTCTTACGTCCTCGGTATCAATAGTCATATTATCAGGTGTAATGTCTGCAAAAACAGGTGTACCCCCGCAAAAGATAACGGCATTTGCTGTGGCGATGAATGTATGCGATGGTACTATGACTTCATCTCCGGGTTTTAAGCCTAGACATTTTAGTGCAAGAATAAGTGCATTAGTTCCAGAGTTTACTGCAACAGAATGTTTTACATTGCAAAAATCTGCAAATTCTCTCTCAAACTCGCGGTTGTTTTCACCTTTGATATAATTGCCGCTTTTAAGAACGGATGCTACTGAATTCTGAATTTCATCATCGCAGAACATCTCAGCCATGTTAATATTACTCATTTTTCACTCCCATATGTAAGGTCTTTCAAAAAATTTCATTGCACATTTAAGTTCTGTTTTTGATTTAATCACTTTGGCAGGATTTCCCACAGCAACAGAGTTTGGAGGAATATCTTTTACAACAACTGATCCAAAACCAATTACAGCACCATTTCCAATCCTCACTTTAGGACCTATTGTAACGTTTCCGCCAATTTTTGCATCTTTGCCAATGAAAACGCCTTTTGCACATTCGCTGAATTTCGGACATGGTGGATGAAGAGTGTTCAGGATAGTGACTGAAGGACCAATCCATACGTTGTCCTCAATAACAACAAATTCCGGGATAAAACAGTTGGAATGTATTCGCACGTTATTGCCGATAATATTTTCACATTCAACTATGCTGTGAGTACCAATACTTACATTATCACCAATGGTGTTGTTCTCTCTAATCATTGCTCCATGACCTGTCTGGAAATTGACACCTATCTTTGTGCCTTTATATATGACAGTGTGTGAACGGATTATACAGTTGTCACCAATCTGAAGAGCGCTAATCTCTTTCTGAGGCTCTTCGCCGAGTGATACATATTTTCCGATTTTTGAATTGCTGCCTAGAATAAGTTCTTCCATACTATTACCAAGGGAACTGTTCAGATTATTGAAATTATTTTAGTATTCAGTGATGTTTATTCTTTGTCTGGTCAGATTTCTCTGACATAATCATCCGGTTGGGTTTTACAGTTAAAAAAATTGTCTAATCGATAGGATATACAATTGAACCGTCTTTTTACCTGGTAAAAAAATTTCAGAAAGCACCTTCTGCAGTCCTGCTTATCTTTTCTTCAATCAACCAAATCTATTATCCTGTTTTAATATAGATATCTTTGAAATCAATGTGCGGAATTGCAGGTATTTACTCTGAATCAGGAAGTGTCTCCGAATCATTTCTGAGTATCATGTCTGAAAAGCTCTCACACAGAGGTCCAGACGGCTGCGGTTTAAAAGTTTTTGAGAGATGCGGACTTGTTCACAGAAGACTTTCAATAATAGATCTGTCTGAAAAAGCATCACAACCTATGCCCAACGAAGATGAAACACTCTGGCTTGTGTTCAATGGTGAAATATACAATTATAGAGAACTTAGGAAGATTCTGACTGAATGCGGACATATATTTTACTCTGAGACCGATAGTGAGGTAATAGTCCACTCATATGAAGAATGGGGCATGGAATGCGTAAAAAAGTTCAACGGTATGTGGTCATTTGCACTATATGACTTAAAAAAGGATGAAATATTCTGTTCACGGGACCGTTTTGGAATTAAGCCTTTTTATTATGCATTTTTAGGGGATGATTTTTTCTTTGCATCCGAGATCAAGGCACTCGTTGCACATTCAGATATAGGCAATCAGCCATGTGATGAAAAGGTCTGTCAATATCTTTCAAATGGCACACAGGATACTGATGATAGGACTCTGTTTGAAGGAGTTTTTCAGCTTCGGCCTGCTACAAATTTGTTAATCAAAAAGGGCAGAGCACCACTTTTTAAAAATTACTGGGACATTACGGTTTCACCTGAAATATCCTGCAAAAATGACTGCAGTGATGACAAATTAGCCGGGTTACTCCTTAAAAATCTGAGGGAATCAATAAGACTCAGGTTAAGAAGTGATGTCCCTGTAGGCACCTGTCTTTCAGGCGGACTTGACTCTTCAACAATAACAGTCCTGATTAATGAAATGATTAGAAAAGAGATTATTCCATCTGTCGGAAGCCTTCAGAATACTTTTTCAGCCTGCTATTCAGATTCTCGATTTGATGAGAGTGAATATATAGACTGTGTTATTGATTCGACCGGAGTATTAGCGCATAAAACATATCCTCAGCCTGAGGAGATAATCACAGATATTAAAAGGCTCATATACATGCAGGATGAACCGTTTAATTCACTATCTGTATATTCACAGTACCGTGTGATGAAACTTGCCGGTGAGCATGTAAAAGTAGTTTTGGATGGTCAGGGTGCAGATGAGCAGCTGGCAGGGTACCTGGGTTATCAGGCAGCTTACATCAAAAGCCTAAAAAGTCATCCGCTTAAGATGCTCTCTGAAATTTTTGGGAGTGCAAGGCATCACTACTCATTTTTTTTGAACGCGATAATTCAGCTGAATCTGCGAAGAAAGCGCAGACCATTTATCAAATTCAAAATTTTGGCTATTAACAGATACAAAGGAACTCTTGATACAGTTCTTAAAAATGAGATGACCAAAAGCAATCTTCAGGCACTCCTGCATTATGAAGACCGGAATTCAATGGCATTTTCTATTGAATCACGTGTTCCTTTCCTTGATTTTATGCTGGCAGAGTATATTGCAGGGCTGCCTCTTGATCAGAAGATAAGGCATGGCGTTACCAAATTTGTTTTAAGGAATTCAATAAAGGGAATTGTTCCTGAAAAGATAAGGTGCAGGATGGATAAAATGGGATTTGTAACACCTGAAGAGGTCTGGATGGGTGAGAACCTGTATGGATTTGTCTGTGAAATATTTGAATCAGACTCGTTCAGGAGCAGAAAATACTGGTATGCAGATAAAATATTGAATGAGTTTAAAGCATACCATTTTGGCAAATGCGGTTATTCGCCAGAGTTCTGGAGAGTTCTCTGCACAGAACTCTGGATGAGAATTTTTTTTGATTCAAAACCCATTTGAAGAGCAAGCAGTATGGTATTCTAATCCTTTTTACAGGAAAAATCTTTTATCTCTCCATATGTGAAAAAATTTCATGAGCTATAAAAATCTATAATAGATTTAAATAAAGATACTATCTTTAGGAATATTGCATGAATATATCAGAATTTGCCAGATTCAAAAATTATATAGTTCTTGGGCTTTTGGTCGTATTTACAGCTTTTGCCC
>JAEWWL010000037.1 GCA_023396365.1 Methanobacteriota archaeon
GCTGTAATTGTAAATCCTGTTTAATCTGACCGGCATCTGCTTTTTTTGTAAATCCTTCAAAACAAACCAACGGAGTTGATAAATTTTCTTTTTCAGTCTCTTCTACAGCACTAACCGCCGGAACAAAAATTGCTCCGAGAAGTGCCATGACCATAAGCAGGCTCAAAGCCCGCATGCCTTTTTTCAGTTTCATTGTTTCTCCTCACTTTGCTTTAAAACCGGCATGCAAACCTTAATCTGCAATAATGCTGACATAGGAAATGCCGGTTGTATCAATCGGTTGATAAATCATCCGGAAAAGAAGAGAAATTGATTGGTTATGTCTTCTCTTCTTTTCCTAATCTTCTTTTGCCGGATTGATTTTTAGATGAAACATCAGTTTCATGAATGTTTCATTGAAAGGTTTGATAAAAGGATGAACATACCCCCTAATCTCCCCGTTTGAAAATATGTTAAAAGTCTTTATAACCTCTCTCACTATGTACTTGAACTGTTCTTGGAAAAAAATTAAAAATAATATATGATTAAATTTATTTTACCAGCTCTTCAGGAATTAAATGGATTTGCTTTACGTATTCTGAAAATAAAAAAAATTAAAGGTTTTTTGCAGCTCTGCGCCCATATGAGTTAAAAGCAGTACCCCTTTGACGAGTATTCTCAAATCAGGTCAGAAAATCTCTTTCAAAATCAAAATTCTGCTTTATTTCATCAGGAAGATTTTCAACAACAAATGATTCAAGACCGGCCCTGATATAGTAATGCCCTGATTTGCCGGACTTTCTTAAAGAGAGAATTCCTGCATTCTCCATTTTTTTGGTATGCCATGTAACAGCACTCTTTGAAATCCCAAGCTCATCTGAAAGATCTGCGTTTCTGATGCCGGGGTATTTTGCAATCAGTGCAATAATTTTAACCTGAGCCGGATTTTGACAGATGCTGAGAATTTTGCGCTCCTTTGTTGAAAACACATTACGGTTGGAAAAAATTCTCTTTGAATGATCAACATTTTCAATAACTATATGATTATTATTCTCAAGACACAAAAGGTGATAACGAAGTGTCCCCCTGTTGATATTCATCTCATCTGAAATCTCTTCTATGCATCTTCCGGGATATTCCTTAACATAATCCAAAATACTCTGTCTTTTAGCATTTTCAAGTGCATATCTGATTTTTCCTGCAATAACAGGGAGAAATTTGACTGCAGCAAGTGATCCGATTATTGTTGATGTTATCCATGAAACCTGAATCCACAGCGGCAGATCCCAAAAAGTTTCAATCCCGTCTGCCCCTGAAACATCAGCATCAGGATTAGTGCTTTCGCCAAAAGTAACCGTATATTCACAGCATCCAGGATGAACAAACAAAGCGGCTGAAAAAAAAATAATAAAAATTATCCTTAGCTGAATGTTCATGATCTGTTTTTCATAAATCTATTATATATAATAATCTTCAACTCCGGATACACTTAACCCGTAAACTTCGTACCGCCATTTCCCCTGTGCAATACCATTAGGATTATTTATGTCAAACTGAATTCTTCCATTGACAGATCCATCCGAATTATCATAATAATAGCCAAATGTATGTCCATCAGGCGAATAGACCTTTAGTCTGATGGAATCTGATGTATCTCCCCAGTTTAAGTCAATATGCAATTGTGTTGTAAAACTGTTTATATTTTTATAAATCCAGTCTGTTTCTCCCTGTGTTATGGTCTGCCAGACTGACTTTACTCCAAAGTCGCTCTCCTTGTCAATATTATCCCATGTAACTGTGTAGCCATCCTTTAATGCATAAGCATCTGTTCCTGAATCATTTGCGGCTGCAGCGAATGGGACAAGCATAGCTGCAGCTATAAGCATAATCAAAAATTTTTTCATAATTTCACCAAAAAACCCATCTCTTTTAGGCTGCAAATGAGACTATAAAAAAGGTTATTAATAAATTCTCTCACCATGTACTTGAACTGTTTTTCCTGTGTTTAAGCAAATCCAGAAAAAATATATATACTAATTTAAGATCACGCATTAAAAACAAATAATCATTTAATATACTTCTCACTGCCCCCTTAAACATAAAAAAATTCTATATACAGGCAAAACCAAAGGGAGTTAAAACCTGAAAAATTTCGGGATAGTAAAAAAATAAAAAAAAATATTTTAAATTCAGAAGTCTGTCATGACCCTGAACTGGTCAATCTCTTCCTTGTTCATCTCTTCTAAGAACTGCTCTGCTGCATCCTGGATATTCTTGCTGGCTGTAATTGCACGGCCGACAACAATAATATCAGCGCCTGACTTAAGAGCTGTCTTTACAACATGCTGACGGACACCGCCTGCTGTTGCAACAAGAAGCTTTCCGCCTGCTGCCTTTTTGATTGCCGGAATGTCTCCCCAGTTGTAATCTGTTGATTCATTATCGATTGCACGGTGCATCTCAACAATGCTTGGCACAGCATTTAATTTTGCAAGCTGCTTTATGAGCTCGGCAGGCTTTTCGACGTTTAGCATATCAATCACAGAATAGATGCCGGTCTTTTTAGCCTCTTTTATGAACTTCTCAATAGTTGAGACTGGTGCAAGACCTGATACGACAACTGCATCGGCAGATGCGTTTGCAGCCATTCTTGCCTCAAGGTTTCCTGTATCAAGTGTCTTTAAGTCTGCAATGATGAATGAATCCGGCCTTATCTTTCTGATGCTGTCAATAACAGAAAGTCCGAACTGTTTGATTAACGGAGTTCCTGCCTCAATTAAGACATGGTCATTTTTAGGAACTGCCCTTAAAACTTTTTCAACAGTGCCCATATCAACAAGGTCAAGTGCAACCTGCAAATATGGCGGGTCCCAGAGTCTGTGAACCTTAAAGCCCATAACTGCATGTCCGGCACGGTCTTTTTCCTTCATGAGTGTTGCCTTGTCCGGGAACTTCTCAAATGCACGCTCAATTGCAAGTTTTGTTGAACCGTAGTTGTAGCGGTAGATGCGATTGTAGTCCTTCGCATCAGGGTGCAGGAACGCACTTACCAGAAGAACCATATCCTCAGGGCCGCATTCACGGTTGTCAAACATGCCTTCCTCGTAACAATCCGCAACCGCCTTTGCAACAGCAGCCTGAACTGCGCCAAACATTGCATTGACCTGCGCCTCATGTTTTAGTGTTACTTTTGGTATAATGAGAGTTGCAGGTTTTGTCAAAAGATTTGGTCTTACGACAGCTAAAAGAGGGGTGTGTCCGGCTGACAGCTGCGATGCCGCATTAGCAAATGCCATTCCAACCGGGCCTGTTTTATCGCCGATTAAAAGATCGATGTGCGCAAGTTCTGCGCCTTCGCCTTCGAGTGCTTCTCCTATTAAATACATATCAGGTTTCCTACCTGTCTTAGATATGGGTTTTACAGGTAAAAAAAGTAAGCTTACTGCTTTTGCTTGAAGGGTAAGAATTTTCATAAAAAGTGGGGTCGGTGAGATTTGAACTCACGATCGACGGGTCTCTCCGAACATGCGTTTTTAGTTAAAGCGCAGAAATCATCATAGATGCGGTTAATCTGCATCAGCGCTCCAACGGATCATCACAGGATTTCTCCTCAGCAGACCCATTGTTCATCATACGCAAAGACCGTTGGAGCCCGTCGCCATGCCGGACTAGGCCACGACCCCTGAAAAGATTCCATCTAAGTTTACTCATTATACAATTTAAGAATTGTGATATGCATACCCAAAATTTTTGCCGGAATATACATATTTACGAAGATATTTTCTTTTTATCACCGGAATAAAATTCCGTCAGATATAATTCCTATTTTTTACATACATATATGATTATGGCTATGATAAGCTACGCGAGCGGTTTGTCGGATGTACCCCTGATTGGTGAAACCATCGGGGAGATGCTTGAAAACATCGTCAGAAAATATCCCGACAACGAGGCTCTGGTCGCGGTTGACCAGAACATAAGGTGGACATACAGCGAATTCCTCATTAAAGTGGATGAGCTTGCACGAAGCCTTATGGCGCTTGGAGTCAACAAGGGCGACCGCGTAGGCATCTGGGCAATGAACTATGCCGAATGGGTGGTTGTCCAGTTTGCAACCGCAAAGTGCGGTGCGATAATGGTAAACATCAACCCTGCATACAGGACATTTGAGCTGGAGTATGCATTAAAGCAGGCAGAAGTTCACACACTCATTCTCCAGGGAAGATTTAAAAATTCAGATTATGTCGGCATGTTCTATGAAGCCTGCCCTGATGCGATTGAATCACGTGCAGGAAAAATATCTACCGAGAAATTCCCTTTTTTGCGCAATGTCGTCTTTATGGGAAACATTCCCTACAACGGCATGTTCACATGGGATGAATTCATGGAAAAAGGCAGAAATGTCAGCCGCGATGAATTAAAAGAGCGGGAATCAACACTGAATTTTGATGATCCCATAAACATCCAGTATACATCAGGAACAACCGGATATCCAAAGGGTGTCGTATTAACTCACCACAGCGTCTTAAACAACGGATATACAATCGGCTCAGGTATGGGTTTTACTGAAAAAGACAGGCTTTGCATCCCTGTTCCCTTCTACCACTGCTTTGGAATGGTCCTCTCAAACCTTGCATGCGTAACACACGGAACAACGATGGTCATCCCTGCACCTGCATTTGATGCCGAAGCCGTTTTAAAAACTGTGGACAGCGAAAAATGCACGGCTCTTCACGGCGTTCCCACAATGTTTATTGCAGAGCTTAAGCACCAAAACTTCAACAAATACAAATATGACACTCTCAGAACAGGAATCATGGCAGGATCACCATGCCCTGTTGAATACATGAAGCAGGTCAATGAGAGGATGAACATGAAAGACATTGTAATCGTCTACGGCCAGACTGAAACCTCACCGGGCGTTACAATGACTACAACAAGTGATCCGCTTGAGAGAAGGGTTACAACTGTCGGAAGGACATTTCCCCATGTTGAGCTCAAAATCATTGATCCTGTTACACAAAAGATTGTTCCGCGTGGAGAAAAGGGCGAAATCTGTGCACGCGGCTATGTAGTTATGAAATGCTACTACAACAACCCAAGCGCAACCCGCCAGACCATTGATTCAAACGGATGGAATCATACAGGCGATCTTGGAATAATGGATGAAGAAGGCTTTGTAAAAATTGTCGGAAGGCTTAAGGAGATGGTCATACGCGGCGGTGAAAACATCTACCCGCGTGAGATTGAGGAGTTCTTCCACACAAACAAAAAGATAGAGGATGCATACGTAATCGGCGTTCCTGATGAGAAGTACGGAGAGGAGCTTATGGTCTGGGTTAAGCTTCGCGACAACGAGACCATGACTGAAAAGGAATTAAAAGACTTCTGCAGCGGAAAGATTGCAAAATACAAGACACCAAGATATGTTAAGTTCGTTGACGGATTTCCAATGACAGTCTCAGGAAAAATCAGAAAACTTGAGATGCGTGATATTTCAATAAAAGAGCTCGGCCTTGAAAAGGTTGCAAACATTGAGACAGCCTGATTTCAAAGGGCCTGCAAATTTTTTTAAAAAAAAATATTTTTTAAACTTTTTTAATTTTTATTCAATTTTTTTAAGCGCATCAATGCCTGCGCTTATTGATTTCATTATTAAAAGACAGTCTTTTGGGCGGGTTTCTGTTTCAATGCGCCTGCACAGGCTGCACACCGCATCCCGAATTTCACTGTATAATATTTCATCAGAAGAGCAGACACAGCCGGTCTGAGTGCTCAGAGAAGAAGCGCCGGCGGATGCTTTTTTGTGCTCAGTTCTGGCAGGCGCTGCAATCGGCGCGGGAGTTTTATTCCCGGCTGATTCTTTGCATACAACACAAAAAGTATCCCCTTTAACCGTAAAAAGAGGCGACCCGCATTCAGGACAGGCTTTGTCAAGCATCTTCGCGCCCTTTAACAGGTAATCAGCCATAATATCCTCTGGATTTTTCATCATTTAATCTCCCGTTCTCGTTCATGTTATATATGCCGGTGATTAAATTAATAATAGGATGGTGATGTTAAATGGCAGACCCTCAAAGCACAATAAACTACTGCATCCAGATGCTTTCAGCAATCATGGATGATTCTACAATACCCCGGAATATCAGAAGGGTGGCAGACGAGACAAAAAAAGTCTTAATGGATGAATCACAGGGACTTGGTCTTCGCGCCGCAACAGCAATTTCACTGATTGACGAAGTTTCAAACGACCCGAACATGCCTGTTCATGCAAGAACACGCATCTGGGAGCTTGTATCACAGCTCGAAACACTGCCTCTTGACTAAAATAAAAAAAAGTCATCCGGCAAAAATTAAAAAAATTATTATTCTGATACAAATTATCCTGAATAAAAAAGTATCCGGACTGCCCCGGCAGGAGCAAAATATCCGGAGGCAAAAAATTTTTTTTTTTCACATACTCCGGGGACAGTGCAGAAAATGCGCCTTTTTCGCTTCTTTCTTACATCAAACTCAAGCCAATACGGGCTGCTGCCATACTCCGGGCAGAGGCATAAAATTCCTTATTGGAATAGTAAGGGATGGGCCGATGAGCGCCGCATTTACATGTAAACGGGCCGTTTTCGTCACCCCATGCCCTGTCATGCAGATAAATGATCTCTTTTGGAGCAATTTTTAAAAAGAGCGGATTTGAAATCCTCCAACACACCCTCTTCAAACTCTGTTGCTGTAAGGGCTGCAGTTGAGCTTTTGGAAAAAAGATTTACTGTCCCGCTCACAACACCGCGTCCTGCAATTACATCAGACAAATAAGAGGAGAGGTTTACAATATCCCCCTCTTTTTGGATGTTTCCAGTGAAATTGTCTCACAGCAGGCAGAACACAGAAAAATTTTCTTTTAGTGTCTCGGGTAAAGATATGTCTCTTCAGCTGTTACATAACCTCCGGCAGGAAATGAGGCTGTTATTTTTATCTGGCCGATTCCCCTGTCATACTGCCCGAGGTTTAAGTCACTGTACCCAACCCTGATTCCGGCAAGAGAGCCGCCCTCACCCTGATCTGAACATGTGATTGTGGTATATCCCTTGTATAATACCTTCCTTGGATTTACAGAACGCATAAGTGTGTCAGTCTGCGGGGTGTAAATTTCAATTGTGCAGTCTATTGAGTGTCCTGAAAATATGACTTTTCTTCCATATGCATCATAGAAATTGAAATGTATTACAACGCCGTCATTTCCTGCAACCGAATCCCAGTCAACCGGTTCGACATAAAGATCCATGCTTTTAATCACAGACGGTGTTGCATACACCTCTCCCTTGTGAAGATAAGTTGATGCCGTCTCCTCAGCTCCGCTTTCCAAAGCAGCAGATGTCACCTCTGCGGTCTGGTATTCCGAATATGGATTCTGACCGTTTACTGCTGCACCTGAGTTAACATCGGCTGACTTAAAAAGACCGGGGTAACTTTTCAGGACTATATACCCTGCACATGCAATAAGGGCAATTGCAAGAATAATTACCAGTATTTTTCCTTTTTCCATGTTCTTCATTTAGGGCAGTGAAATATAATAATTCTCTCATTTCCGGATTAAAAGGATAAGTTAGGGATATGAAATTTATCCGGAAAAAATATTTCAAAAATTTTTTTGAAAATTATGTGAAAAAGTTATCTCAAAAGTTATCTCAAAAGTTATCTCAAAAGTTAAAAGATTAATTCAAAATAAAAATTAAAAAGATATTTGTGATTTGAATTACTCTTCATCAAACAAAGAGGTCTGCTCTGCGGACTCTTTTTCAGATTTTTCAGATAATTCCCCGGTCTCATCTTCGGCCTGAAGAATTGCAAATCCGACAACACTGTCTCCGGAGTCAAGCTTCATAATCCGGACACCGCGTGTGCTTCTCTTCTGGATTGAAATCTCAGAGACCTTTGTCCTCATGACAATTCCGGACGTGCTCATCAAAATCACTTCATCGGTGTCATACACTGCTTTTGATGATACAACGCCGCCGGAGACATCAACCTGGATATTTTTTACACCCATCGTTGCACGGCCGTGTCCGCGGAATTCATCAAACTCAGTCCTCTTGCCATAGCCCTTCTCGGTAATGGTAAGGAGGTGATCCTTTTCGACAACAGTCATGTCCTGTAAGACATCCTCAAAGCGAAGCCTGATTCCCTTGACACCAATGGCATTCCTGTGCCTTAGAGGAACAGTTGAAAGATTAAATCTCAGACTCTGTCCGAATCTTGTTGTAATAACAAGTTCGCCTGTCTCCTCAACTTTCTTGACATCAACAAGCTCATCGCCATCACGCAGTGTGATTGCATTCAGTCCGGTCTGGCGCGGCCTTGAGAATTCATCCTGCGGAATCTTTACAATCATACCATGCCTTGTTGCAAAGAGGAAGTACTTGTCGCTTTCAAATTCTGAAACAGGAATTACAGCAGTAACCTTCTCGTTGTTTAAATTAAGGAGGTTTACTATTGCCTTTCCTCTCGACTGCCTTGTGGCATCAGGAATATCATAGACCTTAAGCCAGTAGACACGGCCCGAACATGTAAAGCACAGGAGGTAGTCATGGGTTGATGCAACAAATATATTCTTGACAAAGTCCTCCTCCTTTGTTGCCATTCCGACAATTCCGCGTCCGCCGCGGTGCTGGCCCTTGTATGTTTCAAGAGGCATTGATTTGATATAATTGTCTGATGTCAGGGAGACCAGAACCTGTCTTTTCTCAATGAGATCCTCTTTTTCAAAGTCTTCGACCTCATGGGAAATTTTTGTCCTTCTTTTGTCTGCGTATTTATCTCCCAGCTCAACAGTCTCACGCCTGATCTCGGCGAAGATATGGGCATCATCGGAGATTAAAAGCTTTAACCTCTCAATCTCCTTTAGGATGTCATTTCTCTCGTCAACAATCTTCTTCTGCTCAAGAGCTGCAAGACGTCTTAACTGCATCTTTAAAATTGCGTCTGCCTGAATCTCATCAAGACCGAAGTCTGCAATTAATCTTGATGCTGCCTCCTCGGTTGTTGCTGAACTCCTAATTGCTGCAATAACCTCGTCAATGTTTTCAAGAGCAAGCAAAAGTCCGTTTAATATATGAATGCGGTCCTCTGCCTTCTTCAGATCAAAAGTCGTCCTTCGAAAAACCACTTCCTTTCTGTGCTTTAAGAACTCACGGATTAGCTCTTTTAAGTTGAGAGTCTTTGGCTGCTTGTCAACGATTGCAAGGTTGATAACGCCGAATGTGCTCTCAAGAGGCGTGTGCTTATAGATCTGGTTTAAGACAACAAGAGGAACAATCCCTTTCTTAAGCTCGATTACAACACGGATTCCGTCTTTGTCTGATTCATCGCGTATGTCTGAAATTCCGTCAATCTTTTTGTCTTTGACAAGATCTGCAATCTGTTCGATGAGCCTTGCCTTGTTGACCTGGTAGGGAATTTCGGTTATTATTATTCTTTCCTTTTTGCCGTCATCTTCAATTTCCGCAACTCCGCGGACACGGATTCTTCCGCGGCCATCGGTGTAGGCATCAACAATCCCGCGCCGTCCAAGAATTATTCCGCCTGTCGGAAAGTCAGGGCCGGGCATATGCTCCATAAGCTCAGGTATTGTTATCTCAGGCGAGTCAATCATCGCACAGACTGCATTGCAGACCTCGCCGAGGTTGTGCGGAGGCATCTTTGTTGCCATACCAACAGCAATTCCTTCAGATCCGTTTACAAGCAGGTTGGGAACTTTTGACGGAAGAACAAGAGGCTCTTTTAAGGATTCGTCAAAGTTTGGGCCGTAGTCAACGGTGTCCTTGTCAATATCTGCAAGAATCTCCTCTGCGACAGGATCAAGCCTTGCTTCAGTATAACGCATCGCAGCTGCGGAGTCGCCGTCGATTGAACCGAAGTTGCCCTGCCCTTCGACAAGAGTGTGCCTGAATGAGAACGGCTGGGCCATCTTTACAAGAGCATCGTAAATTGATGAATCACCATGAGGGTGATATTTACCCATTACTTCTCCGACAATCCTTGCACACTTCTTATACGGCTTGTCATGGGTGTTTCCCATCTCACCCATTGCATAAAGTGTTCTTCTGTGCACAGGCTTTAAGCCGTCACGAACATCAGGAAGGGCACGCCCGATGATTACCGACATTGCATAGTCAATATAGGAGGTCTTCATCTCCTCCTCGATATTGACAATAATCTCCCTTTTCTCTCCAATTTTAAACTGCTCAGATGTCAAGGTTTGTCACCTCCTTTCCATGGCGGTAGATGAATTCACGGCGTGCTTCAACATCGTCCCCCATAAGCTTGGAGAAGATTTCATCAGCATAGCTTGCGTCAAGAATGTCCACCTTCTTTAAGACCCTTGACTCGGGATTCATGGTTGTGTGCCAGAGCTGATCTGCATTCATCTCTCCAAGACCCTTGTATCTCTGGATTGTTGTTCCCTTTTCGCCAAACTCCTCAACAGCCTTTCTCATCTCCTCCTCGCGGTATGCATAGACTTCTTTTTTGCCTTTGAATACACGGTAAAGAGGCGGCTGGGCGATGTAGATATAGCCTTCTTCAATGAGCTGCGGCATGTACCTGTAGAAAAATGTAAGAAGAAGCGTGCAGATGTGTGCTCCGTCAACATCGGCATCGGTCATCATTATGATGTGATGGTAGCGTGCTTTTGTGACATCAAAATTTTCACCGATTCCACATCCTATTGCAGATATCAGGGTCTGAATTTCGGCATTTTTTAAAATTTTATGAGGGGATGCCTTTTCTACATTGAGAATTTTTCCCCTGAGCGGCAGAATTGCCTGTGTCAGACGTGAACGCCCCTGTTTTGCAGAGCCGCCCGCAGAGTCTCCCTCCACAATATATATTTCACTCTTTGCAGGGTCACGTTCGGAACAGTCTGCAAGCTTTCCGGGAAGGCCGCTTCCCTCAAGTGTGCTCTTTCTTCTTGCAAGCTCACGTGCCTTTCTTGCAGCCTCCCTTGCCCTTGCGGCTGTTAAGGCTTTTTCAACAATTGCCTGTATTACTCTCGGATTCTCTTCAAAATATTCAGAGAGCGACTGGTATACAAGTGAGTCAACAATTCCCTTTACATTGCTGTTTCCAAGACGCATCTTTGTCTGGCCTTCAAACTGGGGCTCTGCAACCTTGATGCTGATAACAGCGTTTAAGCCTTCTCTTACATCCTCGCCTTTAAGCTGAGAGTCGATTCCCTTTAAGAGATTTTTCTCCTTTGCGACCTTGTTTATGGTTCTTGTAAGAGCGCTCCTGAATCCTTCAAGATGTGTTCCTCCTTCTCTTGTATTGACGCTGTTTACAAACGTCATCACATTTTCAGAGTAGGAGAGGGAGTACTGGAGTGCAACATCAGCCTCAACCTTGTTCTCCTCATCCTTTGTGCAGAGATAGATAACATCAGGGTGAACGGTCTCTTTTCCTGCAATAAGGTATCTGACAAATTCGGATATTCCGCCCTCATAGCAGAAAACATCAGAGTAGCCGTTTCTGTCATCTGAAATTTCTATCTTTAAGCCCTTGTTTAAAAATGCAAGTTCACGCATTCTGTGGCTTAGGACATCATAATCGAAGTTTACTGTCTCAAATATAAGGTGGTCAGGCTTAAAGGTGATAATTGTCCCGCGATCAAAACCGTCACTTCCCGCGTTCTTTCGCGAGACAAGAGTCTTTGAAACACCGCCTCTTTCAAAGGACATCTCATAGATTTTTCCATCGCGGTAAACTTCTGCGGTTAAAAATTCAGAGAGTGCATTTACAACTGAAACACCAACACCGTGAAGACCTCCGGAGACCTGGTAGGTGTTCTTGTCAAACTTGCCTCCTGCATGAAGAACTGTTAAAACAATTTCAAGAGCGCTTTTTCCGCCCTGATCCTCCATCTCATCAACAGGAATACCTCTTCCGTTGTCTGCAACAGTGCAGGATCCGTCTTTGTTTATTCTGACTGTTATGTGGTCGCAAAAGCCACCAAGGGCCTCGTCAACCGCATTGTCAACGACCTCATATACAAGGTGATGAAGACCGCGTACATCGGTGCTTCCGATATACATTGCAGGCCTTTCACGGACAGGTTCAAGACCTTCAAGAATTGTAATATGAGACGCATCGTAAGTATTGTCTGGCAATTTAAATATCCCCCGGATTAAAATCCAGTACCCCGGATATATGCGAAAAGAGTCTCAATATCAGGGAATTTTTGTTCACTAAAAACCGGTACATATTCTGGACTAAAATACACATATAATATTGGGTGTACCAGCACTTAAAAGAATCCCGAAATCTTCTGATATGGATATTAAATGAGAATAAAAGGATTGAATTATCCACTTTTAATTTTTGCAAAAATGTTTTTTTCAAAAAAAAATCAGGCTGAAAAATCAAAACCATCCAAAAGGAGGCTCAGTCATATTTTCCGGCGTCGGGATCTTCTACACCAAGCTCTTTGTCAATTGCAACAACAAGCCTTCGAAGAGTCTTTCTGACACCTTCAAGATCTTCTGCATCCATAAGGCCGTTCTGATGCCAGACAATCTTCTGCCTGAGCAAAGAGAAGAGCTCTTCAACTTCTGTTCCCTTAAAAGAAGGCGGAAGCACTGCCTCAGTCATGTGATCAGCAAGTCCTGTCCACGCTCTTTCAGGAGGAAGGCCGACATGCTTTGAGATGAGCATAATATTTGTTATAAATCCTCTTCCAAACTGACTATCCATAATAGTTCATTTTACAGCATTCATTTTTTTAATTCTGCCGGTCCGGGCAGAAGACTTAAAAGCCCGTCTCCTAAGATTCCGCCAAGAGCCCTTATGACACAGGGCTTGTAAAATAATTTTTTAATCAAAGCCTGCGGCCTGTCCATATCGCCGTATTTTACTATATCATCAAGAATTTTCGGATTGTTCATGCACCGGCACAGTGCATCTATCCTCTCGTCAGAGACTTTCTGCCTCATCTTGTAAAGCGCCATTCCGGCAGAAAGCTCACCGCCGATATCAGCCTTCCAGCGCTTCTCATAATCCGCAAGATCTGAGTCAGAAAACCTGCCGGACTCACAGCACTTAAGTGCAGTCTCTGCTGCGTGAAAAGCAGTCCTTATTCCTGTATAAACACCGCCGCCAGAAGTGGGCTTTGCAAATCCTGCGGCATCGCCGCAGAACAAAACCCGGCTGCCATAGGTTTTTGGCATTATGCCAAGCGGAATTGTGCCTGAAACAAGATGAACACAGGAGGAATTATAGGGTTTTATAAACCGCATGAATCTCTCAAAGACATCCCTTTCACCGCAAAGGCCCACTCTTGCAAAACCTTTCTGCGAGGGAATAACCCATCCGAAAAATTCAGGGGATGCATACGGATGAAGCTCAACTATATTTTTTGGAATGTCAGTTGAAATTTCCGCCTGGATGCCGGAGAGAAAAAGTTCTGCACGCTTCATATTAAGAATCCGTGAAAAAATACTTCGCGGCCCGTCTGCGGCAATCACCATTCTGCACTTAAAAGACTCCCTTCCATTAGCGCCGGATGTCATCACCTCATTGCCGCAAAAGCCTGTTACAGATGTCTTGACTTTTATGAAGACTCCGGATTTTGCAGCTTTTTTGGCCATCTCAAAATCAAGTGCGCTTCTGTCAACAACATATGCCATTGTCTTTTTTGCGTCAAACAAAAGCTCAGAACCCTTACCTGAGACAACCTTTGCACCGGAAACCTCGTTTAGGACACTTTTGTCTGAAACAGAGCATTCAAAAAATGCATTGCTGCTCAAAAGTCCGGCACACTGCACAGGCCGGCCGAAATCGGAGTGCTCCTCAATTAAAAGTGTCTTTAATCCCCTTTCCGCACAAAAACGGGCGGCAGAACTTCCAACAGGGCCGCCGCCTGCGACAATGACATCATACATCTGCAATAAGTGATTTTGAAAAGAGGAGATATAAAACCCTCAGGGGTCATACCACTTTTTTTGGTTGCAGGACAAAATAATCTGTAGTTAAAATGACAAAAGAGCCTGATTTCAAATTCAAGCAGTGCCTTATCATAAGAAATGACATCAAAATGTCATGCGGAAAGAAATGCGCACAGCTTGCCCATGCTGCCGTTATTGCATACGAGCATGCAGACAAAACAACAAAGAAAAAATGGTATGATGAGGGGATGAAAAAAGTGGCGCTTAAAGCCGACTCCCTAAAGCAGATATATGAATTAAAGACAATCGCCGAGATGGCAGGGATTTCAACTGCTCTTATAACTGATGCAGGCATGACGGAAATTGAGCCGGGGACAATAACAGCCCTGGGGGTCGGCCCTGCAAAATCCGAAGACCTCGATAAGATTACAGGCTCTCTTGCGTTATTATGATAAAAAGCCCATATGAAACCGAGCAGCTTCTCGGTATGGAATATTACCTGACAGACAGTCTTGGAACAGGCGGAATTTTAAGAAAGACCCCGGAGGATTTCATCGTAAGGGAGATATTTGCAGATATAAAATTAACAGGCGGCCCGCATCTTATATGCGAGCTTGAAAAGACAAACTGGGAGCTTCAGCGTGCAGTAAAAGAGATAGCAAACAGACTTGGAATCAGCCACAAAAGAATTTCATGGGGCGGGACTAAGGATAAGCGTGCAAGGACAACCCAGCTCATATCGGTTTATGGCGTAAAACCTGAGGATATCGAAAAAATTCAGCTCAAAGATATAAATTTAAAGCCTCTTGGCTTTGCAAGAATGCAGATGTCGCTTGGTGATCTTAAGGGAAATGAATTCAGGATAAAAATAAGCGGCTGCACCGGAGAGAGCCTTTTGTCATCACTTGACGAGTGCATAAACTGTGCATCAAAAGGCCTTCCCAACTATTTTGGAATACAGAGATTCGGTACATTCAGGCCGGTCTCGCATCTTGTGGGAATTGCAATGCTAAAGGGCGACTACAAAGACGCGGTCATGAAATATGCAGGATTTCCATGCGATGATGAAAATGAACAGACAAAGCTTGCAAGAACAGTCTTTGAGGAGACACAAGATCCCAGATTGGCCCTTGAGCTTATGCCTGTAAATATGCATTATGAAAGATCCCTTCTTCATCATCTTATTGAAAAGCCCGGCGACTATGAGGGCGCACTTTCAAATATTCCGCCAAAACTTCTCTCAATGTTTGTAAGCGCCTTTCAGTCATATCTATTCAACCGGATACTAAGCCTTAGAATAAAAAATTCAGGCGGAGATATAAGCGGGCCTGAAATCGGCGACAGGCTGATTTTTCCAAACGGAAGGGAAGAGATTGTCGATGAAAAAAATCTTGCAACAGCAAAAATTCACACAGGGCGCGGCAGATGCCAGGTTGGAATTTACATGCCGGGTTCTGAGGATTTTGAAAAACGCGGATACATGGATGAATATGCGCAGAAGATTATGGATGATATGGGAGTTTTTAAAGAGGGATACTCTGACATTTCAAAACTCGTCGGTTCGCGTTTTACAGGCGCATCAAGGCCCGCGGTTTTAAGAACTGACATAAAAGGCAGCGTCACAGGAGATGAGATATCGCTTGAATTCACCCTTCCGCCGGGGCATTACGCAACAACAGTCTGCCGTGAAATAATGAAAGCAGATCCAAAAAATATGGCCTGAAAAAATTTAAAATATCCTGAAATTTTCTTTTTGAATTTTTTTTTGTTTTTGTTATTTGTTTTTTTTCTGTTTTGTTTTCTGTTTTGTTTCCTGTTTTGTTTAGTTATTATCAGTAATTTTTTAATTTATTCATCAGCAGAAGTCAGGGCTTCATCAGATGTTTCAGATTCAGATGAATTATCTTTCAAGACGGCTTTTTTTTCCAAAGCTTTTTTGCGGTCATAATTTTTTACATAATCAATTGCATCATAAAGATTGCCCATCTCATCAACAAGTCCAAGCTTTAGTGCATCCTCACCGCGTATCAGCTGCGCCTCTTCAATATCAGTTCTGCTGATATTTCTCTGGGTTAAAACATCATTTATGAAAAGCTCAAAGCTGTCATCGACCATCTTCTGAACATATGAAAGCTCATCATCAGAAAGACCGCGGAAAGTTGAACCAAGGTCTTTTAGATCGCCTGACTTGACAACTGCAACCGACACTCCCTCCTTGTCAAGAGATTCGCTGGTGTCATAAAAAGTCCATATTGTTCCGACACTGCCGGTCATTGTATCAGGATTTGCAAAGATCCAGTCAGAGTGTGAACTTATGTGGTACGCGGCAGAGGTTGCCATATCTCCCATAGAGACCACAACCGGCTTTTTGGCTTTTGCATATTCTATATCGCGTATAATCTCCTGGGATGCGGAAGGAGAGCCTCCGGGACTGTTTACGCGAAGGACAATTCCTTCTGTTAACGGATCATCTGCCGCCGACCGGATCTGTGCGCCGATATAGTCGCTTCCTGCATAGCCTCCGCTGTACATATTGCCGGTTGCAAGAGTTCCTTCAACCCTTATTACCTTAACACCTGCATCCTGTGAATATGGAAAGAGAGAAAATACGGCAAAAATTATTATTGCCGCAAACACTCCGCCGACAAACCATTTTATTCCGTTTTTGCGAAGCTTTGACTTCTCTGCCCTGCCAATCTCTTCCTCAAGCCACGACATGCCTATTCACCGTACGTAACATCGTACTCTGTAACAAGATTTGTCCCGCACATGTAATGATTTTTGAGATTTAAGCGAAACATCTCATCCTCTGAATCAATGTGCATTCCGCCTACAAGCGAAGGGGTATCTGCACCGCCGACTATGAAAGGAAGATGAATAAGCCTTACCTCATCAACAAGCCTGTCCTGAAGCATATAATAATTAAGAGTCGGGCCTCCTTCGACCATCAGCGTTTTTATTCCGTATTCTGATACCAGAATATCCATAAGACGCGGAAAATCAACATTCTCCTCACCGCAGACAATTACATCCGCACCCTTGTTTTTAATAGCCTCTATTCTCCCTGCAGGTGCTTTTTTTGTTACGGCAATAATTGTTTTTGCATCTTTTCCAAGAACGTTTGAGTCAGGGGGAATATCTGCGGTGCTGTTTGGAATAATCCTGACAGGATTTTCACCGTCAACATATCTTACAGTAAGAAACGAATTGTCAATCTTAATTGTATTTGAGCCCACCATTATTGCGTCATATTCGGCTCTGGTTTTATGAAGAAGGATATCAGTTTCATGATCCATATATTTCATGAGAATTTTGCTGGATGCTCCTTTTTTTAATGTCAGTTTGCCGTCAACGGTAATCTCTGACATTATCATAACATGGGGTTTTTTATATTTTTCAGCCATGATGATCTTTCTTACTGCTTTATTATCCCGTATAAGTAAAGAAGTTAGCCCTGTTATATTTCCTGATATATTTAGTCAAACCTTTATCCAAGTGCTTCCAAATAATATTATCATGAATATTACTGCCTTGCGGCCAAAATTCATCGGATGCCTTGAGCCTGTTGCAGGCATATTCATACGGCTTGGATTTACACCCAACATGATATCGGTTATGTCACTGATAGCCGGACTTATAACAGCTTATCTCTTCTTCACCAGAAATTTCGCTTTGGGTGCCGTGTTTCTTTTGATATCAGCGGTTTTGGATCTTGTGGACGGAACTGTTGCAAGAAAAACAGGGCGTGAGAGCAAATTTGGTGCGGTTTTTGACTGGATAGTCGACAAGTATGTTGACAGCCTCGTTCTTTTGGGAATCGGCCTCTCAGGTGCTGCAATAATCAGCCCGTATATTTCAATAGCAGGAGTAAACGGATACATCATTGATTTTGCAGTTGTCTCACTTGCAATAATCGGCTCACTGATGAACACATTCATAAAGCCTGTTACCTACGCCGAGGTCGGGTTTGAAAAGAGAGAGGATGGAAAAATTGACGATCCCTTAGAAAGGGTTGGCTTTTTTGGAAGACCTGAGACAATTCTTTTCCTTGTCCTTGGAGGATTGTCAGGCCTTATCGCACCGGCTGTTGTAATTATCGCCGTATGCACTAATTTATCAGCTATTCAGAGGATTATTTACCTTTACAGGCACCTCTGAGCTTTTCCATATACAATTTTATAACTCCGTCAGCAAAGTCTCCAAGCTGCGGAATTATCCTGAAAAGACCAAGGGCAAGAATTATTAAAAATATCAAAGCTCCCAGTTCTGCCATCACATTGTGCGACCAGAAAAAGCTTTCATACCCGTATTCGCCGTTTGATGCAATCTCGGGCAAATACTGAAACCACTGTCCTGTGTATGCAGAAACAACAAAGACATTTCTGAAGATATTCAGGATATAAATGACCGGGACAATTAAAAGAAATGAAAGTATCTTTTGCTTAAGCGTTGTTGGAAGAGAGTACGCAAGCCCGAGCATTATTGCAATGCTCTGTATGCCTGTGCACGCGAGAATGATTTCGACACGAAAGCCGTCATGCTCAAGCATGTTCCATCCAATCTGGCTGTAAGAAAGACCAAGAAAAGCTCCGGCTTCATAAACCTGACTTGTGACGCATGCAATCAGAAAATCCCCCGCCTGCGGTATGTAGCCGAACGGAAAATAAATTAAAAATGCTATTGCCGCACCGCGGCTTAAGCAGACAACATGCTTATTTCCGGAAATCAGCTCAGGTATTGTGACATATAAAAATGGCAGACCGAGTATTCCAAGAAGCGGATATAAAAAGTTGTTCTCTTCGCTTATGTAAAACGGGATATCAGTAATCAATGAAAAAACCACAAAAATCCAGCCGGCAGCTGCAAAATAATTCCTCTTATTTCCCGGCACAATTAAAAATGCTATAAATGCCAGCGCTGACAATAAAACCAGTACAGCTTCCATTGATTATAATTTGTTCTGACAGCAGATAATAGATATTAAAGTGATAGCAAAGAATATTTTTTTCTCCTGCATTGAAATTTTTAATCATCATTTTTTTGTGATTTTTATAAAACGGGATTTTTTTCGGCGCTTAGTCAAAAAACGCGAAATCAAGCCCGGTTTATTATTATTTTTTTTGACTTAATCCATAATAATTAATCAAATAGCAACCAATACTTAAAGCGATGATGTTCTGTCCAGAATGCAAAAGCATGCTTAAATCATCTGAAGGAAAGCTGAAATGCCCCAAATGCGGCTTTGAAAAAGGCATCTCAGACAAGTCGCAGCTTCAGAAGACAAAAGAGAGAGTTGAAAGGGAAATAACAATCGTAGAAGAAGATCAGAATATTGCAACACTTCCTACAACTACAATCAAATGCCCGGAGTGCAGCAACAACACAGCAGAATGGTGGCTTCGCCAGCTTCGTTCAGCTGATGAAAGCGAGGTTCGCTTCTTCCGCTGCACAAAGTGCAAGCACACCTGGCGCGAATACGACTAAATAATTTTTTTCCCTCAATTTCATTAAGAATTTTATTTCTTTAAAAAGTTTTAACAGACACTTCTTCTTTAGAATGGTCAGATTTAAAGATAAAAAAAATTAAAAAATTTTTCAAAAATCTATTAAAAAATTTATTAAAAAAATTATTAGGGATTTTATTTTTTTTTTAGAACAGGCCCTGGCCTTTAACGCGGTACTTGCTCTGGAGTGTTCTTCCAACAACCCTGAATGCAGTTTCAAGCTCTTCAAACGGAGGAACCTTGTTCTCTCTTAATATGGCACGGCCACCGTTCATCTCTGCCCCGCCGATAAGAACGGATACTATTCTCTTCTCTGTTGATTCTGAAAGCATCATTATCTGCTTTGCAAAACGCTCTGATGTCAAAACAAGATTTGGGAATCCGATTACCATACAGATATCCCAGAGATCGTCATGCTTTGCAAGAACACTAAATGTCTTTGCAAATCTTGCTCCGTCTGCATCGCCCAAGAGATCAATCGGATTTCCACGGTTCCAGAATGGCGGGAGGAATTTGTCCATCTCATCTATGACAGCCTTTGGAAGGTCAACAATTTCAATTCCGTAGCGCTCTGCATAATCATTTGAAAGAACAGCAAAACCACCTGCGTTTGTAACAATCACAGCACGCTTTCCTTTCGGGTAGTGCTTGTTGTGCGAGAGGAACTCTGCTGCAAGGAAGGCATCCTCAAGGTTTGTAACAGATAAGACTCCGGCCTCCCTGAAAGCCTCCATGTAAACCTCGTAGCTTCCCGCAAGTGAGCCTGTGTGAGAGGCGGCTGCGGCACGTCCGCGTTCTGATGAGCCTGACTTTATGGCAACAACAGGTTTTGTCCTTGCAATTCTTGATACTACATCAAGGAAGCCTTTTCCGTTGTTTATCTCCTCAATGTACATTATAATTGCCTCTGTGTTTGGATCGGACTCCGCCCAGTGCAGGTAGTCAAAGAAGTTTAAGTCTGACTGGTTTCCAACAGAGACCACAGCTGAAAATCCTACATTGTGCGTTAAACTCCAGTCCACGACAGCGTTTACGATTGCACCGCTCTGTGAGAGGAATGCGATATTTCCGGGAGCAGGTGATCTCTGGACATATGTTGTGTCATACCCTTTGTGCGGGCTGATTAACCCAAGACAGTTCGGGCCGACAATCCTTGTACCGTATTTTTTTGCTATTGCAACAGTCTGCTCCTCAAGCTTTCTTCCCTCCTCGTTCATCTCCTTAAAGCCGGCTGTTATTATGACAGCAATCTTTACGCCTTTTTTGCCGCACTCCTCCATTACTTCGGGGACAAGTGCTGAAGGAACTGTTATAACAGCCATATCGACATTGTCAGCGATATCAAGTATGCTCGGATATGTCTTAAAGCACATAATGACATCACGTTTCGGGTTTACCGGATAGAGTTTTCCTGGGAATGTTGAGAGCTTGTGCATTACAGCATAACCCATCTTTCCGGGTGTTTCTGATGCCCCGATGACCGCAATTGACTGCGGGTCAAAGATGCTTACATCAACAATCTTCTCTGCTGAAGACCTTTTTTTGTGCTCGTCACTGAAGATAAATACCGTATCAACTGCACATGCGCCTGACTCATACAGCCTTAACGGGTTGATATCGAACTCAACAAGGTCTTCGTTTTCCAAAAAGGCACGGCTGACATTCATTATTATTTTGACTAATGTGTCCTCATCCTTTGGCGCTGAGCCGCGGTAGCCGGATATTAGTTTGTAGGAGTTAATTTCCCTGACCATCTGCCTGATTTCAGCCTCTGTTAAGGGAAGAATCCTCAGTGAAACATCCTTTAAAAATTCAACAAGTGTTCCGCCTATGCCGAATGTTATTGTTTTTCCAAAGGCAGAATCAGTATTTCCTCCGATAATCAGCTCAACACCGGATTTTGCCATCTCTTCGACAATTACACCTTCAATATCCGCGTCGGGCTTGTATGCCTTTACACTTGAGATAATCTGCTGGTAAGCCTCTTTTGCCTCTTCTTTATTTTTTATTCCTACAATAACTCCGCCTGCATCACTCTTGTGAATAATATGAGGCGATACAATCTTCAAAACAACCGGAAATCCTATTTTTTCCGATGCTTCGGCTGCCTTCTCCGGTGAATTTACAATACAGTATTCAGGAACCGGGACATCATATTTTTTTAGAAAATCGTAGCCTTCAGCCTCGCTTAACATCCATTTTGCCATATTTTACCTCATTACTCTGGTTTGATTTTTTTTGCAAATATTTCCGGGTATAAGAAACCTCATCTGAGAAGTATTCATCTCTTCTTATGAGTCTTTCTGACTCTTATCTCTTCAGAGTTTTTACCCGGCATAGTTCAACAAATGTCGAATTTTCATTCGTTGTTCTTTGCTCAACATCTATTGAACGAATTTATAGATAAAATTTTGTAATTGTTAATCATTAAGAATCACACTCCGGCACCGCGGCAGACACACAGGCATAGCCTTAGAACCAGGTGTTTTTTGTAAGGATTCACCCAACTCTTTATATACCATATAAATCACTTTATAAATATGAAGGTCAATCCTGAAGAGTCCTTAAAGATTGAGAACATAGTCGCTTCAGCAAAGGTTGCCGAAACGCTTGATCTCCAGATGATAAACGAAAAAATAAAAGATGCCGAATACAATAAGAAGAGATTCCCGGGCGTCGTATTAAGAATGCAGAATCCAAAGATTGCAGCACTTGTTTTCGGTTCAGGCAAAGTGGTTTTAACCGGAGCAAAAAGCATTGACAGCCTTTCTAAGGGTCTTGAAATACTTGGAAACAAACTGCGTGAGTTAAATATCGACATTCCAAAGGATTTGGAATACAAAGTTCAGAATATTGTCACATCAGCAGATCTTGGAACACCGATAAACCTCAACAAAATTGCAGTCGGTTTTAACCTTGACAGAATTGAATATGAACCCGAGCAGTTTCCGGGTCTTGTATACCGCTTGGAAGATCCAAGAGTTGTAGTTCTGCTCTTTGGATCAGGAAAATTAATCATCACAGGCGGAAAGCAGTCTGAAGATGCAAGAAAGGCTGTCGTAAAGATACTTTCAGATTTATCTAATCTCGGACTGATTCAGCAGCAATAAATTTAATTCATATTATAATCTTTTTTTTGTCATTTGCTCAAAGATTTAAGCCCGCAACATAAATATTTCCACTTTGATAAATATCTATATATATCATACTTACATAGTATTAGGAGTAATTTCTGGTGTAAAAATGAAACTAGAAAAAGTTCTGACTTTTACAGAAAAAGAAGAAGAACTGGCAACTCTTCTTACTGATGTTGGACTTAAACGCAATGTAGCGAAAGTCCTTGTTTATCTTGCGAACACAAATGAAGCAACATCACGCGATATTGAACGCGGAACAGACCTCAGACAGCCGGAAGTCAGCATTGCGATGCGTACCTTAAGTGAAAAGGAATGGATCGAAAACCGCGAGAGCAAGGCAGAAAGCAAGGGAAGGCCCGTAAAAATTTACTGCCTCTCAAAGCCGGT
>JAEWWL010000086.1 GCA_023396365.1 Methanobacteriota archaeon
TCTGCAAGGTATAAAACCGGTGATATGTCTTCTATTATTTTTTCAGATATTGGCTCAACAAAGATGAACTGCCATGGAGAAGATGTGATGATAAGAGAGTCACTGTTCCTTAAATCACTTGCAAAGACTTACCGGTATTCACTCTCTGGGGAAAGCATGAAATTTTATGATGAAAAAGGGGATGCTGTTTTAGAATTCAGCAGGATATCATGAATTAAAAATAACTCAGTCTCTTTTTCTGAAGGCTGCAAGCGCAATTGCAATCAATATTCCTGAAATCACTGCAAATATGCTTACAGGAGTCTTTGGAAGCTGCTG
Source organism: Methanobacteriota archaeon (assembly GCA_023396365.1). Lineage (GTDB taxonomy): Archaea > Halobacteriota > Methanomicrobia > Methanomicrobiales > Methanomicrobiaceae > Methanomicrobium. The sequence continues at coordinate 319 of JAEWWL010000086.1, forward strand.
TGCCGGAGTCGCTGACGCTGTCTCGGTTTTTTCCGGTGCAATCTCAGTTGCCTGTGTTTCTGTTATCGCCGGAGTCTGTGTTTTTTCAGCAGTTTTTAAAGGAGTCTGGGTAATCTGTGATGCAGGAGTTGTTGATGCTGTATGTTGGGGTGCATCTGTAAATTTGGCCTCAATGGTTTCTTTATTCTGCAATGTTCCTATCGGGTTTGTTATTGTTGCTCCCGGTATCTTTCCGAGATTGTCCATTAATTTGTTTGCATTGCATTCTGCCCATATTGTATAGCTTCCTGTCTGGTATGCGGAATTTCCGGTATCCCAAACGCAGGTAAGGGTTCCTGATGGGACAAAAAATGCAGATGATGTCGGGTGAATCCCTGTAATTTTTACAGCATTTCCTGAGCAGTCATATAAAGAAGAGAGTGTTGCTCCGACTGTGTTCTTCAGTTTCACATCCACTCCTTCATCACCTGCAAGAACTCCCTGTCTCATAAATATTGGATATAGGTTTGAGTCAATCCGAAAATCCAGTGCTTCGCCTGCAACAATCTTTCCGTTTGTGACATCAAAGCTTTCGCCGCCAGCCCTGTATGCATAAAGCTTTAAGGCAAGCGACGGGTAACTGACTTTAATTGATTGATATCCGTTTAAAGATCCGTTAGGATAGGAATACCACAGACCCTGCCTTTCTGAAAATTCCGAAGGCGATACATAAAAGGATTGGGCTGATGGTGTCGTAGTATATGCCGGTGTTGTTGTTGCAGGATTTCCTGATGAATAAAAAGCAAGCTGTGTGTCAGAAACTCCGCCTGATGAGTAGAATACATCGCTGTTTAAGACAAGGCCTTCTTCGCCTATGAAAACTGTGTCACCTTTGTGTATCTGGTTTATTGCTGCATTTGCAGGAGATATGGCTGATGCAATTATCAATACTCCAAAAACAAGGAAAATAATTTTTTTTATCATATAATTCGCCTCTTGAATTTACAAATTTATTATTGGCCAAACCTGTTTATAAGATATTCTCAGAGATATATAGATTAATCAGTGTCAAAATTTAATGTGGGATATACTTTGGAAATTTTTTTGTTCTTTTTTAAGGCCGTATATGGTAACCTGCCAAAAAGAATAAAATTTATTCACATCCGGATATAAGAATGAAGAAGGTAAAAGGTCATGATTGAGAGTGAAAGGTATGACAGGCAGATTATGCTGTTTGGAGAAGATTCGCAGAGAAGGCTTTCTTCCTCAAAGGTGCTTGTTGCAGGCGCCGGCGGACTTGCAAGCCCGGCCAGTGTCTATCTTGCAATAGCAGGAGTGGGAAAAATTGTTATTGCAGACGGCGACCATGTCTCACTTTCAAATCTAAACCGCCAGTTTCTTCATGACAAAAAAAGGATGGGGATGAACAAGGCTTTGTCTGCAAAAGAGACGCTTGAGAGGCTCAATGAGAATGTTGATGTTTTTGCTGTCGATGAACCTGTCACTGAAGAGAATGCAGAGGAGCTTTTTGACGGATGCAGCCTTGTTGTCGACTGCCTTGACAACTTTGAAGCAAGAAGAATTTTAAACAGGCAGGCTGTAAATTCAGGCATCCCGATGATTCACGGTGCGGTCTCAGGGTGGGACGGACAGGCGTCAACAATAATTCCGGGAGTCTCCCCCTGTTTTGAATGCATGTTCCCAAAAAATCCTCCCGGGGAGACTGTTCCAATTGTCGGCACAACAGCAGGAGTAATCGGAAGCATCCAGGCAAACGAAGCGGTAAGAATTTTAGCCGGCTTTGAGCCGGCACTCTGTGGTAAGCTTCTCATTTGGGATGGAAGATGCTCTTCATCTGATATTATGCCTTTTTTTAGGGATGAAAAATGCCCCGTATGCTCGGGAATAAAAAAATAACGGATATAATATGATAAAAACAGAGATACTTATATTTGCAAGGTTTAAAGAGACCTTCGGGGAAAAAAGGACAATTTCATTTTCAGATGATGATAATCCGACACTTCTTGGTGCACTTAAAAAACTCTGCGAAGATACAAAAGGCGGCTATGAAATTTTGTTTGACTCCGAAGGTGAACTTTTTGAAGGCGTTCTTTTAATGCTTAACAAAAAAAGGATTTTGGGAGAGGATGCAGAAGATATGATAATAAGCGACGGTGATGAAATTGTTCTCTATCCGCCGGTATCAGGAGGATAAAAAATGGTCATTGCCATAACAAAAGATGATATTGATATTGCAAAACTTATTTCTGATGCAAAGCGCCCACAGACCGGCGGCTTTGTTGTTTTTGTCGGGACTGTCCGTGATGATGGAATTGAGGCGATTGATTTTGAGTCATTTGATGAGGCGGCTTTATCTGATCTTTACAGCATCGCAGCTGAGGCTGAAAAGAAGTTTTCCTTAACATCTGTCGATATTATACACAGAAACGGACTTTTGAAGGTGGAAGAGACAATTCTTGTAATTGTTGCTGGTGCAGGCCACAGAGCTGAGGCATTTGACGGATGCAGGTTTATTATAGAAGAGATTAAGCGCTATGTGCCGATATGGAAAAAAGACATCATAAAAGGCGGCGGGGAGCACTGGCACGCATGAAGCTTGAAAACTGCAAAAAAAGATACTCCGGCGAGAGCGAAAGGGCGAGAAGGCCTGAAGAGACACTTGAGATTATTCTTCCTGCCGCAAAAAAATGCGGTATTACAAGGGTTGCGGATATAACAGGTCTTGACCGGCTTGGAATTTTTGTATTTTCATGCATCAGACCCGGAGCCGCCGATGGTGCAATATCGGTGTACAACGGAAAAGGGATGACAGAGAGTGCGGCAAGAGTTTCTGCAATTATGGAAGGGATTGAGAGGTATTCAGCAGAGATTAACGACAGAGAGCTTTTCTTTGAAAGATTCAGTTCACTTGGAGAGAAAAAGGCTGTTAATCCATCCGGTCTGATTCTTCCTGCCGGCGTTGACCCCGATTCAAAAATTCCATGGTATCAGGGCTTTGATATAATATCAGAAGAGGATGTTTTGGTTCCTGCACATGCTGTATTTCATCCGGTGCCTTATGGCGGCGTCCGTTTTTTCAGGACAAGCACAAACGGGATTGCATCCGGGAACACTCCTGAAGAAGCGGTGCTTCACGGATTGTGTGAGGTTATAGAAAGAGATGCCTGGTCGCTTGCAGAGGCATCGGGTTTTTCCGGGCCGGTTCTTAAAAATATCACAGATCCAAATCTTAACAAAGTAATTTCACTCTTTGAGGATAACGGCGTTGAAGTCACTCTCAGGGATATTACGGCTGATAATGGCATTCCTACAATAGCGGCGGTTTCGGATGACGTAAAGCTAAAAGATCCCTCTCTTTTATGCATTGGAATGGGCACCAGTCTTTCCCCTGTCGTTGCCGCATTAAGGGCGATTACAGAGGTAGCCCAGAGCCGTGCAACACAGATTCACGGTGCACGGGAGGATACAACCGATGCTGACTTTCGAAAGAAGCTTGGATATGAGAGGACAAAGCGGCTTAACAAAAAGTGGTTTGAAACTTCAGAGTCAAAGGACTTTTCAGAGCTGTCAAAGTTTGAGTCTGACGATTTCTTAACAGATATCAGTTATGTGTCAAAAATGCTTCAGGAGAAGAGCGGAGTAGAGATGATTATTGTAAGTGACTTAAGTATTGTTGACTGCGACATTAAGGTTGTACGTGTGGTGGTTCCCGGTCTTGAGACATTTGCAATTGACAGCGAAAGGGCTGGTGAGAGGTGCAGAAATGCAAGACGTAATCGTGTACTTAGGTCCAAGTCTGAGCATTGATAAGGCAAAGAGAATCCTGCCTGAGTCGGCTGCGGAATACCTGCCGCCTGTTAAGCGCGGAGATCTTGCAGTTGCAGTTGCAAAGAGGCCAAAGGCAATATGTATTATAGACGGCCTTTTTTTCCAGGACTGCTCTGTCGGCCACCGCGAGATTTTAGCGGCTTTGAAGTCCAAAATTTCTGTTTACGGCTCATCTTCGATGGGTGCTCTTAGGGCATGCGAGCTTGACAGCTTTGGGATGATAGGAGTTGGCAGGATATATGAGATGTACCGTGACGGAATTATTGAGAGTGATGATGAGGTTGCACTTGCATGTGATCCCTTTACAAATGAGGCTGTATCTGATGCACTTGTTGATATGAGGGTTAATTTTGAAAGAGCTGTTCGTTTTGGCATCATCAAGGCAGAGGAGCGGGACAAATTAATCAGAGTTGCATCGGAAATTTACTACCCTAACAGGACTTACAGGCGGGTTTTAAAGGACGCAAGGA
>JAEWWL010000002.1 GCA_023396365.1 Methanobacteriota archaeon
CCCCCGCCACTTCGTCATTCACCCCAAAAGAAATATCACCAGCGACCAACATCTATAATAATATGGATAAGCCTGAACCGGAGCGTAAGGGAAACGGTATAATATCCATTTTTGAAAATGAAATAAAAGCAGTCCAAAACGAAATCGACAAACTCGATTTGGGAGGCTATGGAAACGTTGCAGTAATATCAGAGCCCTACTGCGGAATCGAGCACATCTTCAACAAAATCCTTGGCGACAACTCGCAGAAGATAAACAACATAAAACTCTTCTCCCCAGTAAAAGACAAAGACTTTTTCTCAAATTTTTATTCTGGTCAAAAAGCGGTTTTAATGCACGACTGCCAGTATTTATACACCAGAAGGCCCGGCGGCTTTGAAATACTTGATCTCTTCATGAACCTTGTCAGCTCAGAAGAAAGGCTCTTTATAACCGGCTGGAACAAATTCGCCTGGAACTACATAAAAGAGATATGCGACATTGAGGATTTATTCGAAGTCAAAATAACAGTTCCCGAACTGGACAGCAAAAGCATAATGAATCTTATCATGGCTGACGCAAATGAAAAAATCAGCTTTGTCGATGACAGAAAAAAAGAGGACAAAAAATTCATCTGCACAGAAAAATGCCTGATAAAACTTCCATTATCACAAAACAAAAAATCAATCCGCATTCCAAAGATTGACTTAAGCGCACTTATTAGAGAAAAGAGCAGCAGGACAATGGAAGAGATAGAAGCAGAGGCATTTTCAAAGATTACAAATCTTGCCGGCGGCAAATACGATGTCGCACATATTCTGTGGAAAAAAACGCTAAAGGACAACGAAATTCGCCTGAGCAGAATACCGCAGATTCCCGCCGCAGACATTGCAGACTTTGATGAATCATACATTCTTTCAATAATATTATCAATGGGCTCTGTAAGCTACGACGACCTCCTACTTATCGCAGGCGAAGACATAAACTTAAAGCAGAAACTTCAGAGCCTTAAATTCTCAGGGCTTATCGAAATTGAAAACAGCAGCTGCCGCATAAACCCTGAAGCTGTAAACTCGGCAATATACGAGCTTAAGAAAAGAAGGATGGTGTGGTAGATGGCTGAAGAAATTGACACACTTGCAGGAATAATACAGTTTGACGCCGGAATTGCACTGTATATAATATATGTTGTAATTGCTGCATACATTTCAATCCGCCTCATATCATTTCTGATAAAAACAATCGGAGAAGCGGCAGGATACAAGCGCATTGCCGGAAATATGATAATTCCGCTCTTTAAATTCGCAGTCTACATCGCAGCATCATACCTTATAGTAACATCAGTATTCACTCCGTCCCTGACGCAGCTTGTCGCCTTCTCCGGACTTTTCGGAGCGGCTCTTGGATTTGGATTAAAAGACATCTTCTCAGATATCATCGGCGGAATTGTAATTGCGTTTGAAAGGCCGTTTTTAATAGGCGATAAGATAACAGTCGGAGACAAATACGGAGAAGTTTCTGACATCGGACTTCGGTCAACAAAAATAATAACGCCTGATGACACTTATGTCTCAATTCCAAACTTCAAAATATTCAATGAATCTGCATCAAGTGCAAACGCAGGAAAGACCGAGATGATGGTTGTAACCGACCTTTACATAGACAGCAGAAGCGATACAAAAAAAGCCGTCCATATCCTTCGCGAATGCATTATCACATCAAAGTATGTCTACATATCCGGGTCAAACCGCTTCACAGTCCTTGTTGATGATTTTCCGTTTTACAGAAGACTTCGGGCAAAGGCGTATGTAAACGACTTAAGATATGAGTTTGAGTTCAAATCAGACATCACAAAAAAAGCCTGGGCGGAGTTTGACAAAAACAAAATCATGCCGCCGTCCCTTAATGGTGCAGTCATTGAGATGCCCATTGATTAAAAATTTAATTTTTGGGCGGATAATTTATCCCAAAAAAAAATCCGTTTGATTCAAAATCCTCTTTCGTTAAATTTTTTAAGTTTTTGGCATCTGCAATTGAAGGAATAATAAACTTAAAAAAATCACCGGCAAACTTTTCAAAACTTATTCCTTCATTTTCTATCACCTTCTTCCATTTATTCTCAGGTGATAAGATGTTCATGAAGGATATCATAAGATACATTGACGCTGAAAACGCATTTATGTCAGAGCGGATTGTCTTATCCTCAATACCCTCGCGTATTGCATCTGATAAAATTGTTCTGCATACACCGTAGCCTTTTCCGATATCTTCAGTGTATGGATTTTCCTTTGAAAACCGCTCTGAGCCATAGAAGTGAATGAGTCTTAAATAGTCAGGATGCGTCTGTGAAAACTCATAATACGCCTGGCCCATTAAGGCAACCCTGACAAGTCCGGATGTTTTTTTCTCCATGCAGAGCAGGTATTTTTCTTTTAGGATTTCAACGCCCAGTAAAACCACTGCTGCAAAAAGGGCCTCTTTGTTTTTGTAATAAAGATAAAGCGTTGCTTTGTTAAGCTCGGCTGCATCTGCTATCTCATCCATTGAGACGTCGTCATAGCTTTTTGAAAAAAACAAACGCTTTGCCGCATCCAGTATCTCTTCTTTTCGCTTTTCTCTCTCCCTTTGTCTTCTCCCTGCTGTTTTCATATCGCCTCTCCGTTAAAGTTGATGTTTATACTAATATTTGCAATCCTTTTTTTCCAATTCCGGTTTTCCTTCTTTTTCAAATAAAAGTTCATAAAAAAAAAAGTTTTCATGGACGTTTTCATAGCAAATCAGAGGAAATACTCCGGCTCTTTTCTCTGGCTGTAAAGTGTAAAGAGGCGATGAGATGCATCACTGACCATTCCCGGCTTTATTGCCCTTGCATGCTGCGGGCATTTTTTTATGCAGGCGCAGCAGGTGATGCAGTTTTCTATGTCAACAGTCCTGCTGTCATCAGGACTTACTGCACCCAACGGGCAGACTTCTGCACAGACTCCGCACTGAATACAGGCATCGCTTACCTCTATGAAGTCAGTTATCCACAGCTTTGAATCACCGCGGTAGGGATGAGTTCCCGGAATAATAAGATTTGAAATCTTCTCGGGCGAAGATATGGCCGTCAGCTTCTCCTGTATTTTTCGCCCGAATATTTCCGCATCAGATAAGTCGCCTTCATCTGGCCGATCCTTTGCTATTGGCGTGCTCTGTGTGGAAAACGAGTGCTCGCCGATAAATGCCGCACCGGCAGCAGGTATGAACCCGCGTCCTGCAAGTATGTCAGAAAGCTCAATAAGAGCGTCTTCATAAACACGGTTTCCATATACGACAACACATACAACAGGAGTATTGTTTCCCTTTATCATGCCAAGCCATTCCAAAAGCAGTGCCGGCACTCTTCCCATGTAAACCGGAACACCGATGATTAACAGATCGTCATTTTTTAATTCCAGGGGGTTTTTTCTTGCATCAGGCTTTGTGATGTCAGTGATTTTAAGGCTCTTTGGATTTATTCCGCGTGCGATTGCACTTACAACCGCCTTTGTGGTTCCTGTCGGTGAAAAATACACCAGATTTACAGATTCTGTATTCATTTTTTATCTCCGCTGAATTTCTTAACAGTAAAAGCGTTTTTTTGTGGGAGAAAACATTTTGATTTACATGAAAAACTTTCATGAAACAGTGCATCAGGCATTTCATGAAACAATGCATGAAGCAGTGCATGAAGCATTTTTTTAACGAATTTATTTATGAATTTTTTTTTGATGGACGCTGTTTCATGAAGGTTTTTTCAAAGTTTCTCCATATTGAATTAACTTTAATTCATATAATAACTATTGGTTATTTTATAACTGATAGTTATTTTTCTGATGGTTATTTTGTTGATAGTCATCTTGCTGACAGTTATTTTGCCGATAGTAGTTTTGCAGATAGTTCTTTTGCTGACATTTATTTTGCTGATAGTTATTTTGCTGATAGTAGTTTTGCAGATAGTTCTTTTGCTGATAGTTATTTTGCTGATAAGAATTTTGCTGATATTCATCTTGCTGATGATATTTTTGTTAATAGCAATTTTCTGATTTTTTTGCCAATGATATAAGAGTTTAAAATTGTAATTTATGTCTTCTATAAATAGAATTCATCCCAAAATAACCCTATGAAAAATAAAATACTGCTGATCTTTTTTCTTCTTGCAACAGCTCTCATGCTCACTATTACTCCGGCAGCAGCATCTCCTTCAACAGAGGATTTAATTGATGCAGGCTTTATTGCGCTTGAAAGCGGCAACAGCAAAATGGCCGGGGATTTATTTGCACGGGCGGCTGCAACCACGAATGGAAAAAACTCACCTTCTGCATGGGCCGGTCTTGGAAGAGCAATCTGGAATGAGTCTTCATCTGAGAATACTGACTCATATAATGCCTTTTTAAGGTCGCTTGCCATTGAAGATGCAGATGCAAAAGAGTGGAAAACTGTTTGTGAAATACTTTTCAGCGAACCTGTTGAGGACTTTCAACTTTCATATTCTGCCGCATTAAAGGCAGTGGAGGCGGACAAAAACGATGATCAGGCCTGGAACTATTTAGGCTGTGCACTTGACAGGCTTGCGGCTAAAAATCCTGATGCAGATTTAAACGAACCCTTTGAAGCGTTTAAAAAGGCAAATTTTTTAAATCCGACACTGCTTTATTCATCCAATGAAGCTTATTATGCAATTGTTGTCGAAAATTACACTTATGCAATTGATGCAGCCAATAAAGCTTTTGAAAAATACAACCCTGATAAATGGTGGAAGGGGCAGCTTTTGTTCTTAAAAGCCTATGCACTTGCAAAAACAGGTGAATCAGAAGATGCATTAAAAACTCTTGCATTATCAAAAGATGCATACAACTCAGATGAATCCTATGAGATGACTGAATATGATAATGCATCTGCCGCATTTGTCAGAGCAGTTGCATTAAACGACCTTGAAAGATTTGATGAATCTGCTGAAATTTTAGAGCGTGCTGATTTTGAAAATTTAGATACTTTATTTCCCGGACTTTTGATTACTCCAAAGATGTACATGGATTTGTATGGTGCTTGTTTATCCGGCCTTGGAAAAATTGATGAGGCAGCAGATGCATTTTTAAAAAGCGTCTGAATATATCTGAATATAACAGCAGCAAGCCTGCGAGTTAAAACCTGACAACCCAAAAATCAGATTAATTTTTTTTTACCTTTTTTTCATTGAATTATCAAACAGGTTTTTAAATTTTAATAAATGTCAGGTTATGTCATTCTGCTTTAGGGAGTTTAATCCTGCTTTGATTTTTTTAGTTTTTAAAAAGAGGATTTTTCGAGATTGTTTTTTTTAGATTTTTCCATTAATTGTGAGTTTTAATTTTCAGCAGAATTTTAAAAAACAGATTTGCTTAATGAAATTTTTCAGGGGATTGAAAAAAAGATGAAATTTATAATCAGTTAAAAAATTGATCCTAATGCCCCCTTAAGATACCCAAGCAGAACCTGCTCAAATGAAGCCTGACTTTCTTTAGGTTTTTTTGCTTCTGCTACCAGGAATGGAACCAGAGTATACGTG
>JAEWWL010000023.1 GCA_023396365.1 Methanobacteriota archaeon
CGGCTCCCCATCAAGAATCGTGAGATAACATATTGGATTTTTGATCTTATAAACCCTGTTGTTTATCTTCACAAAAGCCGGGGCATCATTCAGATGAACACGATTGCGTTCATAAGACAATCCACGTTCTTTGTTTTCCGTTTATGCTCCGCCATTTTTAATTTGAACGCTTTTGTGCGTCCTTTGCCGGAACACTTCGGCCTTACAAAGTGGTCTTTTGTCACATATAAACCTTGTTAAGTTTGGGACACTTTTGAGGTCAGATCCATCGGATCAGGTATGTGAAATCACCCAATATGACCGCTTTTTATATGATTTTTTATGATCGCGCAAATGAGGACAAAAAAGTCTTTTAAAAAACATGAAAAAAAGCCTTCATCCCACAAAATTTGACAGATAAAATTGTTGAAAATGTGATAATTTGATAAATATAATTAATTGAAACGAAAAAAATCAACTTAAAATTAGATTTCAGGCTTTTTTTTACAAATTAACTTAAAAAAATCAATAGTTAAGATTTAATTTTTATGGAAATGTTGTCCCAAATCATTTTTCAAACCAAAAAAGAGATCCAACTATCAAAAAAATTAGATTTTTTTTCAGGCGTCTTTACCAAAACACTTACAATACATTAATTAGAAGGGGTATAACTGATGTCACTAAAACGATTTTACAGGAGAGATAATTGTGAATGAATCAACAGACAATAATTCCTCTGAAAAAATAATGGTCGAAATAAAAAACCTCACCAAAATATTTGGATCAAAACCTGAAAAAGCGGATAAATTTCTAAAGGAAGGACTTTCAAAAAAAGAGATCTTTGAAAAAACCGGTCAGAATATAGCCTTAAAAAATTTAAATTTTAAAGTTTACTCAGGAGATATTTTTGTTTTAATGGGTCTTTCAGGATGCGGGAAATCAACTCTTCTAAGATGTATAAACCGGCTGATAACGCCTGAACACGGACATATTATAATTGATGGAACCGACATCTCAAAAATCGAAGGAGAGGAGCTTTTGAATCTTCGCCGCTACAAAATTGCAATGATTTTTCAAAGCTTTGCACTTCTCCCACACAAAAGCATCATTGACAATGTTGCATTTGGGCTTGAAATCCAGGGTGTTTGTGATGAGGAAAAATACAAAAAAGCAAAGGATGCAATAAAACTCGTAGGCCTTGACGGTTATGAAGAAAGCCGGCCATCTGAGCTTTCAGGAGGAATGCAGCAAAGAGTCGGACTTGCAAGAGCCCTTGCATCTGATCCTGACATCTTATTAATGGATGAAGCATTTAGTGCGTTAGACCCCCTGATAAGAGCCGATATGCAGGATGAACTCCTGGCAATTCAGGAAAATCTTAAAAAAACCATCATTTTTGTAACCCACGACCTTGACGAGGCACTAAAACTTGGAACAAGAATAGCACTCATGAAAGACGGAGAAATTCTTCAGATAGGAAACTCCGAAGAAATTTTGACAACCCCGGCCAACAAGTTTGTAGAAAAATTTGTAGAAGGTGTCGATATGGTAAAAGTTCTTTGTGCAGCTGACGTCATGAAAAAACCTGAACCACTAATATCAATAGACTCCGGCCCGAACAATGCCCTTCACTTCATGGAAGAATTTGGAATATCCAGTGTATTTGCAGTATCAAAAGGCAGAAAATATGAAGGACTAATTCTTGCAGAAGATGCAACAAGAGCAAAAAAAGAGGGGAAAAAACTCACAGATATTGTGAAAACAGACATTCCGGTTGTACAAACAACAACCTCCATTGCAGATATAATACCAATAATGCCAAATTCTCCATATCCGATTGCTGTTCTTGATGAAAACGACAAAATGAAGGGAATAATTATAAAAGGATCTCTTCTGGCTGCACTTGCACGAATGGAAGTGATTTAATATGTCAGGTACAGGAATTATTCCTAAAATTCCCATAGGAAAAGGAGTAGAGGCATTAGTTGACGGAATAGACACATATTTTGGATGGCTCCTTGACGCAATCAGCGGATTTATAGACATTTTTATAAAAAGTCTTCAGGCAGTTCTTTTATTCGTACCGCCACTTCTGATGATTATCATAATCGCGGCAATAGGGTGGTATGTTTCCAGGAAAAATAACATCTCAGGAATTCTGATTGCAGCAGGACTGTTTTTTATTTTGAATCTCAATCTCTGGAATGAGTCAATGCAGACTATTGCATTAGTAATTACAGCTTCATTAATAGCTTTAATAATCGGAATTCCCTTAGGAATATGGGCTTCTTCAAGTGATATTGCAAACAGCATAACAAGACCATTTTTAGATTTAATGCAGACAATGCCTTCTTTTGTCTACCTTATTCCTGCTGTTATATTCTTCGGACTGGGAAATGTTCCGGGTGTTATTGCAACCATTATATTTGCAATGCCTCCGGCAATACGATTAACAAACCTTGGAATCAGACAGGTACCTCCGGAACTAAACGAGGTTGCAGATTCGTTTGGTGCAACATCAAGGCAGAAGCTTATCAAAGTCCAGCTTCCCGTAGCACTTCCCACAATAATGACAGGAGTAAATCAGTGTATTCTTCTGGCTCTTTCAATGACAGTTATTGCCTCTATGATTGGAGCGGCCGGCCTTGGCTTAAATGTTCTTTACGGCATTCAGAGAGTAGATATTGGAGGAGGATTTGAAGCAGGTCTGGCAATAGTAATAATAGCAATTATACTTGACCGAATTACACAAAACCTCATAAAATCTTAAATTATTCAAATCAGTTATTACTAAATAAAGTCAGGGACATAGGAAAAGGCAGGACAGGATACTTTAATTTCCTGTTCTGCTAAACCGGCATTTTAAGCATAATTATTTATAATTGAATTACTTTAATTGCCAAAATGGATTTGATATAATGACTGAAAAAAAACTTAAATTATTTACAGCAGGAATTGCTCTTCTTTTATCTTTTATCCTGATTGCAGGATGTACAGGAACAGGAGATGCCCCCCCTGCCGGACAGACTCCGACTGATGCAACACCGACTCAACAGCAATCCTTAGGCGATGTTAAAATCGGATATGTATTATGGGATTCTGAAATTGCAAGTACAAATGTTTTAAAACAGATTTATAAAAAAGCAGGATACGATGTTGAACTTGTGGCAGTGGATGCAGGACCTTTGTATCAGGCAGTTGCTGACGGCAACCTTGATCTGACAATATCCGCATGGCTTCCGGCAACACAGGCAAGCTACTGGGAGAAATACGGAGACAGTATTGATCTTGTAGGACACAACCTGGACGGAGCAAAAATCGGTCTTGTTGTTCCAGCATATGTCACAATTGATTCAATTGAGGAGATGAACTCAGTTGCTGATAAATTCGGCAATACTATCACAGGAATTGAGCCAGGTGCAGGAATTATGTCAAACACTGACGATGCAATAGAAGAATATGGTCTTGACTATACAATTCTTTCAAGCAGTAGTGCAGGAATGGCAGCAGAGCTTTCTAAAGCAGTGAAGGATGAAAAATGGATTGTTGTTACCGGCTGGACACCGCACTGGAAATTTGCAAGATTTGACCTCAAATATCTTAAAGATCCAAAAGGAGTTTACGGCGGAGAAGAGTTCATTGGCTCACTTGCAAGGACTGGCCTTAAAGAGGACAAACCAGGAGTTTATGCAATACTTGAGCGCTTCTACTGGGATGCATCTGACATGGAATCTATAATGTACGATGTCGAATCAGGAATGCCTGTAGAAGAGGCCGCTACAAAATGGATTGATAACAATCCTGAAAAAGTAGCAGAAATTATTGGATAAAAAAACAAAAACCGAAATAATCAGACAATCTGATTTTTTTTGTCTTTTTACCCATTTTTCCCATTTTTCAGAGATTAATATGTCTTTTAGATAAATAAGGGTTCAATAATTTAGAATTACTAATTCAGGTTTATCTATTTGGATCTACAAATTTCCAATGTGCTGTCCTGAAATAATTTATATACATAATCTCTTCTCCTCCTCACGTGTAATCATCTGGATACAATTGCCTCTAATTATGTCCACAGCTTTGCGATAGAATGCTTTATTCGGCGTTTCCAGATTATCCCAGTCAAGACTTCTGTGTGGACGAA
>JAEWWL010000040.1 GCA_023396365.1 Methanobacteriota archaeon
ATCGGTGTTATCCTCATGGTGGCAATCACTGTCATTTTAGCAGCAGTCATTGCAGTATTCGTTTTCGGACTCGCAGGCGATCTTGAAACAAGCGCACAGAAAGATGTTACCCTTAAAACAGGAACAAACGCAGACGGATTAGTTACATTCCAGATATTTGCAGGTGGAGATGTTGCTAAAATTACATCTATTACATGGACAAATGGAACAATAAACCCTACTACTTCAGTAGGAAGTGTTGGTAATGGTGCAGGTACACTCGCAGTAGGATACGTCAACAGTACCCAGAATCCAAAAGCCGGTGAGAAAGTAGTATTTACAGCCTTCTTCAGTGACGGCACTTCACAGGTTGTAGCTACATCCTAAATTTAATTAAATTTTTTTTATCATTTTTTCTTTGGCACTTTTTATAAGATTTAAATTTATTAATCAGTATTTATCACAGCGATTTGCCCTTTGGAAATAAAAAAATCAGATACTGAGAAAGAAAAATTTTCTTAAAAAAAGCAAAACAAATTTTACAAAAAAGGAATTTTACCAAAAATAAAAATTACAAAAAAGATTATTCTTGAAAGCAGATTTTTGCAAAAGCGGATTTTTTTTATGAAATTTTCAAAAAAAAAAATAATTTACCGCTCAAGGTATTTTTTAAGCAGCAGGAGAGCCTCGTGCTCCTTATCGCCGCCGCACTTCTTCGCAATCCCTATGTCGTAATCAATAATTGCCTTTAACTTTGGGGAGTGGTTTATAACATAGCGTGTTGCATGAACAGCCGCATCAATTATGCAGTTAAAGCCGCGGTTTACGGGCCGAAGCCTTTTATCAAAGACCTTCTCTGTTAAATAAAAAAGCTCAAAGATGCAGGACTCAGAAGTTGCCGCCAAAAGCTCTGCCTTAAAAAGAATGCAGGCATCAGCGGACTTAAGCCTGTAATATGAAATATCCTCAAATGATTCTCTTGCAAAATAATCATCTGATAAATCCTCAAAGGCGGTCTTTACGTAACAAACCGGATCATAAACAAAATTTGCCGTAAACAGTTTTGTATTCAGAACATTCTCAAGAGTGTGCGAGCCCCTGAAAAGAACAATCTTAAGGCCGTCCCCGCGGCTGATAATTCCGACCGGTGCGGCGTTTTGCAGACAGCCGCCAGTGTTTTGCGAACTCTGTAAGGAATTCGCGGAAGAACTATTCAAAGAATTCCCGGGAGAACTCTCCGGGGAGCTACCAAAAGATTTTTCAGAAGAGCAGTCCCGTGAATTATCCTGTGAGTTTTCACCGGTTTTTTTAACAGAGCATCTGCTGAAATTTAAGGCAGCGCTCCGCTCACCGGAAAATGTTGTTGCAATAACTTCTGTAATCCCGCCGGACAGTAAGCCCTCTTCTAAGAGTCCCATTCCCAGCCCTCCATAAGCGCCGTAAATATTCCGGCAATCACAATATCGGCAGTCGAGCCCGGGTTTACTCCTTTTGATAAACACATGGCGTCAAACTCCTCACAGGAAATTTCTCCCGACAGAACTTTTTTTGCAGTCTCCATCGTCCACAGCGATGCTTCGCGTCCGAACTTTTTTGCAACAAATGTGTCCTCCTCAGATGCTAAAAGATTCATGTAGGCATCAGGGACTGCATCCTTTCCGCGGCCGCTGCCCAAAAGAAAATCCGCAGTCCGCCGCGTCAGAAAAAAGCCGGAGACCCACTCCTTAGAGACCATATCGCAGCGTGATGAATAATCCATCACATCATACAAAGTCATATTCTTTTCGCGAAGCTGATCTTCTGCATCAGGGCTGTTTACATCCATCTCATCAGACTCGTTCATCCTAACGCTTGTAAGCGAAAATGCACGGTAAAACAAAACGGCATCCTCAACAGTTGTCTCTTTTACAATCTCTTTTGCACCGCTTATACCCTTTCCTGCGATAAGAGGAATTAAAAGAAGAAAAGCGCCAAAGTGGGTGTTGCCGCCTGAGTGAGTGTTTGTAAGGGAGACTGCATCATAAATCAGCCTGCCGATTCCATAACCTGATTTTTTATCAGGCATTGGGCAGTTGAAATTTTCAGCCTTCTCAAACGCATGTTTTGCAAAGATTGCAGAGGCTAAAAAATGCTCAAGCCAGGTGTCGTCATAGTCATGAAGACGATCGACATTCCCCGGCTTTGTTATTGCACAGACCTCAAGCATCATTGCAATCTGCGCAAGCTCACTAAGGCATTTATGCTTCATTTTTTTCTTCAAATATCTTTTTCATAATCTCTTTTGAGAGGTTATGCTTAAGCTGCATGTATTCAGAATGAGAAAGTCCTGCACGCTTTAAGGACATATCGCGAAACATGCACGGAGTCGAGCTCTTGCAGCACCATGCAAGGCTTCCAAAGCATGTGCTGTCCCCTGATGCAAGTGCAGTGTCTTTTACAAGTTCAAGCTTTAAATCGTTAAACTCTTTTGGAGACATCCCGACTCTCTTTAATGCAGGGATTAAGGCGCACTGTTTAACAGGCATGCAGCAGAATGCAAGGCTTCTGAGATCTCCTCCGCGGCAGAGCTGCTTAGGCGAGTTGTACCAGCCTGAGCTGTCTGCGTATGCTTCAATTGAAAGCCGAAGGCTTTTTAGTGTATCATTATCTGAGTTTCTTGCAAGCGAGACCATGTCAGCGCCGTGTGCGAACATATCCTTAACCCTCTCAAACGTATTCATCGAGTTGTTTGCAATTATCAAAAGCGGGCATGCATTTCTAATCTGCTTAAGCTTCTCGTGCCCGAAGTCCATTAAGTCCACGTGAATTATAGATGCGCCTGCCTTCCAGATTTTTTTTGAAAGCTCTGAATCATCATCGGCTACACCTGCACGAATCTTTACGGAGACTGTCGCACCTGCATCTGACAAAGCCCTGATTATATCTGCAAGAATATCTGTGTGGGTTAAAAGATACTCTCCTGCGCCTGCATTCACCATCGCCTCCTGGCGGCAGTGGGCATCTATTTCATATACAACGCCGCTTCCTATTGCAGAAAAAATATTCAAAAAGGATTTGGGAGTTGTGCCGCGAAGATTAAGTCCCAATACAACATCAGAGTCCTTAAACTTTGAGACCCCGGCTTTAAGCTCTGATATGGGATCTTCATACCTGAATTCATGACGGCCCTCCTCCTCCATCTTTATGCCTGCATTCATTGTCGGCTCGTCTGTTGAGTATCCGCCGATAAACGCAATGCCGATATTATCCTGTCTTAAAAGAGCATATGAGGCATCCGTTATCCCGGCCATTGAAGCAAGAGCCAGCGGTGTTTTTACTATATGACCCGCAATATTCAGATCATACCTGGAATTGGAATCCATCATTCTTCCGTATCTGTTTGTAATAAACTATCTAATTCCTTTGGGTATAAGCATGAAAGCTTATATCCGCCGCTGCATCTCTCAAGCTCAACGCCCTCCTTGAAATCATCAACCGAAATTCCGGCAGACTCTGTTCTAATCCTCATGATTTCAGGCCATGACAGCAGAAATGCCCTGTTCGCACTTCCTCTTCCGCCGCGAAATTCAACCGCAAGATATCCCCTCCTTCCGGTTTTTTTAATAAAATCCCATATGGCATCTATCTGGTGGATATGGTCCTTATCCTCATGAAAATGCTGTGAAAAATAAATTTTCTTCCCCTTTATCGATTTGCATTCGATTGCAAGATAATAGAGCGGGTCGAGCGAATCAACAAGCACATCCACATACTGTGTGTTGAATTTGGACTGCTTAAGCCGGTACGCATATCCTTTTTTGTTTCTGCTCTCAAAAAAATTATTCAGGCAGTGCACAATATCTCTTTCAAAATCGCTCATCAGTTGATTATTATAGCATTGTAAAAGCCAAAAAAGAATCGGTAATTATTTTATTGATAATTGTTGTACATTGTATGATATGAAAAAGAGTGGATTCTTACTTGTCGGTCACGGCAGCACTAAACCATACAACAAACAGCTTATTGAAAACACAGCACGTTTAATTGCTGAAAAGGAAAAAGACTACATTGTAAGATGCGGATTTATGGAGAACAGCACTCCTTCAATTCCCGAAATTCTTGAAGATTTCAAAAAGGAGGATATAAAATCCTTAGTCGTTGTCCCCCTCTTCCTTGCAAGAGGAGTTCACATCGACGTCGACATCCCTGAAATTCTCGGACTTTCTGACGGAAGCCACAGGGGAGAATTTGAGACGAAGAGTGGCTCTGTTCCCCTTGTTTACGCAAACCCAATCGGCGAGAACCCGATGCTTGCAGACTTAATGATTGCAAGTGCACAGCAGGCAATAAAAGAATACTACTAAACAATTTTTAAAATTTACATTTTTTATGAGAATTCTGGTGCTTGACACCATTCACGGTGGTGAGGAGATTGCCCGTCATCTGATAAAAGCGGGCCATAAATGTGATATGGCTGACATTTACAGACACGAGGGGGGCATATCCGAAGACGAGGCAAAAAAAAACACTTATGATTTAATTGCTGCACCCGTCCACACTGATCCTGCAAATCCCCTTTTGAATTTTTCTAATGCACCGGTAATTACTCATCACCAGGCAGCGGCGATGATAATAAAAGGCCTTGTAAACAGTCCTGATTTTCTTCTACCGGATAAAAAATTCCCGGGTGAAAATATTAAGAGCAAAAGGCCGCACCTTTCAGTAGAGATTACCGGAAGCCGGGGAAAGACCACAACCGCGTTTGCACTCTCAAACATTCTTCCCGGGCGGGGTATTCTTCACACATCAAAGGGAACTTTTAAAATGCCGGAGCATGAGCTGGTGTTTAAAAAAAGCATCACTCCGGCATCGGCAATTGATGCGGCAGCACTTGCTCATGATGAGGGGCGATGGCTCATTGCAGAAGAGTCGCTTGGCGTCTGCGGCTTTTCAGACCTTTGCATCTTAACATCAGATGAGGACTATTTATGTGCCGCCAAAAAGAAGAGTGCACTTTTAGAAAAGGCAAAATCGCTTTCTTCATGCAGAAGAGTTCTTCTTGCACCCGGAGTCTTTAATTCGGCAGTTTCTAAAAATTCCAACCCTGGCAAAACTCTTCTGTCCGCTTATCACGCAGAGGATTTTGCATCTGCCGCCGGCAGCCTGTGCCGGTATTCAGATGAGGCTGCTGATGAAGAAATAATATCCGGGGCAGAAAAATCCGGAGCTAAAATATCCGGTGAGTTTGAAAACCCGCTTCTTCTCTTAGAAGGGTACAAAGAGGCGATAATAACAGCCGCCGCCGCAGGATGCATACTCGGCATTTCCCCGGACGGCCTGTTTAACTTCACCGCAGTTGAAGGTAGAATGTCTGTATCCTTTGAAGACGCAGTCTGCATCGTTGACAATTCAAACAGCGGCGTAAACAAAAAAACCGCTGTAATGGCAGCAGAGTATGCTGAAAAATTAACAGGCAGAAAAACCCGGGCACTTGTAATAGGAGCCGAGGAGCAAAACATCTGCGAAGGGTTCAGCTCAGAGGATGTCTTATCAGCAGTAAAAGAGATTAAACCCGGCCTTGCTGTAATCATCGGAGAAGAGCTTAAAAAAATCAGACCTGATGAGGCAGATAATACCCCGCTCATCTTCTGCGATACATTAGAAGAGGGAAGAAAAGCCGCTTTAAAAAAGACTTCCTCAGGCAGCATAGTTCTTTGTGTTAAAACATGGAGGTAATAAGATAATGGAATATATTCAGCCGCGTCCAAGCTCGATTGTTGCAGGGCTTTACACTGTAAGGGATTTGGGCGTTGATGTTGCAGTACTTCACGGCCCTTCCGGATGCTCGTTTAAGCATGCAAGGCTTCTTGAAGAGGACGGACTTCGGGTTCTTACAACATCGCTTGCCGACAACGAATTCATCTTCGGCGGTCATGAGATATTAAAAAAAGTTCTCCGCTATGCCGAAGAGGAGTTCAAGCCAAAAAGAATGGCTGTTGTCGGAACATGCGTCTCAATGATAATCGGCGAGGACATGGAGGCTGCAATTGAGGATTCCGGAATAAAAACACCGGTGATTGCAGTTGACATCCATGCAGGATTTCGCGAGAACATTGACGGAGTCATTGCAGCGCTTGAGCCTGCCGCACGTGCAGGGTGGATAGAAGAAGAGGAGCTTATCCGGCAAAAAGAGCTTTTGGCAGCGGCCAACCTTATAGAAAGGCAAAGAGGTGCTGCCTACAAGCCATATGTCATGCCTCAGAGGGGCGACTTAAAGCATGTGGCAGCAAAGAGGCTTTTGGAACTTGCAGAGTCCGGCAAAAGAGGAATTGCAATAATGAATGCAAAAAAAGAGACCGGATACATGTTTGCAGACGCTCTTATTGCACTTCATGATACATGCCCCGGTGCTGATATTTCATACATCGCAAACTTAGAGGAACGCGGCCTTTTAAAAGTCAGAAATGATGCGGCAAATATGAAAAGAGATCTTTTGACGGCAGGAGTGGATGCTGTGTATATAGGATCACTTGATGAATACGGCGCAAACGGAATCAGGCTTGGAGAAAAGATCAATGAGATAAAACCTGACTTTGCATTGATCTCAGGTGTGCCGCATGCAATACCCCCTGAATATCTGAAAGGTATTGAAGTGTTTTCGGTTACAAACGGCCCGAGGCAGGTAGAGCCTTTAAAGGAGTTCGGCCACGATCACGTTGTTGTCGAAATCGATCTTCATCCAAAGACGCTGGGTGTTAAAAACATTATCCCTTCAGAGTTCGGAGATGTTTTGAGGAGCCTTAAATGAAGAGCCTTTTGATAACAGGCGACAGATCAGGAAGCGGCAAAACAAGCATTACACTTGGAATATCTGCCTTTCTCTCAGAGGAAAATACTGTGCAGCCTTTTAAGGTTGCAATGGACTACATCGACCCGTCGTATCTTACCGGTGTTACGGGAAGAATGTGCAGAAATCTCGACAGCTTTGTGATGACGCCCGGGCAGATACGCGACTCATACCAAAATGCCTGCATCGGTGCTGACATCGCAGTAATTGAGGGTGTGAGAGGGCTGTATGAGGGCTCTGATGCAATTTTGGATACAGGCTCAACTGCAAGTGTTGCAAAGATGCTTGAGCAGAATGTAATTCTTGTGATCAACGCACAGAGCATTACAAGAAGCGCTGCTGCAATCGTAAAGGGCTTTTGTGCATTTGACCCTGATGTCAGGATTAAGGGAGTAATCCTAAACCAGATAATAAGCGAAAAGCACAGAGAAAAGGCAAAGACTGCAATAGAGCATGCAACAGAAATTCCGGTAATAGGCGCAGTTCCAAGAAGCGAGGAGATGAGGCTTACAATGCGCCACCTGGGCCTTGTGCCGTTTCTGGAAGGAAAAAATGATGCGGAATTTTTAAGCCGTGTTGAAAAAGTAAAAGAGATAATCAAAAGAAACATCGACATGGATGCACTCTTAAGTCTTTCAAAGCAAAGCTCAGGACCTTTAAAGGAGCATAAGCCAGAGGTTTTTCGTCCGGCAGAAAGCATGGATTTAAAAATCGGAGTTGCTGTTGATGAGGCTTTTAATTTTTACTACAATGATCTCTTTGAGATTCTTCCCGCCCTTGGCGCAGAGGCTGTAAGGTTCAGCCCGGTAAACGGAAGTCTTCCCGATGCCGACGGATACATCTTCGGCGGCGGATACCCAGAGATGTTTGCTGAGAAGCTGTCAAATAACACAAAAATGCGTGAGGCGGTTTTGGAGGCTTCAAAGAATAATGTTCCGGTCTATGCCGAGTGCGGGGGGCTTATCTATCTTACAAAAAAGCTGACGCTTAAATCCGGGTGGGGCGGCCTTGAATCAGATGTGCACTACGACATGGCAGGCGTCTTTGACGGCGAGACCAGAATGCCGGCACGAAGGGTAATCGGGTATGTGAAGGGAGTTTCTGACTCAAAATGCCCGCTTGGAAGAGGGGAGTTTCTGGGCCATGAATTCCATCACTCTGATGTTGTCCTTTCTAAAGACACGCACTTTTCATACAGGCTTTCAAGGGGTCTTGGCATCAGGGACTGTCTTGACGGAGCGCTTGCAAACAGGACGCTTGCGTCATACACTCATCTGCATCCGCTTGCATCTGAAGGGATGATAAAAAATTTTGTTGAAGAATGCAGGAAGAAAAATTAGCCGCAACTTTTTATCCCCTGACTTTTTTTTAATTTTCAAAAGCAAAAATTTGTTATCCCTTGCGGGTTTACATAAAGTCTATGATAATTTATCTGGATGGGAAGTACCTGCCAAAGGAGGAGGCAAAGGTATCTGTTTTTGATCACGGTCTTTTATACGGCGACGGTGTTTTTGAAGGCATCAGGGCATACAACGGACGCGTTTTCAGATTAAAGGAGCATCTTGACAGGCTGTATGATTCTGCCAAAACAATCGATCTTGACGTTGGCATTTCACCTTCTGAGATGGAGGAGATTGTTCTTGAAACGCTTAGGAGAAACGAGCTTAAGGATGCATACATAAGGCTTGTTGTGACAAGGGGTGTCGGAGACTTAGGCCTTGACCCGAGGAAATGCCAAAAACCAACAATCTTTGCAATCGCAACTGCATGGGGTGCAATGTACGGAGATCTGTATGAAAAGGGCTTAAAGGCAATTACCGTGTCTGTCAGAAGAAACCCTGCCGATGCACTTCCGCCAAACGTAAAGAGCTTAAATTACTTAAACAATATCCTGGCAAAGATTGAGGCGAACTACAAAGGAGGCGATGAGGCAATCTTCTTTGATACAAACGGATACATCGCCGAAGGCTCAGGGGACAATATATTCATCGTCAAAAACGGCGTTATCTTAACACCGCACACATTAAACAACTTAAGAGGCATTACAAGGCTTGTCCTTTTGGAAATTGCAGCAGAGCTTGGAATACCTGTTCGTGAACAGAATCTTGGATACTTTGATCTGTATTCTGCCGATGAGGTTTTGGTAAGCGGCTCAGCCGCCGAGATTGCGCCTGTGACACTTATTGACGGAAGAAAAATCGGAACAGGAAAGCCCGGCCCTCTTGCATCACAGCTTACTGCGGCATTTAAATCAAAGACGCAGAGCGAAGGAACTGAGATATACAAATAATTTTTTTTTGAGTTTCATAAAAATTTTAGTAGTCTGCTTAAAATTTATCTTAAACTTTCCTGAAATCTGCTTTGGAGATTATTGTCGAAAATCAAAACGTATTTAACCTAAACTTGCGAATATAGTAGAGCAATCATTCAGGCAATGATTCACCTGCTGATATAGTGTAGGGGCCAATCATGCCGGCCTTTCACGCCGGCGACTCGGGTTCAAATCCCGATATCAGCACTGTTTTTAAAAAAATTTTGGATTTAAAAATTTCAATTTGTGAAATTTTTGTTTTGAAAATTCATTTTGAAATTTCATTTTGATTTTTGCATTAAAAATATTTGTCCGGAATTTATTTTAGAGATTTTTTACTTGCAGATTTTGTTTTGGATTTTTTTTTTAAATTCCACAAAAAATGTTATGTAAATTTTTTTTTGATTCGTTTTGGGATTTTTTACAAGTTCTTTTGGATTTTCGAAATTAAATTTAAAAAAACTCTGTCATTTTATTTTTTTTTAAATTCTGAGAGCATCTGAACAGTTTTTCTATAAAATATATATTTTAACAATATTTATTAACAGTTTGATGGAAACTAATTACTAGTAACTAATTACTAGTACATAATGGGTGTTTTATTATGAAAATTGGAATTATCGGCGGTACCGGAGATATAGGTGAGGGAATTGCACTTCGCGTATCTGACAGGCATGAAATAATACTTGGATCACGCGATCCTGCAAAGGCAGTAGAAACAGCTGAAAAAATTGTCGGAATCCTAAAAGAGAGGGGTCTTAAGAGCAGCTGCCGGGGGACAACAAATGAAGAGGCTGTACGCGACGCGGACATTGTGGTGATATCCCTGCCGTTTCAGCATGTCGGCCCTACACTTTCTGCAATTAGTCCGAAATATTTTGAGGGCAAAATTGTCATATCGCCTGTCAACCCGATGGAGAGAAAGGACGGATGCTTCATGTACTGCCCGCCGGCTGAGGGCTCGGCAGCACTTGCAATAAAAAAGATGCTTCCGGATTCCGCAAGGCTTGTTACTGCATTTAACAACATCGCAGCACGCAAGTGGGCGCAGCTTGATGTAGTATTGGACTACACCGTTGCAGTAACAAGCGATGATCAACAGGCAAAAGCCGAGGTTATGAAGTTTGTATCAGAAATATCAGAGCTAAAGCCGGTCGATGCCGGAAAGCTGGATGTTGCATGTATTGTTGAAAGCTTAACTCCTCTTACAATCAACATTGCCCAAAACAGCAAACTAAAAGATCTAAGCATCTATATGAAATAAATATAATATATGGATTATATTTTTTATATTCTTCATCTTTTTTTTCGCGCATACAAAAAATGTTGTGAAAACCGCATAACTTTTTCTTAAATTATTTTTTTTAAAAAATTGTTATTACGGAATTATTTTTTCAATCTGAAACTAGTGTGTGTGTTTTTTGCAAACTGAAAAAACCCGTCCCAAATTCTGTGGCTGAAACCAGATTCCTATATAATTTATATATGTGAAGACTAATATTTTCTGTCAAACGTAGCCTTAAATATAAATTGTAACGGACTACTGTGACAGGAAAGCAAATATGTCGAAGGTTAACCCATTTGAAATGGCGCAGCAGCAGCTTTTGGACTGCGCTAAAATTCTTAATCTTGAGCAGAGCGTAGTAGACATCCTCATGCAGCCGCAGAGGCAGATTCAGGTCTCAATTCCGGTAAAGATGGATGACGGCACAACACGTGTATTCCAGGGATTCCGTGTTCAGTACAACAATGCACTAGGGCCCTACAAAGGCGGAATACGCTACCACCCCAATGAGACAATAGACACAGTGCGTGCACTTGCGGCATGGATGACATGGAAAGCATCAGTTCTTGGCCTTCCTCTTGGCGGCGGAAAGGGCGGAATCATCTGCAACCCTAAAGAGATGTCAAAAGGCGAACTTGAACGATTAAGCCGCGGATACATCCGTGCAATCTGGAAGAACCTCGGTCCGGACACAGATGTTCCTGCACCTGATGTATACACAGACGGCCAGATTATGGCATGGATGATGGATGAATACTCCACAATCTATGGAAAGAACCAGTTCGGACTTTTAACCGGAAAGCCTCTTTTAGTCGGCGGTTCACTTGGAAGATCTGATGCAACCGCAAAGGGCGGTATGTACACACTCCGTGAGGCAGCAAAGGAGTTAAACATCGATCTCTCAAAGGCATCAGTTGCAATCCTTGGTTTTGGAAATGCAGGTACATTTGCAGCAACACTTGCCAAAGAGATGTTTGGTTCAAAGATTGTTGCAGTAACCGACTCAAAAGGCGGTGTCTATGATGCAAACGGTCTTGATATTTCAGCATTGTCAGAGCACAAGAATAAAACCCGCTCTGTAATTGGATACAAAGGGCTTAAAACACTCACAAACGAAGAAGTTCTTGCACTTCCTGTTGATATAATCGTTGCGGCTGCACCTGATGAGGGGGCAATCAATGCAAAGGTTGCAGAAACAATAAAGGCAAAAGTAATCTGTGAACTTGCAAACGGCCCGACAACACCTGCCGGAGATGAGATCCTGGCAAAGAACGGTGTTCATGTAATTCCTGATTTCCTCTGCAATGCAGGAGGAGTAACCGTTTCATACTACGAGATGGTCCAGAACATGTACATGCACTACTGGACTCTTGATGACGTTTATGCAAAACTCGACAATGCTATGACCAAATCCTATCACGAAGTCCTTGCAGCATCAAAAGAGTACAAAATCAACATGCGCCAGGCAGCATACGTTGTTGCGGTAAAGCGTGTCGTTGAGGCAATGAAGATTCGCGGCTGGGTTTAACCGCTCCAAAAAA
>JAEWWL010000048.1 GCA_023396365.1 Methanobacteriota archaeon
TTCTGCAGAATCAGAGGGTATATCTCAACTGTCAGAAAAAATGGGAAGTCGGTGTATGAGGCTCTGAAAAAACTGGCCGAAGGTCAGCCCTTCAATGTTCAGGATCTAATGGCTGAATAGTTACAAAATCATTATATAAATTTGAGGAAACTGATAAAATATCCAAAATATGCTGATTTTTTAATAAAGGATAATAAGCTGATATAAATGAAAATTTGCGACAGATGTTTTGAATGCCTGCTTACAAGAATTGATTATGAATGCAGGATTGTCTGCTCTGATGAGGAAAAAATAAATCAGACAGTTTGTGAGGCAGGAAAAAAATTATCAGAGTTTAGAGCTGAAAACGTCCCATCACCTGAGATTTCAAGCAGAATTCACCGCATTGCATGCGGCATGATTGGAGATTTTGATCCCTATAAAATTATAAAAAAGGAGACTAATCTTCAGGCTCAAAAACTGCTTGCAGAGATTGACGGAGGACTTTTAACATTCCGCGACTGTGTTCTTGCATCTGTAATTGCAAACACACTTGACTACGGCTCTAAGGAGCACAAAGTTACAGATGATTTTGTCGGTTTTTTCTTTGATGAATTCAAAAAAGGTCTGAATGTTGATGATACAGAAAAAATAGAAAAATTATGTGAAAGGGTTGTTTATCTCTGCGACAACTGCGGGGAGATTGTATTCGACAAAAAATTGATTGAATGCCTAAAAGAAAAGAATTGTCATGTTACAGTTGTTGCCAAATCAAGACCGATTATAAATGATGCAACAATTGATGATGCACTTTTCCTTGAAATTGACAAAATCGCCGACAATTTATATCCGAGTACAGATGGGATTTCAGAGGTAGGTATTAATATTAATATGATTCCTGATGAGGTAAGAGATGCAATAGAATCAGCGACGCTTATCATCTCAAAAGGAATGGCTAATTACGAGTCATTAAGTGAATATAAAAAGACTATAAAACTTCCACCGGTCGCATATTTAATGATGGTCAAATGTGAGCCGATTGCAGATGATCTTAAAATGAAAAAGGGATCAAGGATAGCATATCTTGTTGAGTGAATAAAATTTGTCAGGGATTAATTCAATCATATATCTCTAAATAAAATCAAAACAATCACTAAGATTATGGTAACTGAAGCACTTGCGCTTGGGTGGATTCTTATTGTAATCGGAGTTATTCTCCTTTTGCTTGAGGCCTTTAATCCCGGATTCTTTCTTGCAGTTCCAGGCACCACTCTTATAATTATTGGTGCTGTCTCGCTTTTATTTCCCGAAATTTTCAGTTCCACATGGATTATCATAATCGGTATTTTAACAGCACTTTTTGCCGCAGGATTATCTGTATGGATTTACAGCCGGCTGACCCCGGGAAGCAATGCTCCCTTTACAATAAGCAGGGATTCTATTGTCGGAAAAACAGGCATTGTCGTCCTTAAAGTAGAGTCTGATAATATCAGCGGAAAAGTCAGGATAGATAATGTGGAATGGAGTGCGAAGTCTTCCGCATCTTTTATTGAGAAGGGAAAAACAGTCAGGGTAACTGCATCAGAAGGAGTTCATGTAACAGTTGAGGAGGTATAAATATGGATGATTCTTTAATAACAGTAATTTTGGTACTTGCAATAGTTGTGATTTTTGCAAAAGGAGTTGTAATTATTCAGCCTTATGAGCAGGCTCTGCAGATAAGGCTTGGACAGTATATCGGGCGGTTGAATCCCGGTTTTCGGTGGGTAATACCGTTTATAACAGAGGTAAAGAAGGTTGATTTAAGAACACAGGTTATTGATGTCCCGCAGCAGGAGGTAATTACAAAGGATAATTCACCAACAAACGTTGATGCAATAGTCTATGTGAAAATAGTTGATCCTGAAAAATCTTATTTTGAAGTTTCAAATTACCGTATGGCAACAGTTGCGCTTGCCCAGACCACCTTAAGAGGCGTCATTGGTGATATGGAGCTTGATGAGATTCTCTACAACCGTGAGCTTATAAACAACAGGCTAAGGGATATTCTTGATCGTGAAACAGACCAGTGGGGAGTAAAGGTTGAACGTGTCGAGATAAAGGAAGTTGATCCAGTAGGCTCTGTAAAGCAGGCTATGACTGAACAGACTGCCGCAGAAAGATTAAGGCGTGCAGCAATTTTAAAAGCTGATGGTGAGAAGAGATCAGCTATCCTTACAGCTGAAGGAAAGAGGCAGTCGATGATTCTTGAGGCTGAAGGTGACAGGCAGAGTAAGATTCTTCGTGCCGAGGGTGACAGAAAATCAAAGATACTCCAGTCCCAGGGAGAAGCACAGGCGTTAAGGATTCTCTCTTTGGGCTCAAGGCCGCTTGACAAAAAGGCGATTACCGTCTTATCACTTGATGCTCTTAAGCAGATGTCAGACGGACAGGCAACAAAGATAATATTCCCGTTTGAAATTTCAAGCCTTATCAAACAGAGTGCAAGATATCTTGGCGCGGATGATGAGGATTCATCTGATGAAAGCTGGAAGGATATAGAACTTGATGAGTCCATTCTTGGAAAATCACTTGCAGATGAGGATATAACAGAAGCATCAGAGTATGTAAAAGATATTGAGAAGAGAATAAAAAATCTTGAGGATCCAACAACTCCTGTAGAGATTATAGAAAAAACCGAACCAGAATCCTAAAGATAAATTTTTTTCTAAATTATTTTCCTAAATTTTTTCTAAATTTTTTCCTAAATTTTTTCCTTTATTTTTTTGCTGACAATATTTTGGCAGATTTTAATTTTGCATGATGCAAAAATCCGGAAATCACAATTTTTAATTGAAGTCTTATATCTGCGATTCATAAAACAATTAAGAAATATTTATTATTGCTCAGCACAAGGATTCAAAACAGAAAAAAAGGTTGTGACTTTATGGACATTGTAAAGATTCCAAAGATGGAAGTTGAGGAGTACAACAGGCTGATACAGGAAGGATTCATATGCAGAATTGCATTTCAGGGTGAAAAATATCCTTATCTTGCCCCTTTTTTATATGTTTTTGACGGCAAATTCCTGTATTTCCTATCCACAAAATACGGGCGCAAAAACGATATGTACAGGATGAATCCGCATGTCTCGGTTGAAGTGGAGAGATATTCAAGCGACCTGTCATGCTATAATTTTGTAACAATGCAGGGTTACCTTAAGCAGGAGGATGATGCTATTACAAAAAAGCAGATAAGGCAGAGATTTATTGACATGATCCGTGAAAAAAAGCTTTCTCAAAATATTCTTGCAGCTCTTGGACACGAGCCGTTTGAGCCTCTTGAGGCAATTGCAACCGAGGAGAGATCAAATATCTGGAAGCTTACGGGAGTTACGGATATCGTTGCGTTAAAGAATAAGTAATTTTAGAGATACAGACCAATATCATTTTTATTAAAAAAACCGTCAGGTTTTATCTGCGCTAATCTAAAAAAGGCAGGGACATTGACGGGCTGTAAAATAATGTTATTAATATCCAAATAAAAGTGCAATCCCTGGAAAAATCAGGCAGGTAAAATGGTTAATAGCGAAAATTCAGATGATAATTTCTCAATAGTTCTGCTTCAGAGAAAAATAAATTATAATTTTGCAGATCAGAACCTTCTAATCCGTGCCCTCACACGCCACGCATATGCAAAGGAGAACAGTCTTGCTGATTATGATTACATGGATGCGTATGCAACTCTTGGAGATTCCGTAATAGATGTTGTTGTAATTTTGCGCTTAATGGAGCTTGGCGATCATGAAAAGGGCATAATCACAACCAAAAAAACAGATCTTGTAAATATGACACGTCTTAGAAATCTTGCAGAGTCTCTTGGGCTTGAAAATTACGTAATCTGGGGAAAAGGTGAAAAGCAGCAGCACATCTGGACATCAGGCCGCGTTCTTGCAGAATGCATGGAGGCGGTCACCGGTGCAGTCTATCTTGACGGCGGAATAAACGCTGTTAAGGAATTTTTAACCTATGTCGGATTTTTCTGCAAAAAAAATCTCTGATACTTTGTTATTCCTGAATAACAGATACATTGAAAAAAAGTTTTTTTCCAAATATATCCTCAAATATCCGTGCATCCTCTTCAAGTGACCACAACTCAAGACTGCACTCACAAAGAGATTTAATGTTTAGAATAAAGTCATCATCTTTTTTTGCGAAGAATGCTTCTTTTATTCTTCCGTCATGACTTCTCTCCATATGCTCGGCCATTCTTAAGAAGAGCGAAAGATACAAAACCGCTCGTTTATCTTCAGGACTTAATTTTTTAATTTTGGAATCACTTTGTTTTGGTGCTTTTTTTCTGTGGTGGCGTGCAGAAAGTGCAATTATTTCAATTTCATTTTCAGTAAATCCGATCAGAGGTGTATTTTTTATCACATAATACGAATGATTCTGGTGCTGTGAGAATGAGATGAAATGCCCTGCATCATGAAGATAAGCAGAGTATTCAAGCAGTTCTCTTTCTCTTTCATCAAAATCATGAAGAAGAACCAATTTTGCCGAATCAAAGAGATTAAATGAGAGTCTTGTTACATTTTCAATATGCTCCTCACAAACGCCGCATGATTTTCCAAGATGGATGATGCTTCTTTTTCTTACAGATATCTCTCCTTCATGCAAAAAGCCCGGAAGCCTTGAGAGGTAATCAGCCAAAAGTCCGTCGCGAAGGCTTCTGTCTGATGCCTTTATCTCTTTTAATTTGGTTTCTTTTAAAATTGTATAAAGAATTATTGAACCTGCTATTATTATGTCAGCACGCTCAGGGTTCATTCCCAAAACCTGTCTTCTCTCATCAAGGTTTTTTTTGCAGAGATAATCTATCACTTCATAAAGCTCATTGGTTGTTATTGAATCATCAGCGCTGCCCTCTTTTTTTATCCCCAAAAGACGGTTTTTTATTCCGACCAGCGCCTGGACTGTTCCTGAACTTCCAACTGCACCTTTTAAGTTATATTTTTTTATGCTGTTTAGTGAGTACGCGTAATTTCTGAGGACATGTTTTTGTATCTCCAAAAATTGCTCTGCTGATACAGTTCCTGAGTAATTATCCGGAAAAAATCTGCCTGTTGTTCTTATGGCGCCAAGCTTTAGGCTTTCAAGAATATAGCAGTCAGACTGATCTCCAATAATTATCTCTGTGCTTCCGCCGCCGATGTCAATGAAAAAATATTTGTCGCCTTTGATATCAATACCACTCGAAACACCAAGATAGATCAGTCTGGCCTCTTCTGTTCCGGAAATAATATCTACTGATAGTCCGGATTCTTCTTTGATTTTTTCAAGAAAATACTCTTTGTTTGATGCCTCTCTTGCCGCAGATGTCGCAACAGCAATTATCTCCTCCGCTCCAAAACTTTTTGCTGTTTCTGCAAATTGTCTGCATACAATAACTGCCCGGTTTATTGCAGAATCGTTTATGACATTTGATAAAAACTCGCCTTGTCCAAGCCTTACTGTTTCCTTCTGGCTTCTAAGAACAGTATATGAAAAATTAGTATTCAGGCGTATAATCATAAGACGGGCTGAGTTTGTGCCAATATCTATGAATGCAATAATTTTTTCTGCGGGGCTTTCTGCCAATCGAATTTCACCTTCTTTTTAAATATATGTTCAAAGAGATCACTTTTTTTTTGTGCGGCCTCCTCCTCAAAAAAAAGTTTTTCTGGAGAATTGTATATTAATCTGACAGTTTTATCTTTGATTTTGGCTTTAACATCACTTACAAGAGACTGATGAGTCCTGTCAAGTCCGTCGGCAATTCTCAGGATTTGGGCAGAGATTAAAATCTTTTTTCTCTCCTTCTTTTTGAATTTTTTAACAAGGTCTTTTTTTTGGGATGAGAGCGGCTTTGTATGGCAGCGGGCAATCTCTGAAATTATCTGCTTTTCTTTTTTGGACACTCCCGGCAGAGTGCAGTTTTTAATAAACTCTGCCGAATGCATGCTGTGATCAGCCTCTGATACCAAAAGCCCTGTGTCATGCAGCATTGCGGCATAAATTATAAATTTTCTGTATTTTTTGGAGAGATTATGAAGCGGCTTTAGTTCATCAAATAATTTCTCTGAAAGCATAGTTACCTGAAGAGGATGTACTGAATCTGCGTCTGCATCAATTAGTATTTTTTTTAGATCGTCTTTTTTTTTGGTGAAAGACAAATTTTTTGTTTTTGCTTCAACAGGCTTTGATATAATCTCTTTTAGTCTTTCCCATTCACCAGTTTTTAAAAGATTATTCCAGCAGCATGTGAACTCATCGAAAAGCTCTTTTCTTCTTTTTATTCTGTCCTCAGAAAGATATTCTATTCCGGGCAGAATTATCTGACAGAATGAGTCGTTTCCGAAATAATTTTTTATTCTTCTTCTCTCGTCTTCTAAAAAGACATTCAGATAACTCTCCCAGACATCATTGTCATGAATGTCTCCTAATAGCTCCTGGATTTTTTTGACAGAGGATATTATTTCATTTAATTCACCTTTGTAAATGTCTGAATAGATTTCAAGTGTATAGCGAAGTCTTTTTGCCGCAATTCTCATCTCATGGTGCTTTTCTTTGTTCTCCTCATCCGGGATGTATGATTCATATAAAAAAAGCTCTTCAGTTCTTTTGGAGATGTCAGTATATGCTTTCTTTAATCCATAAGGTGAGTGAATGTCAGTTTTTTTGCTTTCTGCCTCTTTTTTGATTTTTTGCAGAATTTTATTTAGATTTTCTGTAACTTTTATGGACTTGAAAATCTCTAACTCTTCTACAATCTCCGGCTGGATTTTTGCCCGTTCCTGTTCTATTCTAAGCTTAAGACACTCAGGTCCTGGCAGATGAGGATTTTTAACCTGCAATATTATTTTTCTGCCGCTGTTTTGGCATGTGTTCTCAGTTGAAAAAAATTTTGCATTTTTTTCTTTTGAATCATGATTCAGATTTCTTATAAATGAATCCAGAAACTCAATCTGGACATCCATATCCCTTGCTTTGCCAAGCATCTTTGTAAGATGTCTGATTTCTCTGCTGATTCTTTTAAAGTCCTTAGGTCTTAAGCACTCTTTGAATATTAACAGAGCTGACCTGATTCTTCTTGTTGCAACACGGCACCTGTGGACATGCTCAATATCGGATGAATTTTTTATCCCCTCTGTTTCAAAATCAAGAGATTGTGTTAGCGGAAGAATTGTTTCTGCAGCATACAGACAAAATCCGGAATTAGTACGCATTCTCTTTTTGGATTTCATTTTTTCATCCCGGATATTTTTTCTTCAGCTGAATGAAGTATAGTCTCAAGAGTCTGAATTCTTGCATTGTATTTGTTGTTTCCAAGCACAATATTCCACGGGCACTGCTTTGTGCCTGTAAGCCTTATCATATCAGAGACTGCATCTTCATACTGATTCCATTTTGCCCTGTTTCTCCAGTCTTCGTCTGTTATTTTCCACTGTTTATAAGGATTGGACTGACGCTCATGAAATCTTTTTAGCTGTTCGTCTCTGTTTATATGCATCCAGAATTTTACAATAACTGCATTTGAGTCAAGAATCTGTGATTCAAATTCATTAATCTCCCTGTATGCACGCTGCCACTCATAATCCGGGCAGAACCCTTCCACTCTTTCAACAAGGACCCTGCCGTACCAGCTCCTGTCAAAGATTCTTATTGCACCTGGTTTTGGAAGATTTTTGTAAAACCGCCAGAGATAATTATACTCTTTTTCTGTGTCATTTGGTGCAGTGGTTGGGATAATGCGGTAGCCTCTTGGATTTAAGTATTCGGTAAATCTGATTATAGAGCCGCCTTTTCCTGCTGCATCCCATCCTTCATATAGAACAATTAAGGATATCTTTTTTTTGTAAAGCTCAGCCTGGAGATTTTTTATCTTTTCTCCGGTGTTTTCTTTTAACAGGGAGTACTCATCCTTTGAAAGGGGATTTTTGGGATTTGCATCAGGGAGTGGAAATTTTTCAGGATAGTAGGCGTTATCAATCTTTAAAAAAACAAAATCCGCTCTGTTTTTTAAGTTAAGAAAATCTTCAATGGAATTTATAAGAATTTTATATGTTTTTAAGGCGGCATATTCTGTGTTGTCAGCCTCAATTATGTTCCACTTTGCATATTCTGAGTTGGTTTCAGAAAGCATGTCGTCAATTAAAGGATAATATTTTTCATAGTCTTCTTTTGGATTCCAGTCCATCTTTTTAAGATAATACTTAAAGCACGGATCAAGGCCGTCATCTTTGAATCTTTTTTTCTGCTCTTTTTTTGAAATGTGGAAGAAGAATTTTATTATCAGATATCCGTCATCGCTAAGCTGTCTTTCAAAGATGTTTGCGTAATAAAGAGCCCTCCTGCAGCCGGCCTCCTCTTTGATATTCTCACGCATTATTCTGCTGTACCAGCTTCTGTCAAAAACAGCAATGTGGCCTTTAAATGGAATTTTGTTCCAGAATCTCCAGAAAAAAGGCATCCTTGCCTCATATTCGTCAGGCTTTCCTGTTGAATACATGGTATATCCTCTTGAGTCAATTGATCTGATTACCATGTTGCAGACAGCCGAGATGCCTGATGCCTGCCAGCCCTCAAAAACAATTATAACAGGAACTTTTGCTTTACTCAGTTCACGCTGAAGCTCACCAAGCCGTAATTTCAAAGCCTCCTGCTCTTTTTCATATTCAGCCTTTGATATTTTTTTGCCGTGGCTGGTATTTTCAAGCATATTGCAAATCCTAAATTTATTTAAATATCGGTAAAATAATTAAAAACCAGAATTTTTTGTTGGCGGAATAAGAATTTTTCAGGGGTGCTTTTCATTCCACTCCCCCCTGTGCTCTATCATCCATCTCTGCGAATCACAGATTTTATTATCAACTGGTTTTACTTTTGCATAAGCTTTGGTTTTTAGAAGTTTTCTTGATTTAAAATTATCGGCAAGATGGATTTTTAATATCCGCAAAAGGTCTGCTTTTAAATCAGAGTCTTTTATCGGGACAAGTATCTCAACACGCCTGTCAAGATTTCTTGGCATTAAGTCTGCACTTCCGGTAAGCAAAATTTCATCCCCGTTGTTTTTGAAGTAATAAATCCTTGTGTGCTCAAGAAAACGTCCGACAATCGATGTAACAGTTATATTGTCACTGACTCCGGCAATTCCGGGGCGAAGAGAGCAGATGCCTCTTACCTGCAATTCTATTTTAACGCCGGATTCAGATGCTGAGTATAATGCATTTATGATATCCGGGTCTACAAGCTGATTCATCTTGAATGCAATGTATCCGTCTCTGCCGTTATTTTTATGCTCCGTCTCCCGTCTGATGTACTTTAAAATATCCTCTCTCATCGAGCCGGTTTTACCATAGGAGACGAGAAATGATTCATAACTTACTTTTCCTGAATGGCCTGTTAAGGCATTGAAAAGGTCTGCTGCATCAGAGGCAATGCTTTTATCGCATGTAAGTATTCCAAAATCGGTGTAGACCCTTGCAGTAACAGGATTGTAGTTTCCTGTTCCAAAGTGAATGTATGTTAAAAGCCCCTCTTTTTCACGCCTTACTATCATTAAAAGCTTTGAATGGACTTTTATCCCGACAAGGCCGTAGACTACATGAACGCCGGCCTGTTCAAGTTTTTTTACCCATTCGATATTGTTTTCCTCATCAAAACGGGCTTTTAATTCAACCATTACAGAAACCTGTTTTCCATTCTCTCTTGCCTTCATCAGGTACCTGACAACAGGGGAATTTTTGCCGACCCTGTATAAAGTCTGTTTGATTGCAATTACGGCCGGGTCATTTGCCGCCTGCTTTAAGAGATTGATTATCGGATTGAAGCTGTCGTAAGGGTGGTAAAATAAAATGTCGCCTTTTTTTATTTCGTTGAAGATATCCTTCTGCTCATTGTCAAAACCGCAGGGGTATGACGGCAGGAATGGTTTATCCTTTAAATCAGGCCTGTCTATCTCCATAAGCTCCATAAGATCGGATTTTCTTAATGGATCATCGTTTGTATAGACATCAGTGCCTGACAAAGAAAGCTTCTGGGCAAGTATGATTCTGACCCATTTGGGCATTGAGCGGTTAACCTCAAGACGCGTTGGCGACCCTGTTCTTCTAAGCCCTACACTCTCCTCTATCGCTGTTAAAAGATCTGATGCCTCATCCTCTTCAATCTCAAGGTCGGTATCCCTTGTAACAACAAACGGATAGCTGTTTACAATATCCATCTCCGGAAACAGCAGATCAATATTTGATGCCACCAGATCTTCAATGAAGATAAAATCAAATTTTCGTGGATTCTTTTTGGGCGGTTCACCCTTTGAATCTTCAGGAACTTTAATTAATCTTTTAAATGAATCCCTTGGAATTTTAAGCCTTGAGAAGTTCATTCCTGATTCGGGATCATTTATGATTACTGCAAGGTTTAAGCTTAAATTTGAAATGAACGGAAACGGCCTTCCCACATCAAAAGACATTGGTGTAAGGGCAGGGAAAAGCTCCTTTTCAAAATACTCCCTGAGGAAATTTTTCTGCTTCTTTGAAAGATCCCTGAATTTATGAATATGGATATCATTTTCTGAAAGGGCATTTAACAGCTCGTCACGCCAAAGGCCGTCAGACTCTAAAATAAGCTGCTTTACCTCCTTTCTTATCTCTGTAACCTGTTCTGAGGGTGTAAGTCCGTCAGGGGGGGATTCAAGAACACCTCCCTTTATCTGCCTTCTTAAACCTGAAACACGAATCATCATGAATTCGTCTAAGTTGCTTGAATAAATTGATAAGAATTTGATTCTCTCAAGTAACGGATGGCGGTTGTCTTTTGCCTCCTCCAAAACCCTGCGGTTGAATTCAATCCACGAAAGCTCCCTGTTTATAAATAATTCAGGTTTGTCCTGCTCAGTTTCAGGCATGATGATGTCCCTTTTATTTTTTATGCAGATTAATTTATGTCAATTATTCTGCCTTTGATCATGAAATATATCTTTTCGCCCATAAGGCATGCATGATCTCCCATCCTTTCTAAGTATCTTGAGACCATGACATATTCAATGCATGTTGATATTGTCCTGTTGTCCTCCATCATATAAGTTATGCTCTCACGAAAGACAGTTTTCTGGAGATTGTCAATGTCCTGTTCACGTTCATTGAATGTCTTTAGGATTTCTGCATCATTGTTTTCAAATGAAGAGAGCGAGTCGCAAAGCATTGATGTTACACATTCTGCCATATGGCATATTGTATTCATTATCCCAAGATGCGAGAGCTGCGGCATGAATTCAATGAAATTTGAGATCTCTTTTGCATTCCTTCCGACACGGTAGAAGGATGTGTTCAGCTGGTTAATACATGCAATTGTTCTTAGATCGTTTGCAACCGGCTGGTAAAGGGATAAGAGACGGATTACTTCTTCATCAATTTTTCTGTTGTACTCGGAAAGTTTTCCTCTTCTTAAAAAAACATCTCTTGCCAGCTCTTCATCAAGATTTTTGAGTGCTTTTAATGAGTCCGAGAACATATGAATTGAATAATGCCCCATCTCTTCTGTAAGTAATTTTAGTTTTTGTATCTCTTCATGAAATTTTTCTGACATTTTAATACCTCTTTTATCCGAATCTTCCTGTGATGTAGTTGTTTGTAAGTTCCATATCCGGTGCTGAAAAAATCTTTTCTGTTTTATCAAATTCAATAAGTTCGCCCAGGTACATAAATCCTGTAAAATCACTGACCCTTGATGCCTGCTGCATGCTGTGGGTTACAATTATTACTGTGTATTCCTTTTTCAGATTATCAATTAGCGATTCAATCTTAGCTGTTGCAATCGGGTCAAGTGCAGAGCACGGCTCGTCCATTAGTATAACATCAGGTTCAACAGCAAGTGTTCGTGCAATGCAAAGCCTCTGCTGCTGTCCGCCTGAAAGACCCATTGCAGGATCATAAAGTCTGTCATTAACCTCATCCCATAATGCGGCTCTTTTTAAGGATTTCTCAACAATTTCGTCAAGTAATTCTTTGTCCTTTATTCCGTGCACCCGCGGACCATATGCAACATTGTCATATACTGATTTGGGAAAGGGATTTGGATGCTGAAAAACCATTCCAATTTTTTTTCTGAGCTGCACTACATCAACGCCGGAGGCGTGGATATTATTTGCATGGTAGTAAATTTCTCCGCTTATTCTGCAGTTGTCCAAAAGATCATTCATGCGGTTGAAGCATCTGAGAAGCGTTGACTTTCCGCATCCTGACGGGCCTATAAGTGCTGTTGCCTTATTTTTGTGGATTTTTATGTCCACATCTTTTAGCGCCTGCTTTTCACCATAGAAAAGACTTAATTTTTTTGCCTGTAATATGAAATCCTGATTATCCATTTTGAATTCACCATTTTACTGATTTCTGATAATGATTTCTGATGACTATCGCTGCGATATAGACTGCCACAACAAATCCTATTAGAACAAGTGCTGTTCCGTACTGGTTTGTCGTAGCCCCCGGAACATTTGTTGATAAAATGAACAGGTGATATGGAAGCGCCATTACCGGTTCAAATACTGATGAGGGAAGAAATCTTGATGAGAAGACAACAGCTGTAAACATAATAGGGGCTGTTTCACCGGCAGCTCTTCCGATTGAAAGAATTGTTCCTGTGATAATTCCCGGAAATGCAGGAGGTAAAACGACTTTGCTTATCGTCTGCCATTTAGATGCACCAAGGGCCAGACTTCCCTGCCTTACTGACTGGGGAACAGATTTTAAAGCCTCCTGCGTTGTTCTGATAATTGTTGGAAGAATCATGAGGCCGAGTGTAATCTGCCCGACAAGAAGGCATACCCCAAGATTCAGCCAGATTACAAGAAATGAAAATCCGAAAAGTCCAAAAACAATTGAGGGAGTTCCGTTTAAGAGATCAACTCCTGAACTGATGACTGCTGTTGCCCGGCTCTCTTTGGTATATTCGATTAAATATATGGCCGCACCGACACCCAGAGGAAGAGCGAATAATATCGAGCCCAAAACAAGATATAATGTGCCGACAATCGCCGGAAAGATTCCTCCCTCACGGCCGAGACTTCGTGGTGCCTCTGTTAAAAATTCCCATGATATTGCCGGGAGTCCGTTTGATATAATATCATACAAAATTACTGCAAGGACTAAAAGTACAATGCCTGTTGAGAGGTATAAAAGTCCGAATGCCAGTTTTTGTGAAAGTGCTGCTGAAAATTTATTAAATACCAGATAAAGGATAAGAATAAAAAAGGCAGTTATCAAAGCCGCAGATATTCCAAAAAGCATGGCCGCAAAAATTACGAGAGCTGCGTATGCTGCATATTTAAGATTTTTGGAGCATATTCTTAAGCTTTTTATGTTCGTTTCAAAAAGAAATCCTGTTGTGTATTTTATTCCTGCTCTTATTCTTACTTCTGTTCTGCCTGTTGTTTTTTTAGATGTACTGTTTATCTTTTTTAGAATTGCCCCGGCACCGATATTTACAAAAAGCGTGATTGCAAGAAGAAGAACGGCAACTCCGAATAGTGCATAGTAATGTTCGCTGTTTACTGCAACCTCTCCCATCTCAATTCCAAGTGTCCCTGTAAGAGTCCTTACAGGCGAAAGAACATTTGTTATAGGCTCCGGGATTACTCCTGCATTTCCTGTAACCATGAGAACAGCCATCGTCTCTCCTATCGCCCGGCCCATTCCCAAAATGACGGCGGCAGTGATGCCTGAAAGCGATGCCGGAATAATCACCCGGCTTATCGTCTGCCAGTGTGTTGCGCCAAGACCCAGAGATCCCTGCTTAAAAGCGACAGGCACTGCGGATATAGCATCTTCTGATACACTGATGATTGTTGGAAGCGCCATTATCCCAAGAAGAATCGATCCTGCAAGCCAGCACTCTCCTGAAGGCACATCAAAAGCAACTCTGAGCCAGCTGGTTAAAATAATTAAACCAAAAAAACCGTAAACAACAGAAGGTATGCCTGCAAGAAGCTCTATTGCAGGCTTTACGACATTTCTAATTTTGGGACTTGCGATCTCTGAGAGATATATTGCGCTTCCGATTCCAAGGGGTGCTGCAATGGCCATTGCACCGATTGTTACAAGAATGGTTCCTGTCCATAACGGCAGTGTCCCAAACTGCGGTGCAAGTCCTGTTGGATTCCATACTTCTCCAAATAAAAAGTCATACAGGCTTACTGTCTGAAGTATAAATACAGCCTCCTTTATGAGAAAAAGCATAATAAAAAAGACTGCGAGAACTGCAAAAATGGCCGCAGTGAATAAAACTCCCCGTACAAAAATTTCGGAAAAACGCCTTGTGCCGTTTACTCTGATACCATTTTTTATCGATACATTAACCGTTGAATTGTTCATTTCTTCTAAAACCGCCTGATGAAATAAAATGCGTAGATGCTGTCTTTTAAAAATTTTTTTAAAACAGCAAAAAAGGTCAGGAATTTTCCCAAACCTTTATTTTGCATTTTTATTTTTTTGATTTTGTTCAAACTTTTCAGGCTACGTTAACGTATCCTTCTTCAGTGACAATTGCCTGGCCTTTTGGGCTGAGTAAAAAGTCAAGGTAGTCTTTTGAAATGCCTTTTGGCTCACCTTTTGTAAACATATTAAGCCCTCTTGCAACCGGGTATCTGCCGTTTAGGACATTATCAACAGTTGGCTCAACATTGTCAATCAAAAGCCCTTTTACAGTACTGTCAAGATATCCCATGCTGACATATCCGATTGCGCCGGGTGTCTGTGCAACAGTCTGTTTTACTGCTCCGTTTGAGTTCTTTTCAAGCTGTGTTAGGACATAGTCTTCTTTGTTCATTACTGATTCAGAGAAAAATTCTCTTGTTCCTGATGAACTGTCACGCCCGACAACAACTATTGCCATGTCTTTTCCGCCGGCATCTTTCCAGTTTGTGATATCCCCTTTGTAGATTTTTCTTGCAGTTTCAGTTGTAATCTCCAAAACCGGATTGTCTTTGTGGACAATTATTGCAATCCCGTCTTTTGCAATTACGTGCTGTACAAGATCAGGATACTTTTCCTTTTCTGAATCTTTGAGTTCACGTGATGCCATTCCTATATCAGCTGTTCCTTCTCCGACAGCCTGTACTCCAACACTTGAGCCTCCTCCGGATAACTGGATGTCAGCATTTGGATTATCTGCCATATAGCTTTCAGCTGCTGCCTGGCCGACAGGTAGGACAGTTGTTGAGCCGGTGACTGTCAGTGTTTTTATTTCTGTCTGCAAAGGAGCCTTTCCTGAAAGGTTTTTCTCTTCATTTCCTGTGCAGCCGCATACAATAACAGCAAAAATTACAAATGCCATAAGTGCGGCAGAAACCAGACCAAATCGTTTTGATGAATCCATAGGTTTTATCTCACCACTTAGGAGTTGAAGAGGAGCATATAAAGGGATTGTCGAAATAAAATATGTGAGGTCAGTAGATCCATATCCGGATATAATTGAAATATATTTTATAGGTTAGGATATAGAAACCAGTATATGGATATACGCAAAGTTCAGATGAGCGGGGGTTCATCATACATAGTTTCTTTGCCAAAGGACTGGGTTAAAAAAAGCAGGATTGAAAAAAATGATCCTATCGGCCTTATAGTTCAGGATGACGGCACTCTTCTTATAACACCAAACACCAGCGGTGATCAGATTCAGAAAACCTGGGAGTGCGAGGTAAGCGCTTCAACAGACAAAAATTTTTTTCTTCGGTGTCTTATCGGTGCATACATTTCAGGGTACACTTCGATGAAAATCTGGGCGCACGGAAGGCTGCCTCCTTTTACAATGGAGATTGTAAGGGAGTTTACAAATATGGCAATCGGCCAGGAGGTTGTCGGAGAGACAGACAATACTGTTCTGATTAAGGATCTTTTAAACCCTTCAGAGATGCCGCTTAAAAATACAATTTCAAGAATGTCTGTAATAGTCATAAAAATGCACCAGGACGCAATAATTTCATTAAAAGAAAATGACTCCTCGCTTGCAGAAAATGTAATTTCACGCGACAATGATGTTGACAGGCTTCACTGGCTTATCGGCAGGCAGACAAATCTTATTTTAAATGATTTAAACCTCTCAAGAAAAATGGGAATTTCTACTGAAAATGCTGTTCATTATTTCCTTGCAAGCAGAATAATTGAAAGAGTAGGCGATCATGCAGACAGGATAGCCGGAAATGTCAAGAGATTATCCGGCAAAAAAATACCAAAAAGACTTATGGATGAGATTGAGGATGCAAGTGTCAGTTCAGTCAGAATTTTTCAGTCCAGCATGGATGCTTTTTTTTCTGATGATATTGAAAATGCAAACCGGATTATTACAAGTTCACGTGTTATCGAAGAGCACTGCAAGAAGATAAATACCGAATCGATGGATTTTGAAGCAGCTGTTGCAGTAAATATTGTAAATATCTCTGACAGCATCAAAAGGGTTGCGGATTATTCTGCTGACATATGTGAGAATTTAATAAATGATGTTGTTGGAAAAACAGCAAAAATGTAAATTTTTTTTGGTTTTCTTTAAAATGCACCGGCATCCATGCTGTATATCCGGTTTATCCTGCGATTCATGCCGCATTTTATGATATCAATAATTTCATCAATATCTGCCGGGCGGTATTGCGTAAGTTCGCAGCTTATGTTGATTGTCCTGTTTTGAAAATCAATGAAAGGATATTCGCACATTCTGCTATTGTGTGTATGTCCGTGAACAATCCAGCCGTCATATTTCTCCGGCGCATTTTTTGGATTATGAATAAACAAAAATGAAAAGCCGCCATGTTTTAGTTCATATTGCGTATGCATTTTGCATTTGGCGGTGTCATGGTTTCCGCTGATAAAAATAATATCTCCGTTTAATCTTTTCAGATACTCATCAGTCTCATCCGAATTTTTATTGTATGTCAGATCACCTGCGAATATCACTGTGTCATCTGCGTCAACGGTGCAATTCCAGTTTGAGATTAAAATTTCATCCATTTCTTTTACAGAATCTTTTTTAAACGGTCTTGCGGCGGCATCTATTATATCACAATGCCCAAGATGAAGGTCTGATGAAACGAAGATTTTTTTTGTTTTTCCATCTGCTGAAAAACCATTTCTGCTGCATAACTGGTATCTACACAGGATTCTGTATTCTTCAAGAGTTTTTTTATGTGCATTTTTATCGCCGGGCTGATGCCACTCTTTTTTTGGGATACTGTATGTTCTGTATTTTTTATCATTTATTGAAATATCAATTGATAATACATCAGTTAAAAAACAGAATTTTCTTGGAGTGTGCAGCGGTTTTTTGCATCTTCTGTAAAGTGTTTTTAAAAGCAGTGTAGATAAGATGCCTTTTTTTTCTTTTATTGCTGATAAAAACCAGTATGTGTCGCCTCTGTTTTGGCTTTCAAAAATTAAAATGTCGTAGCCATTCTCTGCATATTTTAAATTTTCTGCGATTTTGGATTTTAAAATCTCCTCTTTTAAGTCATAAAAGAAATCCCTGCAATTCAGATGAGGAGAAACCTTTAAAAAAAATTTGTCCTGACCTTTGGAGTTTTGAATCCTCCATCCGCCGGCCATCAGGCGAAGGCAGAATTCTTCTGAGAGAGAATTTTCAATGATACCCAGCAGTTTTTTAATATCTTTTTTTTCTGAGAGGATAATTTCCTGAAATGAAATATTTGGCTTTTTTTGAAAGGAAAAATAAGGTGCGGCTGATTTTATCTCCTCAATTCTGTCAGCTGTCTTTTTCTCAGACAGATTAAGATTTAAGGATATTTTAACACAATATTTCAAAGCCTTAGTATCTCCTTAGGTTTTCAAGCTCTTCCTGTATGACTGTTCTTATCTCTTCAATATCAATGCCGCTTTTCTGTTTTTTCAGCAGTTTTTCCATTGTCCTTATTCCCTCACTGACAGTGTTGCCATATTTAAGAGCTATTTCTATTGAATCCTCCGAAAGACGGATTACTTTTGACATGTTACAATATGAAACGCGATTGTTTATGGATGTTTCATTTTGTAACGTCGTTTTTTAGGGCTGTAACAAAATGAAACACGAATTTTTTAATTTTGCAGACAACCAGAATCTGGTGAAATTAAATAACAAACCCGTTGGAAAAGAATTTAATTTTTCTTTTTTTTATTTTTTATTGCGGTCGCCGAAAAATGATATATAGCATTTGAACAATATTGACATAAAAAAAGTTTCAAACAAAACTTCTGGAAAATACAGCAATGGCAGTTACAAAAAAATACAGCACCAAAGAATCTTCAAAAGCAGGAATGCCTCCCGGAACATTAATCGGAATAAGTGAAAAAACACCT
Source organism: Methanobacteriota archaeon (assembly GCA_023396365.1). Taxonomy (GTDB): domain Archaea; phylum Halobacteriota; class Methanomicrobia; order Methanomicrobiales; family Methanomicrobiaceae; genus Methanomicrobium. Next base: position 18,335 of record JAEWWL010000048.1, read on the forward strand.
GCTGAAACCAAAGTCAGCTGCATTGAGTTTGACAGCGAGTCATTTAATGAGACTGACAATTTTTTACCTGATAATCTTATAATTCCGGCAAAGGACAATAAAATAAGATGGATTGAGATAAAAGGGCATCTTGATATTGGTCTGATAGAAAAATTCGGACAGGCCTTTGGCATTCATCCGCTTACTCTTGAAGATATTCTAAATACCTATGCAAGGCCCAAATATGAGGAGTTTGAAAACTATCTCTTTGTCTGCTTAAAAAATGTTTCTTTCAAAGAAGAGGTGGTATCTGAGCAGATAAGCATAATTATCATTGATAATTTTGTTGTCACTGTAAATGAATCAGATTCTTTTGTCTTTGAAAACATTAAAAAAAGAATAATGAACAGCCGCAGCAAAATCAGGAGTCTTGGCTCTGACTACCTGATGTATATGATGGTTGATACAATAGTCGACGGCTATTATTCTGCATTTGAAGCGGTTGGCGATAAGATAGAGGATCTGGAAGAAAGAATAATTGAAGATAATGATTCCAATGTTGCAGATTCTATTTACTCTTTAAAAAAGCAGATAATCTTTCTTAGAAAGAATATCTTGCCGGTGAGGGATATGATACTTGCCATTAGAAGAAGTGATTCAGATATCATTGGTGAAAAAACCGGGATTTACTTTAATGATCTTTATGATCATATAATTCAGATTATTGATACAATTGAGACCTACAGGGATATGATCTCAGAAATACGTGATATTCATCTTTCAAGCCTCAGCAACAGGATGAATGAGGTAATGAAGGTTCTTACAATAATTGCGACTATTTTTATTCCTCTCACATATATTGCAGGTATTTACGGGATGAACTTTCATTACATGCCTGAGCTTGAATGGATTTACGGCTATCCTGCAACTATTGCTGTAATGATTGCAATATCTGCAGGAATGATCTATTATTTCAGAAAAAGAAAATGGCTCTGATATTTTTTACTAAAAAATTAAGGGAAAAAAAGTGGGAAGGCAAATAGAAATTCCAAAAAAAAAATTTAAAATTTATTTGTTTATGTGAACAACCTTTGCCGGCGGAAAGCCGTTGAAGTATGTTGATGATGCATGCGAATATGCACCGATATTTTCAGAATATACAAGATCATCAATTTCAAGTTCGGGAAGTTCGGCAGAAAGGGTGATTGTGTCAAAAGCGTCGCATGTCGGGCCGAATACTGCTGATATCTGCGGCTCGCCCTCTTTGAATGAAAGAACAGGGTATGTGCAGTGATCAAAGACCTGGCCTGAATATGTGTGGTAAACTCCGTCATTTATGTAATAGCACGGCTTTCCGTCACGAAATGCCTTTCCGACAACCTTTGCAACAACCGAGCATGCGTTTGCAACCAGAAATCTTCCGGGCTCTGCCATAATCTGAATGTCTGCTGGCAAAAGGCGTTCAAATTCCTCATTCAGCTGCTTTGCAAGAGTCCTTATTGATTTGACACCCGGATGATATTTTACCGGAAAGCCTCCGCCGATATCAAGGAGAGTTAATTTCTGCCCTGTTCTTGTCTCAACTTCAGTGAATATGTTTGACGATATCTCAAGAGCCTGGATATAATTTTCAAAGTTTGTGCACTGGCTGCCTACATGAAAACTAAGTCCTTCAACTGTAAGGCCCATCTCATATGCGGATTCAATAAGATCAACGGCATCGCCGGGGTCCACACCGAATTTGGAGGAGAGCTCTACCATAGAACCGGTGTTTGGGACACGGAGTCTTAGGACAAGTCCTGCCTGGGGGGCGAATTTCTTTATCTTTTTTAACTCCTCAATGTTGTCAAATGTAACAAGCGGCTGATAGTGGTTTAAAGCCTGGAGAGTTTCTGCCGGTTTTATTGTATTTGCATATATTATTTTATCATATATCCAGTCCAGCTGCTCATCTTCGGAAAGGTGCTTTATATTTTCATATACAAGCATGAATTCGGGCATTGATGCAACATCAAAACTGCATCCCATCTCATAAAGGGTTTTTATGATCTCAGGATTTGAATTTGCCTTGACTGCATAATAGACCTGAACATTTGGCAGACGCTCCTTAAAATCCCTGTAATTTTTTCTTATCTGTTCATGATCAATAACAAATACTGGTGTTCCATGCTCTTTTGCAAGGCTTTGAAGCAGATCTTTTCTTTTAACATCGATATGATGCACCGGTATACTACGCCCGTCGGATTTCATTTTTTTCACCTCTTAATCATGCCGCATATGAATGAAAAAAAACTTAACCGGTTAATCTCTGCCGGAAAAATTCTTTTTAATATTGACTTTTGTCTTATTTCCATCTGGATGCGGGTGTAATTTTATAATTTTTTTACAGCACAATATTTTGCAGATGTTTTTTGGTTTTTGATAAATTATCAAAAGAATAATTCATCGCAGGGATAAAAAGATTTTGAATCTCAAATTATTTATTTATAATGGAATATATTAATAAAATTTCGGGAAACCGGCTGCTAAATAAAAAGTCTATATTCTTTTAAAATGAAACTGTTTTTTAAATAAATCAGATTTTAAAAATTTAATTGAATTATAATATAAATTTAAAAATTTTTAGCAGGTTTTGCCAAAAAAAGTATGATTTGTTTTATTTTTTCGGATTACTGCCCTGTGTGTCTTTATATACTTTGAGAAACCCTGAGAAATTTATAAACCGGATGATAACCAAAATCAGGAGAATTTTTTTTATTAACTTTTTAAAATATTATTTTAAATCTTTCCTGCGCATATTTAGGACTCTATAACCCTGTAAAAGAAGGATAATTCAGCCATATTTCCAGGACTTTCTGCAACCTGCCGCATCACAAAGAATCTGTCTGATTTAAATGGATTGTTTGTAAAAGAAAAGCAAAATCTAAAAAAAAATGCAAAAGAACATTTCAAAAAAAACTGAATGAAAAAAATTTTAAATTTTTTTTGTCAAATTGCCGAGAGGTATGGAACGAGAATTATCGATGCCACAACAACTATCATAAACCAGCTGATTCCTGCAACCAGATAATTTGCGTATTTCACCGGCATTTTTCTCTTCTCAAAAAATTTCTTTATTCCTTCCTGCATAATGTATCCGCCGTCAAGGGGAACAAACGGGAGTGCATTAAATGTCGCAACTGCAAAGTTAAGCCAGAACATCCAGAAAAATATCTGCACAATTGTCCAGAACCCGTAAATCGGCGTCTGCCAGGCAGCATAATCAGGTGAATCAAAAGCCAAAATTCCAAGGCCCAGGCTGTCATTATAAATCACTGCATTAATTGGCACATATATGAGAAGCAGAGGGCCTAAGGGACTTCTGATAACATTTTCATACATTTGTTTAACAGCAGCGGAGTCATAGTATGAAATTCCCAAAAAACCGGAATCTTTCTTATCTATCTGGGAAGGCCATTCTTTTAGAGTTATTTCGTATTCCAAAACGGCATTGTCTTTTAATATGCTGATTGTTATTTCATCGCCCGGTTTTGTGCTGTCTAAAATTGCCGCTGCATCATCGCGTGAATTTATTTTTATTCCGTTTATTTCTGTAATAACAGAATTTGGAGGAACTCCCGCGTCATATGCAGGGTAATCTTTGTAGACTGCCTTGATGTATGGAGAATCTACAGGAGCTGCAAGACCCAGCAAAGCGATTATTATCATGAAGCTTAAAAACGCAACCACCATATTGTTGGTGATTCCTGCGCCAAACATCCTTATTTTCGAGGATGATTTAGCTTTTTCAACATCCTCCTCGTCAGGCTCGACAAAAGCGCCGATTGGAACTATAAAAAACAAAATTCCCGTACTCTTAACTTTCATTCCCTCGATTCTGGCAAGAATTCCGTGTCCGCCCTCGTGAACCATAAGAGTTACAACAAATGCAAATAATACTGCAAACGAAAGAGGGAGAAATTCATTGATTCCGGGAATCGCAAGAATATTCTGCGGCTCATAAATTCCGGTTGGAGCAGGAGGCGATGCGATTGTCCTTTGCAGTGTAAATATCAGCATCAGTGACATAAGCACTGATACAACAACAACCATCAGTGCTCCTGCTGTTCCGTAAAGTTTAAAGAACCTGGAATATGGCAGGAATTTATCAAAAATTTTTACATTGTCTGTCTTGATGCCGAGAATGGGCCCGTAAAAGACAATATAATCCTCCCAGAGATTGTTTGCTTTTATATATCCTGTTATTAAAAAATACAGTGCCACACAAAATAGCACAACTAAAAGCCAGTCCATCTGAATAATAATTATGTTTTTGTAACTGATGAAATTTCGCAACAGGGTAAAATCAGCTAACCCTAAAAATCAAAGATGCTCTTCTGCCTTATTTTTCCTGAGATGTTTGAGACCGTCTTCCAGCTTTTTCTTACAATATCAGTGCATTCCCCGCTCTTTTTTAAGCAGTCTTCAATATATCTGACAGTCTTTGGATCAGAAGGATATCCGCTTCCAATATCTCCGTACTCTGCTGAAAGCCTTTCAATCTCCCGGTCTCTTGTAACCTTTGCAACAATCGATGCAGCGCCGACAATTGCATATTTTTTGTCTGCTTTATGCTCGGAAGTGACAGTTACAGGGCTTTTTAAAAATTCACTGACTGATGCACCGTATCTTAATTCGTTAACATCGCAGGCATCAACATAAGCGGTTTTGGAAGAGAGATTATCGATTGCACGCGCATGGGCTTTTGCAACAATTGTATTCATTGAAAAATTCCTGCGGTATTCATCAATTTTTTGCGCATCAATAATCACTGTCGTGTACTTAAACGAAGAGACAATCTCACAGTACATCTCCTCACGCTTTTTTGGAGTAAGCATTTTTGAGTCCTTAAAGCCCATCTCCTCAAATATAACAAGAGAGGAGCCTGCTATGCCTCCAATTACCATCGGGCCGAGAACTGATCCTTTCCCTGCCTCATCTATTCCGCAGATCACTTAAAGAAATTATTACATTTCATAAATTATATCTATAGCCATGCAGGATAGGTGATGAAATGTATATTATCATAATTGGTCTTGGGGGAATAGGCAGAAATCTTGCTGCAATAGCCGCTGAGCACGGCGACAGCGTTGTTGTAATAGACAAGGACGAACAGCGCTGCAATGAAATACTTGAGCATTATGATGTCATGGCAATTACAGGCAACTCAACTGACAAGTCAGTTCTTGAGGATGCGGGGGCTGACAGGGCTGATGTACTTGTTACAACAACAAGCGATGATGCAGTAAATCTTATGACATGCTGGCTTGCAAAACGCCTCGAAGTAAAAAACCTGATCTCAATTGTAAACCAGGTTGAGCATTCAGAACTTTTCAAGGAGGTCGGTGTTAAAATCAGCGAAAACCCTGATGAACTCGTTGCAAACAGGCTTTACTACTGGTCAGGAAACCCTGATATGCAGCAGCTTGCAATGATTCCGGGCGGAACAATTTTTGAGGTAACAGTTGATGAAAACGCCCCCTTTGTAGATCATGAGATAAAAGAGCTTGATGTCCGTGACTTTGTATTTATTGCAATTATCCGGCAGGGAAATGACATAATCATCCCAAGCGGAACTGTCAGAATAAAACCAAATGACAGGATAATGGTCTTTACAAAAAAGGAGGCTGAAGAAGACTGCATTAAAACACTAAACATTCAGCTTAAAAATCCAAAATAAATTCAGGTGACAAAAAAATTTAAACTCAAATATCAAAATAAAAAATCCCCAAAAAACCGGATAACCAAAGAATAAAAAAATTCACTGACAAAATAAAAAAATCCAAAAAAAATCAGATTACAAAAAATTAAAAAAAACCAAATATCAAAAGAAAAAAAACTGAAAAATTTATTTTAAATTATTCAAAATATTTTCTAAGACCTGAAAGCTCTTTTATAAGAAGCGGATTTGTTTTAATTATCTCTTTTAGAAGTGTAAGGGTAGAGAATTCCTTCATTACAATGTTGTTGACTGAACTTAGGACTGAGTTGAGCTGCTTGTCTGAGAGTTTGACAAAAATTTCTTTAATATGGTAATTTCTCTCAAGAGCTTTTCCCATCTTTGATGCACGCCATGTTGTATCGTACTTCATCAAAGCCTCTTTTGTGCAGTTATTATTTCTTATGCACTCTGCTGCAACCTCTCCTGCAAGACGGCCTGTATACATGGCATTGTAAATTCCTCCGCCTGTAATTGGATCACTTAAGCGTGCGGCATCTCCGACAACTATTAAGTTGTCTGCAACTGTGCATTCAAGAGGCTGACATACAGAAACTCCTCCGACGATAAGCTCGATAATCTTTCCGTCAGGGAAATTTTTCTTCACGTATTTGTCAAGATAGTCTTTTGCACGGCTGCCGTCTTTTGACTGTGTTCCTGAAATTCCGATTCCGACATTTGCAGTCCTGTCGCCTTTTGGAAATATCCAGATATATCCTTCCGGACTAACCTCGCGGCCCACATAAAATACAGTGATGCCCGGTTCAATGTCAATATCGGTCATAAGATACTGTGCACATGTCTCAAGCTCCCTTAATGGCACAGTTGTATCAATGCCGCAGTACCTGGCAAACTTTGATTCAACACCATCAGCTGCTATTACTATTTTTGCACGGACTTCCTTTACTTCGCCGAACTGCTCTATTAATGCTCCTTTGACAACTCCGTTTTCCATTATTGCATCAACGGCACGTGCTTTTACATAGCACTCTGCACCGGCCTCAACAGCCTGCCAGACCAAATCGCGGTCAAAGAATTTTCTGTCGAGAACAAAGCCGACCTCATTTCCGGCCATCTCAGGGCTTAGGTAAAAACTGCTTCCGTCAGGAGAGATTAATTTAGCACCCTTTATTTTTGCTGATATCCATTTCGGGTTGAGTTCATCAAAAAATTCACCGATTAAGTCCTCTCCTATACCTTCAGCACACCTTACAGGAACGCCGATTGCCGGCCTTTTTTCCACAATGCAGACAGACAGTCCCTTCTCTGCACATGTTTTTGCTGCAAGCGCACCGCCCGGCCCTCCGCCGATTATTAATACATCATATTCACTCTTCATCTGAAACCTCCAGTGCGCCAAGGGGGCAGACTTTCACACAAATCCTGCAGGTCTTGCAGTTTTCATTATCCACTGAAAGGTAAGCGTCAACAAGCTCAATTGCTCCTTCAGGGCATACAGAAACGCATGCTCCGCAATATCCACATACCTCTCTACGAACTTTGATCATTCTTCATATATTTGGTCGATGCGCACTTTAACTTTTACTTATTTTTTTCATAAACTGAAGAAAAAAGAGAAAATTTTTTGTAAATTTTTATTGGCTTAATGAAAAAACAATTTTGTTATATAATTAGAAGTAAAACCTAATCTGAAAGCTTTCAGGTGATTCATGAAGTTAAGCGGAGGTCCAACCCGGGATGAGATAATGGCAGTCTCCATATTTAAACTTGATTTAAAAGAGAATGAGATAATTGCCGATATAGGGTGCGGTACCGGAAAAATATCTGTTTATGCATCAGGATTTTGCAGGGAGGTTATTGCAATAGACAAAAGAGATGAATCAATAGAATACGCCTCCCGCGAAATTTTAAAATCCGGCCGGAAAAATATCAGACTGATGCAGGGTGAAGCCGCAGAAGTTTTGAAAAATATTGAATATATCGACTCTGCATTTCTTGGAGGCTCTACAAATATTGAAGAGATATTAGAGATTTTATCAAAAAAAGTCAGAAGAAATATTGTTGTTAATGCAGTGCTTCTTAAAACGGTTGATAAAACTGTGGCGAAAATGAAAGAGCTTGGAATTTTTAAGGAGCTGATTCATATACAGGTTTCACGCTCATATAATCTTACAGGGGATATTATGCTAAAACCTATAAATCCTGTTTTTATAATCGTCGGGAGTGTGGAATAAATGCTTGTTGCAGTTGGAATCGGTCCGGGGGATCCTGAGCTTTTAACTTTAAAGGCTGTGAGGATGATTCAGGATGCGGATTGTGTCTTTGTTCCGGGAAATGTTGCAAAAGAGATAATCTCCCCGTACAGAAATGATGCAGTCGTTCTTTCGTTTCCAATGACAGATGATGAAGACTTCATCCTTAAATGCATGCACAAAAATGCCGACATCATTGCACCTGCTGCAAAAAACGGCCTTGCCGTATTCTGCATACTTGGAGATCCAAATTTTTACGGTACTTTTGGAAGACTCTGCGGGATAATTGATGAGAAGTACCCTTCGATTGAATACAGCACAATTCCCGGAATAAGTTCAATTACTGCATTTGCATCCGCAGCTGGTGTGAGTGTAAACGGCGGAATTTTAATAACAGACGGTTCTGATGAGAACTCAAAAATAATTCTGAAAGTAAAAGAGCCTGGAAAAATTATTGATGATCTTAAAAAAGAGGGATTTAGCGAATTTATCCTTGCAGAAAAAATTTACATGAAGGATCAGAGAATTTATAGAAATGAGGAGATTCCAGAGAAGAGTGCATACTTTAGTGTTCTTTTTGCGAGGAGATAAAAAATGAACAAAGTCTATATCGTAGGTGCAGGATGCGGAGATCCCGAGCTCATAACTGTTAAGGGCAAAAAGCTGCTTGACAGGGCTGAAGTGTTAATCTATGCAGGGTCGCTTGTAAATCCTGTGCTTGTTGATGAGTGCCCGGCGGCAGAGAAGTATGACAGCTGGAAAATGAAGCTTTCGGAGATTACAAAAATCATGTCCGATGCGGCAAAGGCCGGAAAGGTTGTGGTAAGACTTCACTCCGGAGATCCTTCACTTTATGGTGCGATAATCGAGCAGGTGGCGCTTCTTGAAAAAGAGGGGATTTCTGTTGAAAGAGTGCCTGGTGTCTCATCAATGTTTGGTGCGGCTGCAGCGCTTGGAACACAGCTTACGCTAAGGGGTGTTTCAGAGTCTGTAATTGTAACAAGGCCTGCCGGAACAACCTTAAAGACTGACAATATTGCAGAGATGTCAGAGCTTGGGCAGACTATGGTAATCTTTCTTGGAACAGAGCATATGGAAGAGGTTTTTTCCAAAGTCAGATGCCCGCCTGACACCCCTGCCGCAGTTGTATACAAAGCAACATGGCCTGACGAGAAGATAATCAAAGGAACTGTTTCAGATGTTTCCAAAAAAGCAAGGGATGCAGGCATCGACAAGACAGCGCTGATAATAATCGGGAATGTTGTTGATGCTGTTGACTCCGGCTATGTAAATTCATATCTTTACGAATGAAAGAAATTGCTGTAATCTCCCTGAAAAATTTTGAAGACGAATCCAAAAAGTTAGCCAAAGCAATAGATGCTGACTATTATGAATATACTGGCAGCATCTTTGAAGAGGTCTTTTTTAATTACAGGGGAATTGCGGCAGTAATGTCTGCCGGGATTGCTGTGAGGAAGATATCTGCTCTTTTAAAAGATAAATGGACAGATCCTTTTGTTGTTGTGATAAGCCCGGATTTTAAATATGCAGTTCCGATAACCGGCGGTCATCACGGCGGGAATGCTCTGGCAAAAAAACTTGAGAGCCTTGGAATAATTCCTGTGATTTCAACAGCAACCGAGACTAAGAAAATGATGTCTGTTGAATCTGTTGCAGAAAAAGAAGACCTTGAGATTTTAAACAAGGATTCAACAAGGCCGGTCAATGCGGCAATACTTAAGGGAACAATCCCCCGCTATATCTTAACAGGCCCTGCTGTTGCGGTTGTATCGCCGTCTGTTTCTGTTCTTCTAAAAAAGGGCGAGTATATTTTTGGCATCGGGTGCAGAAGGGGAGTTTCAAAAGACGAGGTCATTGATGCAGTTTTAAGTGCAGTCTCTTTTTTGGGAATCAGCATGGATGATATTTTTGCATTTGCAACGACTAAATTAAAAGAGGATGAGATAGGTCTTATCGATGCAATAGATTCTATCGGAAAAAACCTCGTCTTTTTAGAAGACGATGCAATCAATTCACAAACACCTGTTTCATCCTCAAGAGCATCCGATAAAATAGGACTATTAAGTGTTGCAGAATCATCAGCACTTGCATTATCAAAAAGAAAGGAGATTATAATGGAGAAAAAAGTATTCGGGAGGGTCACAGTTGCAGTCGTCAGGTAGGGGAAAACTCTACATTGTCGGAACAGGGCCCGGAAGCACATCATATCTTACGAAAAGAGCGGTGCAGGCTGTTGATGAATCTGATTATGTAATCGGAAACGATTTTTATCTGAATCTTATCAGGGAGCATCTTGACGGCAGGGAGGTCATCTGGAGTTCGATGGGAAAAGAGGTTGAAAGGGCAAGAAAGTGCATTGAGCTTGCAAAAAATCATGTAGTTTCCATGGTCTCCGGCGGCGATCCCGGAGTATACGGGATGGCAGGAATCGTTCTTGAAGTCCTTGAGCATGACGGAACAGATATTGACTTTGAGGTAATTCCTGGTGTTACTGCCGCAACGGCTGCGGCATCAAGGGCAGGCTCTCCGCTTTCAGGAGACTTTGCAACAATCTCCTTATCAGATCTTTTAACTCCGATGGAGATTATTGAGAAGCGTCTTTTACTTGCATTCCAGATGGGTGTTCCTGTTGCGCTTTACAACCCGAAAAGCCGCGGAAGACCTGACAACTTATCTGTTGCACTATCTATTGCACTAAAGTTCAAATCAAAAGAGACTCCTGTTGCAGTTGTAAAAAACGCATGCCGCGAGGGAGAAGAGACTCGCTATTACACTCTTGATGAGCTTTTTTGCGATGACAGCTATGTCGATATGCACTCGATTGTCATAATCGGCGGAGAGGAGTCAAGGTTTATGCAGATTGGAGAGAGAAAGGGAATTATCACACCGAGGGGCTATGAGCGAAAATACGTATATTGATCCCGGAGCTGACACTAAGGAAGGATACAGCATATCCTCGCAAAGCAGGGCTATTGCAAGAGAGATGATTGGCGACTGCACTCCTGAGGACAGGATAAAGCAAAGATGCGCAATATCAGTTGGTGATTTTGTGATGGCTGATCTGATGGAGTTTAAATTAAACCCTGTCAGCGCCGGAATAAAAGCGCTTGAAAAGAAAGCGCCGATAATTACAGACATCAGGATGGTTCACACAGGCATCCGGAAAAAAGAGCACGAAAGCGAGGTTCTCTGCGCCCTTGACTTTGGATCTGACATCTCAAAAAAGCTGGGGATTACAAGAAGCTCTGCCGGTTTTCTTGCTCTTCGTGACAGGCTTGAGGGCTCAATTGTTGTAATCGGAAACGCACCCTCAGCTCTTATTGCGGTGTGCGAAATGATTGATGAAGGAATAAAACCTGCACTTGTCATCGGAAGCGCTGTCGGATTTGTGAATGCAAAAGAGTCAAAGGAGCTTTTAAGAACAAAGGATGTCCCCTCCATATCAAACAGGGGAACAAGAGGCGGAACGCCTCCGGCAGTTGCTGCGTTAAACGAAATAATTACGATGTATATTGAAAAAAATTCAGCTGCATGATATGATAAAAGACCCGGTCACAGGATATGAATACCCCGGCGTTTGGGTGAGTGCCTGTAAGGACACTGAGAGTTTAAATCTTGCTAAAAGCGGTCTTGGCGTTCTTACATCAACGGGAGCTGTGCTAAAGCGGGGTTTTACAACAGGAACAACAGCGGCTGCCGCATGCAGGGCAGCAGTTCTTTCACTAAAAAATCCTGTTACAGAGGTATCAGTAAAAATTCCCTGCGGGCTTAAGCTTAATATCCCTGCAAAAGGAGCCGGCGGTGCCGGCCGGTGCAGGAAGTATTCCGGCGATTATAAGGATGACATAACATCGGGAATTCTTTTCTGTGCAAAGGCTGAAGAAAAAGATTCTGGCATTGAAATTATTGCCGGTACAGGCATTGGAAGATATGCAAGGGATACTCCTCGGTTTAAAAAAGGCGAGTCTGCAATAAGCAAAACCGCAATGGACTGCATATTGTCATCTGTGCGGGAGGCTTTGGAAGAGATCCAAATTGCCGGAGTTTTGGTTGAGCTTTTCATTCCTGCGGGAGAGAAGACTGCTCTTCATACGCTTAATCCAAAGGTGGGAATTGAAGGGGGAATATCTGTTCTTGGCTCAACCGGTCTTGTTGAGCCGTGGGATGATCATTTAACAGAGTCTGCCCTTGAAAGAATTAAAGGGCTTGATAAGGTTGTATTAACAACCGGAAGGGTTGGTCTTCGATACTCAAGACTTATGTTTGCGGATTATGAGGCTGTTCTTGTCGGCAAGTACATGCAGAAAGGAATAGATGCCGCAGAAGGTCTTGATGACGTAATTCTCTGCGGACTTCCGGCACTGATTCTGAAATTCATAAACCCCGGGATTCTTGAGGGAACCGGATATGAAACTGTTGAGGAGTTGTCAGCCTCGCCCAAATGGCCTGTTATTGTATCAGAGAATTTAGCGCAGTCAAAAAAAATATATCCGTATTTAAGAGTTGTTTTAATAGACAGAAACGGAAAAATAACAGGTGACAGCGGATGATAATTGTTGGTTCAGGCTGCGGGCCGGGTATGCTTACTGAAGAGGCGATAAAAGCAATTCAAAAGGCATCACTGATTTACGGTTCAAAGCGGGCAATTGAATTATGCAGAAATTACATCAGCAAAACTTCTGATGTAAGAGAAATTACTGATTACAAAAACCTTCACACCCTCCCTGATGATGCAGTTGTTCTTTCAACAGGCGATCCCATGCTTGCAGGTCTTGGGTACCTCAAAGGAAAAATAATTCCGGGAATATCCTCGATGCAGTACGCATTTGCAAAATTAAAAATTCCCCTTACAAAGGCCGTTGTTGTAAACAGTCACGGAAAAGACCATGATGCTGCAGTTCAAAAAACTCTTTGCGAGATAGAACGCGGCTATATTGTTTTTTTAATTGCTGAACCCGGCTTTGAAACAGCAGATTTATGCAGAGCGCTTAATTCATCTGACTCCGATATAAAAATTACAGTCTGTGAAAACCTTGGATACAGCGATGAGAGAATAATTACTTCTTTTGTGAGCAGTCCGCCGGAAAAAAAAAGCAGTCTTTTTGCACTCATTGCCGGACGGTATTAAAAAAAATAAAAACGTTTAAAAAAAATAAAAAAGTTAAAACCTAACTTTGCCACTTAGATCTCAGATCTGATAAAAGATGGCATCTATAACTCTCCATTTTTTTCAAAATTTAGTCAGGAAAACGTATTTGACAGTTCAGTATTTTTCAGTCATCAAATTATGAA
>JAEWWL010000053.1 GCA_023396365.1 Methanobacteriota archaeon
GAGGGTGAATGGATAATCACTGATGAGGGCGGATCTGACCTTTATGAACAGGGAGGATACGGAAGGCCTGACAAAGGCACCTTAAAACTGGCACCAGAAGAAGCGCTGTATCTTGCCGGAAGAAAAAGGCTTGAAGTAGAAGGCCATACTTTTGAGAGTCTTCTGTCATTATTCTGTGAAGAATCCGCATTTCTGCGAAAGTTTCTGGTCTACCGTGACATCCGGGAAAGAGGATTTGTCATACAGGCAGGGCCGCATGATTTCAGGGTTTTTAAACGCGGGCAAAAGCCCGGAAAGGGTTCATCATACTATCTTGTAAGGGTTTTATCCGAGCGTGATCTTGTCGACTTTGAAAAAATTATCAGCGAGGCAGAGAGTGCACGCAATATGAGAAAAGTCTTTTTGCTTGCAGTCGCTGACGATGAAGAGGAAATTACATACTACGAGATAAAATTCAATAACCCTCCGGACGGCGGAAACCAGAAAGTAACCGAAAAAACAAAAGGCGCAGTCTATGCAAACAGCGTTGTAATCCCTGCGTTACCTGGCTCTGAATATGAATCCGCATTATACGGCAAGAGATTTGACAATGAGCATCTTGCACTCTCCCCGGTTGAATCACTCTATCTTATAAAAAAAGACCTTCTTGAACTAAAAGGCACTTTTACATGCGAAGATTATTACAGGCGCGCTTTGGAGGCTGATCATGAACTTAAGGAGAAGCTTGCCGTATATACACATCTTAGGGATCTAAAAAACATTCCAAAGACCGGCTATAAATTCGGGCACCATTTCAGAGTATATTCTGGCGGAAAACAACACTCAGAAGTTTTGATACATGCACTTAAAGAGAATGAAACCCTGCCGATGAGTGTTATATCACGCTCTGTAAGGCTTGCACACAGTGTCCGCAAGAAGATGCTTTTTGCCTGTGTAAATAAAGACAATATAGTATACATCGAATTTGCAAGAGTCAAATTATAAAATAAATTACTGGAAGAAAAAGATGCAGTCCGAAATTAACCCGTGGTCCGCAGGTCAGAATATCGATACTGAAAAATTATTCAAAGACTTTGGAATTGAACCGGCATACAATGCTGTAAAAGATATCAAAAATCCGCCTCCGTTTTTCAGAAGAGGAATCGTCTGCGGCCAAAGGGACTATTCATCAATTGCCAGGGCAATTGAAAATAATGAAAAGTTCTATGTCATGACAGGATTTATGCCCTCAGGACACCCGCATCTGGGCCACCTTATGGTTATGAAGGAGGTTGCCTGGCACACGCAGATGGGAGGAATTGGTTCGATATCAATCGCTGACAGGGAGGCTCACGCTGTCCGCGGAATTTCGTGGGATAAATGCAAAGAGTTTGGAAAAGAATATTTAAAATGCCTCTTTGCACTCGGATATGACGGCAAATACTACTATCAAAGCGAAAATAATGCATTAAAAGACCTTGCGTTTGAAAGCGCAATTAAGATTAATTTCTCTGAATTGTTCGCAATATACGGATTTTCCCAGGAGACTGCACTGGCTCATGCAATGAGTGTTGCAACACAGGTTGCCGACATCCTGTATCCGCAGACACAATACGGACCTGCGCCCACCGTTGTTCCTGTGGGAATCGACCAGGACCCTCATATCAGGCTCACACGCGATGTCGCAAATAAAATGAGAATGTTTACAGTCATCAAAACCTCTGAAGGTGTAAGCATCCGCTCAAAGAATGCACCACAAAAAGCAATGGACATGGTTTCAGAGGCATTTTCGGGGTCTGTAAAATACGAAGGCCACGTCGATGTTTCAAAAGTCAGCCCTGATAAGGCAGAAGAAATTGTCAGAAAGATAGAGACAGAATGCGGAGGATACGGATTTTTTTTGCCGGGTGCAACATACCACACATTCCTTCAGGGCCTGCAGGGAGGAAAGATGTCTTCAAGCATTCCGGAAAGTCTTTTCAGATTTGATGAGCCTGAAAAGGATGTAAAAAAGAAGGTAATGAATTCTCTTACAGGCGGCCGGATGACTCTTGAAGAGCAGAAAAAGCTTGGCGGAGAACCGGAAAAATGCTCGGTATATCTCCTAAACCTCTTCCACATGCTTGACAGCGATGAAGAGATAAAGGAGATGTGCCGTGCATGCAAAGCAGGAGAGCTCATGTGCGGGACATGCAAAAAAGAGACTTTTGAGCGTGTCAGGGAATTTTTAAAGGATTTCAATGAAAAAATGGATGAAGTATCCCATATGGCCGGAGATTGAGAAAAAATGGAGCTGACATACAACGAAAAAAGGCTGCTTGCGGTATTAAAGCCGCTAAAGGACGCGGAAGATGCCCGAAAAAAAGCTCTTGCGCCGATAAACGACACAGTAAAAGAGATTAAAGAGAGGGACTCTTCAGAAATTAATCCCCTGCGTGATATCCTGTGCATGCTTGAGGAGACAAAAAACATCGCTATGGTCCCGATTAAAAAGGCTATCTATCTTCTTGAAGAGGCAACGGGTGAGACTGCCCGGCCTTTGTTTGACCTTGACCGCCCGGATGCTGCATACCTTGCAAAGATTATGGATACAACACAGGAGGCTGTCATCCAGTACGCAGGGCTTTTGCAGACAAGAGGACTTGCAGATCTCCAAAAAATTACCACAACACATTACGCCCTTACAGAGGAGGGCAAAAAATACGCAGCAGACGGCCTTCCCGAAAGGATTCTTTTTGAATCATTCGAAAAGTCAATACCAATAAAAGATCTCCAGGCTCATCCGCAGGCAAAACTAGGGATAGGCTGGCTCAGGAAGAAAGGCTGGATTGCAATTAAGGATGGAATTGCAGAGAAAGTATCAGACGCACCTTTGGGCGATGATGAAAAAGCCCTGAAAAATCCTGATGCAAAAAGCGCCGGAACAGATGAGCTTTTAAAAAGAAAGCTCATCGAAGAGAGAGAAGAATCAAAATTCCGCGTTTTAATAACTGCTGAGGGTGAGATGCTTGTCAATTCCGGCCTTGACTTAAGAGCTGAGGCAGGAACACTTACATCCGAGCAGATAAGAACAGGTGAATGGGCATCAGCAAAGCTTAGGAAATACAATGTAAAAACTCCTCCAAAAAGAATCTTTGCCGGAAAAAAACACCCCTACCAGAGCCTTATCGATGAGATGAGGGATATTTTAATCAGCATGGGATTTACAGAGATGTACGGCGGAATCGTCCAGTCATCATTTTGGAATTTCGATGCACTTTTCCAGCCGCAGGATCATCCCGCCCGTGAGATGCAGGACACGTTCTTTCTTTCATTGACAGAGGAGCTTCCAAAAAATTACAAAGCAATAAAAGAGATTCATGAATCCGGAGGAAACACTTCATCGACAGGCTGGGGTGGAAAATGGAAGGAGGAAAAGGCAGAGCAGTGTGTATTAAGGACTCATACAACAGGTCTTTCAATTCAGTACTTAAAAGACCATCCTGATGAGGCATTAAAGGTTTTCTGCATAGGCCGTGTCTATCGCCGTGAGGCAATCGATCCAACACACACTCCCGAATTTGAGCAGCTCGAAGGAATAGTTATGGACAGCGATGTATCGTTCAGGCACCTCATGGGATTTTTAAAGGAGTTCTATCACAGAATGGGTTTTGAAAACGTAAGATTCCGTCCGGCATACTTCCCATATACTGAGCCTTCGGTTGAGCCCGAGGTATATGTTGAAGGTCTTGGCTGGGTTGAGCTTGGCGGTGCGGGAATATTCCGTGAAGAGGTTACAGCACCATGGGGGGTGAAATACCCTGTCCTTGCATGGGGGCTTGGAGTGTCGCGTGTTGCAATGCTTAAAATGGGTCTGAAAGACTTAAGGCAGCTTTACAAGAGTGATGTGGACTGGGTCCGAAGCAGCCCGGTTTACAGGAGGGACGAGTGAAATGGCAATAATTAAACTGCCCTACAAATACCTCGAAGAGCTTACAGGAGCATCAAAGGAAACCATAATTGACAGGCTTCCAATGATTGCAGCCGATATCGAAAGATATGAGGAGGAGAGCTTTGATGTCGAATTCTTCCCTGACAGACCCGATATGTTCTCAACAGAAGGCGTTTCACGTGCAATGAGAGGATTTCTGGGAATCGAAACAGGACTTGCACGATATGATGTCAAATCATCAGGTATTGAATTTTTTGTTGATGAAAAACTAAAAGACATTCGTCCTGTCCTTGGATCTGCTGTCATTAGAGGACTTGACTTCACCGAAGAGTCAATCCAGAGTTTAATGGGGCTTCAGGAGGCGCTTCACTGGGCAGTGGGAAGGGGAAGAGCAAAGGTTGCAATTGGTGTTCATGACCTTGACAGAGTTAAAGCGCCTTTTTCATACATTGCATCTGAAAGAAGCAGAAAGTTTGTTCCTCTTGACTTTGAATCAGAGATGACAATGGATGAAATCTTAACAGAGCACCCAAAGGGTCGCGATTATGCACGTCTCGTTGAGGAATTTGACAGATTTCCGCTTATTGTGGACGCTGATGACAATGTCCTTTCATTTCCGCCGATTATAAACGGAGAGCTTACAAAAGTAACGACCAGTACAAAAAATATCCTTCTTGACTGCACCGGTACAGATGAAAAAGCAGTGTTGACTGCCGTAAACATTATCACAACAGCACTTGCAGAAGCTGGAGGAAGTGTGGAAAGTGTTTTGGTAAACGGCGTATCAATGCCCTCACTTGTACCTGCAGAGAGAACAGTAAGTGTATCCGGGTGCAACCGTCTTTTAGGATTTGATTTGACACCTGCAGAGACTGCGGATATGCTTAAAAAAATGCGTTTTGACGCAATACCGCAGGATGAGGATAAATTAAAGGTATTAATCCCATGCTACCGGGCCGATATCATGCATGACTGGGATATCTTTGAGGATGTCGCAATTGCATACGGCTTTGACAATCTCAAAGCAGAGCTTCCCGACACATTCACGATTGGAAAGGTGCATCCATCCCGCAGGATTATGGGAAGTGTAAGAGACATTCTTGCAGGACTTGGTTTTCTTGAGATGATGCCCTTTACACTCTCAAATGAAAGGGTGATGTACAAAAACATGCAAAGGGATATTCCGGATTATCTCCTTCCTGTTCTCCACCCGATTTCAGAGGAGCAGACAGTTGTAAGAACAGATATCCTGCCTCTTATGATGGAGACACTTAAAATCAACCAGCACAGGGAATGCCCGCAGAGGCTTTTCGCAACAGGAGATGTTGTCCACGTCAAAGAAACATTCCAGAAGGTTTCAGGCGTCTGCATGCATACCGATGCCGATTTCTCTGAAATTTATGCTGTCTTTGACGCACTTATGCGTGAACTTGATCTTGATTACACAGTCACAGAATCAGAGGACAGGGCATTTATCGAAGGAAGACGTGCTGATGTATATGTAAACGGAATACATGCAGGCGTCTTTGGCGAGATTCATCCGCAGGTGATTTTAAACTTTGAGATGGATCTTCCTGTCGCAGGCTTTGAGCTTGACTTAAGAGTTCTCTGAATATAAAAATAACATATACCTTTTTTTGGATTGAAAAACCAGAATTTCTTAAGATGTCCTGATGCAAAAAACATTTTTTTGGAAAAAAGTCTAATTGCTAATTAATTGCAGCTTTGGATATTTATGGCTGAGATCAGAAAAATAGGTAATTTTCCCTTTTTTCAATGAAAGTTATCAAAGCACGCTTCTTATTGCCAATAGTTATTATCTCTGCAGAAAGATATCCGGATTTTATCTTTCCATTGGATGAGATTGCTTTTACCGGCATATTCCTTAGTCTGCCGTTGTTTAAAACTGCATCATAAAAGGCCTGTTTTTCATAATCATCAGCAAAAAAGCTGCTGCCAAAAAAAGCCTTCCCGACAGTTTCATCCCTTAGATAACCAAAATTTGAAAGGAAGACAGGATTTGCATCGGTTATTATTCTTCTGTCAATGTCAATTACTGCAACAGGAACTGAAAGTATCTCAAAAATACGGGAAAAATACTCACCTCCGCTTTTCAAATCAGTTATATCCTCAAGAATAAGAAGAGACTCCCTGATAATTCCCCCGTTTCCGGCCTCCTGCGGAACTGCGGTTGCAATGACCCAGTGACAGCTGCCGTCTTTTCTGCTGTAAAATCCAAACATTTCACGCTCAGGATTGCCTGTTTTAAAAGAGCGCAAAACCGGATTAAAATCCGGCGGACAGGAAGAATTACCATCCTTATGCAAATCACCAAAAATATTTCCAAATTCTTTTCCAATAATTTCAGAAGGAGAAAATCCGGTGATTTCACTGACTGCAGAATTTGCGCGGATAATTTCCATATCCGGCGATATAACCATTACTCCCTGCGATACCTTGTTTAAAAAACCGCCAAATTTTTTTTGTGAAAAATTAATCTTCTTTTCTGACTCAATTTCATTATGTTTGTGAAGTGCCGTCTCTATTGCAGTTTTAAGCTCTACGGGCCTGACAGGCTTGTTCAGGTACCCGTAAGGATTTGATTCAAGCGCTCTTCTTAAGATACTGTCATTATAATTGGCAGTAAGGAACAAAACAGGAATTTTCAGCTTTTTATTAATTATTTCCGCTGCACTGATTCCATCCATTCCATCACCCAGGTCGATATCCATCAGAATAATATCGGGATTTTTTGTTGATGCCATATCTACTGCTTTTTCACCCGTAACTGCAATACCTGCCACATGATATCCCATCCTTTTAAGTGAATTTTCAAGTCCTGTTGCGCCAAGGAACTCATCCTCAACAATAAGCACACGGGGAGGGGATAGCAGCTCCTGGTTTTTTGAAGAATAATTTTCTGTCATGAAATGATTGATTTTTATTCCCCTTCCTATGCATTTATGAGTTAAATATTTTTTGCAGGAGATTAATAAAACAAAATTGAAGGATTAATAATCCAATTACTTACAAACAGAGGAACATATGACAGAGATTACTCCGATAGGAATTGTAAGATCCCCATACAAAAACAAAACAGATGCACCAAGGCAGGGACGGGAGAAGGATGATTGTGAGATGGTCCTTGAAATTTTTGAAGAATATGCTGAAGGCATCGATGATTTTTCAGGTATCAGCCACATTATTGTTCTCCTCTGGTTTGACAGGGCTGACAGAAGCAGGCTTTATGACATCCCGCCGGGAACCGACAAAAAAAGACCCGTATTTACAATCAGAAGTCCAAACAGGCCTAACCCTGTAGGCTTTGATATAGGAGAGATAATAAGTGTCAGTGGCAGACTGATTCATGTAAAAGGACTTGATGCCCTTGACAATACTCCTGTTATTGACATAAAGCCATATGTGCCCTCTATTGACTGTATACCTGATGCAGTTAATACCAGAAGAAACCGCAGATAAATATTATCCCGTTTTTAAAATACGATAATATTATACTGACAAGGGTTGACAAAATAAATACTGCGGGTATCAGAATGAGAAGAAATACTTATTATATAGCTGTTTCATTAATTGGAATAGTCGTTGCGCTTATATTCTGGGGCGCTGTCATCTATGCCAGACCTCCGGCAATGGAGGCTGTCACATTATCTGTAATAGCTGCTGCTGTTGGAATATATTTTCTAAGGCAGAAAATTGATGATACTGTTATAACCGATGAGATGATCTCAAGAATAAATGAAAAATCAGCTCTTCGCTCCCTTCAGATATTCTGGGTAGGTTTTTTGGCTTTTACCATATCAGGATTTTCAATGGCAATGAGCGTTGATAATCCACGTTTTCAGGAGATGATTATCCGCGGGTCTGTCTCCCAGCTGATATTCCTTGCATCAATTCTTCTTATCTATGCCGCATTCAGGATGTATTACTCACGAAAATACGGAGGATACGAGGAAGATGAAGAATCGGATTAAAGTTTTTCGTGCAATGAATGATCTTACCCAGGAAGCACTTGCAGCCGAAGTGGGTGTTACAAGACAGACGATTCTTGCAATCGAGAAAGGTAAATACGATCCTTCGCTTGATCTTGCATTTAAAGTTGCAAAGCGCTTTAATGTTTCAATAGAGGAAGTGTTCATCTACGAGGTCTGAAATATCTGATTTAAAAAATCTTTTCTAATCCGGAAAAGACATAAATAAATGTCTTTGATATGTTCACGATACCTGGATACTTTATATTCTCATTTTTAATTGGCCTTACCGGAGCTCTTGCACCCGGACCGACACTTATTGCAACAATAAAATCGTCGATTGATACAGGATGGACTGCAGGGCCAAAAATTACTCTTGGACATATTGCAATAGAAGCAATTTTTGCTGCCATCATTATATTCGGGATATCGGCTGTTGTATCTTCATATACAAATATAATAGCCGTATCCGGCGGAGTGGCAATGGCGGGATTTGGATTTTTAAATATAAAAGAAGGCTTTAGAACAATGCCCGGAGTTTCAGACAAAAAACCTGTAAACAGCCCGGTTGCTGCTGGAATAATTACTGCTGCCGCAAATCCTTTCTTCTGGCTATGGTGGCTCACAATTGGAAGCGGCTTTTTGCTTGACGGACTTCGGGGAGGGTTTTTAATGGCAGGTACATTTATGGCAGGCCACTGGCTGGCAGATCTTTTATGGTTCACAACAGTCTCGGCAGGAGTTTCAAAAGGAAAAACAATCTTGCCCGGGCGTATCTATGGAAAAGTGATCTCTTTGTGCGGAGTATTCCTTATTGTCTTTGGTGTTTATTATATAGTTTCAGTTGCAGGAATCTTTTTGGGCTTTTAAATTTATCAGAGAAATACAATCTTAAAAAACCAGTTTTAACATCCATCCTGCAGGAATATTTATTACTTTTATCTAACCGGATTGTTAGATACATGAAACTTTGATATTTTATTCATATAAATACACATGAAGATGACTATTATTCAGAGTGTTAGGGAACAGCGGGAGAAAAGATAAAGAAAAATCCATTAAATCCTGCTTTCTTTAGCATCTCAGAAAACCAGAAAATTTAGCCAAAACCTCCTAAATTATAAGCAACCACAGATTCTAAAATCAGACCAGAGAAATACCAATCCCAAAAAAGAACCCGATAAATCACGACAAAAAATCACCATAAAAATTCAGTATCAGATAGAAACAATTAAAAAACAGCATAAGCATAAAAAATTGACACTAAAACCTGAACAGCACACAGATATAAAAAAACTACAATTTTTTCTAATGCCTTAAGCTGTTATCTGATTTTTTTTGTAATTTTTAGTATTTTTTGGCTTTTTTAATCTGCTTTTCTAAACTTTTAATCTGCTTTTCTATAATTGCTTCTCCAAAGAGCCAATTCTTACTTACATCAGATTATAACGTAATATTTCATTTCATATTTCATCCACGGATTCATTATGTTCAGGTTGAATAATTGCCGGAAAAAAATGTCGCAAAACATAATAGAAAACATCTGCCGGATTTGATATTCAAAATTATAAGAAGATGAGAATCTTTTTTGCACCATATAACCGCTTTGTTAAACAGAGGTATCCTGTGCATATATTTCTTTTAAATATGTCAGGATATGATTATTCTCCGGAGTGCCAGGGAAAATTCCACAACTGCCGGAAATTATTCTCCTGCATCTCCACTAAAAAAAAGCAGTAAGAAGAAGAAAAAAATCTCCAGAATATAAAAAGACCATAAAACAGCATCAAAAATTCTGAAAAGAAAACAAAAAAAATAATTCATACAACCAGACCAGAATTATCAGATAAGGATACTCACAAAAGAAAGTGGGGGATAAAACCTCTTTTTCACAATCTCCAAAAAAATTCTTTTCTAAATTTTTTTCTTATTATTTGCTGAATTTTTATTTGCCGGTAAATCAGCCAATGCGGAATATCTGGTTTGGCTTTTTACAGTAAACAGCAATGTCCCTGCAAAAATCCTGCGAATGCCGCATGGTTTATTACCAATCAGGTCACTTAATTATTTATGTGTGGTGAGAATTTGCAGATGATGCATCAGTGCAGCATTAGCAGTGTCTCTGTACCATGCAGTTCAAAAAGCAGAAGTATCATTGAATTGCCGCATACAAAAACCGGCATTTTGTCACTTATTTCCTGCGCATTCGCATATTTTTTTAACTTTAGCTATCTGTTTAGCTATCAGTTCTGGTTTAGACAGTAGCTGTTCTGCACCGGATTGATTTTCTATAAAAAATTCTATGAACTTTATATGAAAGCCTTTTTGGTGCAGTGAACACTCTGTATTTTTACAGTTTATGATAAAATTAAAAATTATCAAAAATTATTAAAAATTTTCAAAACAATCCCAAAAATCCAAATCCGGATTCAAAAAACAAAAATTCAGAAAAAAAACAGAAGGAGAATAAATTGAGAGGAAAAGAGATAAGACTTGAGAGAATAATGAAGCGTGATACAGGAACAACAGTAATTGTTCCAATGGATCACGGAGTTTCAAGCGGACCAATTCCGGGATTAATCGATCTTGAAAGAAGTGTGGACCTTGTGGCAAAGGGCGGTGCAAATGCTGTCATAGGCCACATGGGCCTTGCTCTTCACGGGCACAGAAAAGGCGGCCCGGATATAGGATTAATCCTGCACCTGTCAGCAAGCACTGACTTAGGACCAGACCCGAACAACAAGGTTTTGGTAAACAATGTTCAGAACGCTCTTAAAATGGGTGCGGACGGTGTTTCAATCCATGTAAACATCGGCGCCGAGAACGAGGCGAATATGCTTGCAGACCTTGGAAATGTTGCAATCGAATGCATAGAATGGGGGATGCCTCTTCTTGCAATGATGTACCCGCGTGGTAAGAAAATTAACGGGGATAACTTAACCGAGTCCATCAAAATCGCAGCCCGTGTAGGCTCAGAACTTGGTGCAGACATCATAAAAACAGTATACACCGGCGATCCGGACTCTTTTAGGGAAGTAACCGAAGGATGCCACGTGCCTGTTGTAATCGCCGGAGGCTCAAAGACAGACGATCTTTTGACAATGCAGCTTATCGAAGGTGCCATGGAAGGCGGTGCAGCCGGAGTCTCAATAGGCAGAAATGCATTCCAGCACAAATGCCCTGATAAATTTGTAAGGGCTGCCGCAATGATTGTGCATGAGAGAAGGACTGCTGAAGAGGCAATTGAAATTTTAAAAACAGATATTTAAAAATCTATCAGGAAGGAGAAAAATGATTGGTAAAGCAATACGTCTTGAGCGTATAATGAACAGGAACACCGGAAGAACAGTAATAATTCCAATGGATCACGGATTCACCCTCGGCCAGATTGAAGGCCTTGGAGATATGCCTAAAATCATCGGCGAAATCTCTGACGGCGGTGCAGGCGCGATCGTTCTTCACAAGGGAATGGTAAAGGCCGGCCACAGAAAGCACGGACGCGACATAGGACTGATTGTGCATTTATCTGCCAGCACATCATTAAACCCTGACCCAAACGACAAAGTCATGGTATGCAGTGTCGAAGAGGCAATAGCGCTTGGTGCTGATGCGGTTTCAATCCACATCAACCTCGGTGCACCTCAGGAGTCAAAGATGATAGAAGAGGCAGGACGGGTATCAAAAGACTGCACCAGATGGGGAATGCCGCTCCTTGTTATGATTTACCCAAGAGGAGAAGGAGTTGACCCTAAGTCGCCTCTTGCAATAGGCCACTGTGTCCGGGTTGCAGAAGAGATAGGCGCTGACATAATCAAGACAAGCTACACCGGTGATCCTGTTTCATTCAAAAAGATAACAGCTGCATGCTCTGTTCCTGTCATTGTTGCAGGAGGGGAGAAAGCAGGTGATCTTGAGACACTGACTGCTGTCCGCGATGCGATAACCGCCGGATGCGCAGGTGTTGCTCTTGGAAGAAATGCATTCCAGAGAGAAAAACCAAAAGAGTTCATAAAGGCTCTGTGCAGTGTGGTTCATGAGGAAATGACTCCTGAGGATGCCCTGAAGAGCTGTATTTAGAGCCCTGCCATGTTAAGAAAAATAAAGAGGAGATTTAAGTGAGTGCAGGAATGAAAAAGGTATTCTGGGCAGACCTTCGCGAATGGAGCAAGGATGCAGCTACAACCGCAATAGAAAGCGGCGCTGATGCAATAATTGGCAATAATGCAGAAGATGTAAGAAAACTCGGGCGGATTAAAACCGTTGCCAAAAACGGAGATCTGATCCCGGGAAAAGATGTGTTCGAGATAAAAATAACAGACAAAAAATCCGAGGATGAAGCTGTCTCCCTCTCAAAAAAAGGCTATGTGATTGTTACAACAACCGACTGGACTGTAATTCCCTTAGAAAACCTCGTTGCACAGTCTGACAAAATAATTGCAGGAGTAAGTGATGAAAAAGAGGCTGCAATGGCACTTGGTGTTTTGGAAAAAGGTGCTGCAGGGATTGCTTTGAAAAGCACCAGTCCTGCTGTCATAAAAGCTGTTTCAAAACTTCTTCTTGAGAATGAAGGAGAGCTTGAACTGTCAGTTTTCACAGTAAAATCTGTTACTCCTGCAGGGATGGGCGACAGGGTATGTGTTGATACATGCTCTCTTATGCATGACGGCCAGGGCATGATAATTGGCAACACCTCATCATCATTCCTTCTGGTTCATGCAGAAACTCTAAAAAATCCTTATGTTGCTCCAAGACCGTTTCGGGTAAACGCCGGTGCAGTGCATGCATATGCAATGATGGCAGACAAAAAAACCTCATACCTTTCTGAAATCAGGGCCGGCGACAGTGTTTTAATCGCTGATGCAGACGGTAAAACAACCAGTGCAACAGTTGGAAGAGTAAAGATTGAGCGAAGGCCGCTTCTTTTAATAGAGGCAGAATCCATGGGAAAGACGCTGTCTGTCATCCTTCAGAATGCAGAGACAATCCGCCTTGTAGGTGAGAATAAAAAAGCGGTCTCTGTTGTTGACATAAAGCCCGGAGATAAAATTCTCGGCCGTCTTGAAACAGGCGGAAGGCACTTTGGCCACGCAATACAGGAGACAATCCTTGAGAAATAGAAATATGAACGACGGCATGGTTATCGGGATTATTGGCGGCTATGGCGGTATGGGCCGTCTGTTTGCAGGAGTCTTTGAAAGGGCGGGATGCAGGGTAATGTGTTCAGGAAGAAAAACACCGGTTACAAACGCAGATATCGCGGCATCATGCGACATTGTTATAGTCTCTGTCCCCATTCATGATACAATAAAAGTAATAGATGAAATTGCACCGCTTTTGAATAAAGATCAGATACTGTGTGATTTTACATCGATAAAAACCGGACCTGTTTCTGCAATGCTTAAGTCAGATGCCAGAGTAATCGGCCTTCACCCAATGTTCGGCCCTTCCGTTTCTAAAATATCGGGTCAGACTATTGCTGCAACGCCTGCAAGATGCGATGAAAAAACACAGGAGATTCTGTTTCAGATTTTCAGAAGGGAAGGTGCGGATGTATGTGTTATGACTCCTGATGAGCATGACAAAATAATGGGCGTTGTTCAGGGGCTTGTACATTTTACGACACTTTGTGTTGCTGAAACAATCAAAAATACAAAAATCCCCCTCAAAAGTCTTATACCTGTGATGAGTCCGGTTTACAGAATTGAAATGGGGCTTATCGGAAGAATACTCGGACAGGATGCATCGCTTTATGCAGATATTCTGCAGATGAATCCAAAAGTGAAAAGCGTCATAGGAGAATTTCTAAAATCAGCAGAAAAATTAAGGAAAATTGTTGACTCAGAAAACCCTGAGGCTTTTTCTGAATTTTTTTGTGAAAACAGCATGGCATTTGAGTCCTACATACCGCAGGCAACAAAAGAGACAGATCTTTTAATAGAGGCTATGGTGAAAAGCGACTGACAGAGAGGTGTTTTAATAGTATGACAATAGCAGTTCTTGGTCCAAAAGGCACATTCTCCTGTGAGCTTGCAGAAAAAATAAGAGATGACAATGAGGAGATTTTGCTTTTCCCAACAATAAGAGATGTTTTTTCTGCCGTTATTGAAAGAAAAATAAGAGGAATTGTTCCTGTAGAAAACAGTGAGGCCGGAGGGATTGGAGAGACTCTGGATGGTCTGCTGCAGACAGAATGCAAAATATCAGCTGAGTATTACATGCCAATCAGGCATTTTTTTGTCTCAAAATACAGTCCTGAAAGTATATCTGTTATATACACACACCCGCAGTCACATGAGCAGACAAGCATTTTTTTAAGGGATTATCATGACATCCCAATAATTCACACAAGCAGCAATGCACAAAGCGCAAAAGAGGCACAGTCTTCTCAGAATTCAGCGGCTGTCACAACAGAGAGTGCGGCGAAACTTTATAACCTGCCTCTTCTAAAAAAAGATATACAGAATTCCACTAACAATACAACAAGATTTCTTGAGATTTCATCCGGAGAAGAGCAGGCAGAAAATCCGGAAAAATGCTCAGTTGTCGTAATTCCAAAAGACAACCGTCCCGGTTTATTATATGGAATTCTGGAGGTTTTTGCCCGCAGTGGAATAAATCTTTCAAGAATTGAATCAAGGCCTTCAAAAGAGGGTATCGGCAGATATGTTTTCTTCATCGACTTTGAGACAGACATGGGATGGAAAAATGCAATAGCTGAATTAAAGGCAATCACCAGAATAAAAGAGCTTGGATGCTATAAAAAAAGGAGTATTACAAAATAATGGATATAAGTATAAAAAAAACAGGCGATGTTTCAGCAGAATTTACAGCACCACCTTCAAAAAGCTATACGCACAGGGCCCTTATTGCAGCAGCTCTTGCAGACGGCACATCTTTTATCAGAAACCCTCTGATATCAGATGACATAAAAGTAACAATTGATGCCTTAAGAAAGCTTGGAGTTTCAATTGAGCAAAAAGACGATTTTATTCTTGTTAAGGGAACAGCAGGCGTTCTTCCTGATGTTGGAAACATCACAATAGACTGCAAAAATTCAGGCACATCTCTTCGCCACATGACAACATTTGCTCTTCTGTCACCCTCTGAAATCACACTTACCGGTTCAGATAGAATGCTTCAAAGGCCAATTGGTGGTCTTTGCGATGCTTTAAGACAGGCGGGTGCTGAGATAGATTTTATGGGAGAGGAAGGTTATCCCCCGATAAAAATTTCAGGTTTTTTTAAGGGCGGAAGAATTGCAGTTGATGCATCAAAGAGCAGCCAGTTCATATCATCAATTATGATCTGCTCACCGTATGCAGAGTCACCTGTTGATATTATCCCAAAAGGAAGCGTTTCCTCCCGTTCTTATGTAGATATTACAACAGATATAATGCGAAAGTTCGGTGCGGATGTTGTTTATACTCCTGATAAAACCTGGCATGTCTCGCAGTCCGTCTATTTGGCAACTGACTATTCTGTCGAAGGCGACTACTCTTCTGCCTCATATTTTTTTGCAATTGCGCCGGTCTGCAGAGGCAGCGTTACTGTAAACAACTTAAATATATCATCTGTCCAGGGTGATCAGGCATTTCTTATAGCCCTTTCTGACATGGGATGCAGTGTTTCAAAGGAAGGTGACTCGGTAAGAGTTGATTGCAGCAGGAGTATAACAGGAGTGGAGACTGATATGTCATCCTGTCCTGATATTGTACAGACACTTTGCGCTGTTGCACCTTTTGCAGCAACAAAAACAATTATAAGAGGAATATCACATCTTCGTTATAAGGAAAGCGACAGAATAGAGGCAATAGAAAAAATGGTAACTGCATCAGGCTGCGGGTTTGAAAAGAGTGAGGACTCAATTTCAATAACACCCGGACCTGCACATGGCTTTTTTATTGATCCAAAGGATGATCACAGAACTGCCATGTCATCTGCAGTTATCGGCCTTGGAGCAGGCGGCGTTACCATAAAAGATGCCGAATGCGTATCCAAATCATTCCCCCGCTTTTGGGACGAACTCAGGAGGGCAGGTTTATTAAAAGAATAATTCTCACCGGATTTCGCGGGTCGGGAAAGACCACTGTAGGAAAAGCTCTTTCAGAAAGGCTTGGCGCAGATTTTCTGGAGACTGATGCAATGGTTGAAAACACAGCAGGGATGGATATTCCTGACATCTTCTCCCGGCATGGCGAGCCGCATTTTCGTGAAATTGAACGCGAAGTGATAAAAAAAATCCCTGAGTCAGAGTGTGTCGTCTCAACCGGCGGAGGTGCTGTTTTAGACGATGAGAATGCAAAAAATCTCAGGAAGAATTCTTATGTAGTCTTCCTTGATGTCGATACAAAAACCTCATATGAAAGAATCTCAGGAAGCACAAGGCCGGCACTTACAGGCTATAATCCTGAGGATGAGGTGAAAATTTTAATAAGAGAAAGATTCCCGCAATATGCGAGGACATCAGACATATGTGTTGACGCATCAGGCACTCCGGATGATATATGCAGTGAAATAATACAAAGACTCAGCCTCGATAATTCTCTGGATGAAGAAAACAGGAAAAATCATACAGGAGTCATAAAGGAAATTTTTTCAGATGTAATAATGCCAGAAGGAAAAAAAGAGGAGCTTTTTTCATTCGCAGAGCAGAATCCGGCAGGCCATATCTGTGCAATTGCGGGAAACCCGTGCATCCACAGCAAGAGCCCTCTATTGTACAATGAACTATTCAGAAGATATGGAATCTGTGCACACTACACATATCTCGGTAAAAAAACTGCAAAGGAGACAGCAGATGCCTTCAGAAAAGCAAATCTGAGAGGTATAAGTGTTACAATTCCCTTCAAGGAAGAAATAATTCCTCATATCGACCGCAGGGGAAAGCATGCCAAGGCGCTTGGCGCAGTAAATACTGTTGCAAACTGCTGCGGATACCTCCTCGGCTGCAATACAGACTGGGTGGGTGTATTAAGGCCGCTTGAGGAGGCCGGTATAAATCCAAAACGTGCTGTTATTCTCGGTGCAGGCGGTGCGGCAAGAGGTGCTGTATATGCCCTTTTGCACACAGATGCAGAGATTTTTATCCTCAACAGAACAGAAGAGAGGGCAAAGGCTCTTGCACTTGAAAACGGATGCAGTTATGCAGCACCTGCTGATATTTCATCCATACAGCCGGATCTGATAATTAATGCAACATCTCTTGGAATGGATGGCAAATCCACACCAGTTGCTGATAAAAGTGTTTTAAAACCTGGCACCACTGTATTTGATCTTGTTTACACACCAAAAGTAACACCTCTTTTAAAGGAGGCAAAAGATGCCGGATGCCATATTATTTACGGTGATGAAATGTTTATCCACCAGGCCGCAGAGCAGTTTTTCAGAATGTTTGGAATAAGAATTACATCATCTGAAATAAGGGAGATTTTACAATGAACACATTTGGAAAGTATTTCAGGTGCACAACATTCGGCGAAAGCCATGGTGCAGCCTTAGGTGCGGTTGTCGACGGATGCCCGCCGGGGATTTCCTTTTCAAAAGATGACCTTCTGCCGCTTCTTGCCAGACGAAGACCGGGTTTAAGCCCTCTTTCATCACCAAGAAATGAGGCAGACGAACCTGTAATTTTATCAGGAATTTTTGAGGGTAAGACTACCGGAATGCCCGTTGCAATGGCTGTTTACAATACAAACCAGAAAAGCAGTGACTATGAATCAATAAAAGACCTGTTCCGCCCGGGGCATGCTGATTTTACATACCAGGCTAAGTACGGAGTAAGGGACTACTGCGGCGGGGGAAGAAGTTCTGGAAGAGAGACTGTTTCAAGGGTGCTTGCAGGCGGCCTTGCAATGAAGCTTTTATCAGCCGGAGAAATATCAGTCTCCGGCAGGATTCTTGAAATTCACGGGGAGACAAACCCGGCTCTCTTTGAAGAGAAGATTCTTTCTGCAAAAGAGGCAGGGGATTCAGTCGGCGGTATTGCAGAGATAACAATATCTGGCTGTCTGCCCGGACTTGGAAGTCCGGTTTTTGATAAACTCGATTCCGCTCTTGCATCTGCAATAATGTCAATTGGCGCTGTAAAAGGTGTTGAAATCGGTGACGGATTTTTGTCGGCAAAAAAATATGGAAGTGAAAACAATGACTGCATGGGAAAAGACGGATTTTTATCCAATCATGCCGGCGGAATTCTTGGCGGAATCTCAAACGGTGAAGATATAATTGTAAGATTTGCAGTAAAACCGACGCCTTCGATTAAAAAAGAGCAGAGGACTGTTTCTAAGACAGGAGAGGAAACAGTTATTTCAACAGGCGGAAGGCACGACCCCTGTATTGTTCCAAGAATTGTTGTTGTTGCGGAATGCATGGCCGCAATTACAATAGCAGATGCAATACTTGCGCAGAATGCAATAAAAATGCATTAATAAAAGCCTTATTTTTACAAAAAACCTTCATGAAATTATATTTCATGCAACTTTTCATGCAAGTTTCAAAGCAGCTTTCATGAAATAATTAAAAACAAAATTTTATTCTGCTTTATTATGGTAGATTACATGCTCCATTATAATGACTGCAATCACACCCATCACAAATCCGTTTGCCAAAACAGGCTGCAGAAATAATGGAAATTCATCTGCTATCCCACGTGGAACTGCGGATGCAATCGCACCGATAATTACCGGAAGGCCTACGATTATTCCTGAATCAAAGTCAAACTCACCTGTCTTCTGACTTTTAAAAAATACATGAACTGAAGCGGAAAACTGGGCTGTCAGAACATAAATTAAAAGGCATCCGATAACAACCAGAGGTATTGCACAGATTAACGATGCGGCCTGAGGAATTATCCCAAGCAAAATGAGAATTAAAGCTGCCGGAATCAGTGTCCACCGCGATGCTGACCGGTTGTCAAGAATAATTCCCGCACTTGTTGAATAATTCACTCCGCCTATTACTCCTGATAATTCTGAGAGTGTGTTTACAATTCCGGTTGCCAAAACACCTCTTTTAATCCTCTCCCCGGTACCGGCTCTGCCATCCTTTAAGGACTCAGAGCCTAAAACCTCAGATACTCCCTGCATAGATCCAATATCATTTATCAGCAGTGCAAAGTAGCATACTATAAAAGAGAGCAAAACTCCGGGCTCAATTTCAAATGACCCGATAAAACCCGTAAAAATTCCGGTTTTGGGCAGGCATGAGATAATTGAGAATTCATGCGGAAACAAAAAGAAATGAAGACCTGCTCCTAAAAGTATGACCCACAATAAAAGAGTGGTTCTGAAAAATCCCTTCAGGAAGTGGTTTGCCGCAAAAATAAAAAAAATTAAAAAAATTGCGAAAAGAACAGATTCAAGCGGAGTTGTTCCCTGACCGGCGGCGGTTAAAAGACCGGTCAGTGTCGGAATCATTGTAAAGACGATGAGCATTAAAACAACCGCGACAACACGCTTTGTAAATAAACGCACAACATGAGACAAAATACCTGTTGCTCCAAGAATTATACCTATGATACCTCCGATTGCAATTGAAGTATAAACTGAGTCTATGGAAAATGACTGCGAGGATATAATTCCAATCAAAAGAACGGTTGCCGGCCCGAAAACTGCTGGCAGGCGGTGTCCGGCGAGGACCTGTATGAAAACTGCGAATCCGGTTAAAATTAAAAGTTTCTGAATATACCATACCTGCTGTGAAAAATCATCAAAGTGAAGTCCGGCAACAACTGTTCCTATTATGACAACATATGACAGCAGAACCGCTGCCCACTGAATACCAAATGACACAAGATATTTTTTGGGGGGAATTTCATCAGGTCCGTATATAAAATCCATCTCTGCCTTTTTTTATTAGTGATTTTTGCTCTGATAAGTTTGCCGCTTTATCCGTAAAGTTAAAACAAAAAATAAAACTCACTTTTTTTTCCATAAGATAAAAATCCTCAGGGATTTTTCCGGTGAAGCTTTCTATGAATTGGTTAAAAATACAGTGAAATGGTTAATATTACAATTAAATATCAGTCAATACAGATCTGAGTTTTAAGGAAAGAAAAGATAAGAATTATCCAAAGACAAAGAAAAGAGCCAATGCGTTTTTGTGTTGAAAAAAAAGATTTTGCAGATTTTTTTATTCTGCCTTTTCGCCTGCCAGCATTCCCTTTACTGTAAGACCGGATATTATCAGAACAATACCCCATGCCATGTTGAAAAGCGCAAATACCTGTATTACAACTTCGGTAGCCATAAGCGGATATAAAATGACGTAAAATCCCAAAATTACTGCGAGAATTCCGGCGATGAGAAGAAGAATCTTGTATCCTGTTCCTGCATTTCCTGAAAATGCCATGAATATGTTTGTAAATCCTGTGATAAATGCCCATATGGCTATCAGATACGTAACCAAAAGCCAGGCTGAAAGAAGGCTTGAGATTACAAAAAAGCCAATTATTACTCCAAGTATTCCAAGAATAATAAGCGCTGCTGATGCACCTGCCCCCTCCTTGCTTTTGATGCCCTGAATTATGGTTATAATGCTGTAAATTATTACCATTATTCCGATAAACTCACCGATAAACAGAACAAAAACCGGTGTCCATACAAATGCAACAAAACCAATAGCTATTGCCAAAAGCCCCAACAGGACAAATGTCCACCATTGAGGTGTGAAATTTGTGGCACATCCAAAGAATGAACCCTCAACAACTTCCTCACTCATATTTTTACCTCCAAATCCGGCATTATTTCCGGATAATCATGTCTATTAGCCATCATCATAAAAAGACTTTCGTATAATATTCTAAAAACCAGTTTATGAAATTTTTAAAAAGACACAAAAATTTTTCAGACTTTCCTGAAATTGTAAAGTAAAGCTTAAATATGACGGTTTTAAGGCCATTGAGCCGTTTTTGAGAGCCTCACAGAAGCCCTGTATTTCATTATCTCAATCATGGTGTATACAAACATCGTCTGAAAAAAACCGACAATAGCGTGGCGTTATATCGGTGCATTTCGGACTTTGATTGCTGAAAAAATCAATTATTGCCTTTTTTTAAAACAGGTCTTCAGCCGCATATTCAAAATGGCAAAATAAGCTCAGAATAAGGGTTTTTGGGCACTCATCCCGGTCATGTGGAGACCCCGGGTGCTATTGGTCATGACTGATATCAAAAGATTATGCAAAAATCCGGATTTAGAGAAAAAAAGCACATAATCTTTAGTCATAGTGTAAAACATCAGGATAAGAATGTTTTTATTGAAATTTTTCATCATAATGATTTCATGGACTGTATCATGAAAATCAGATTTAATTTTCAGTGAAGATGAGGAATTATTAATTTATTCCTCTTTGGAAGAGATGTAATATCCATAGATTCTTATTTTACGTCCGTAATCAGACTGCTCCATAAAAGAGCCGGAACTGTCATAAACATCAGGAACATTTTTTTCCGGTACATATTCATTATTGTCATACAAAACAAGCTCCCCGCTTTTAGTCCATACTTCTTTTGGATAAACCAGAAATAATTCAACATAAAGTGAATTTGAATTTTCAACAGGTAAAAGCGGCCCGTATATCCTTATTTCCTGAGAAGAATTCTCATAAATATTTTCAGCACTTATTGTTTCTTTCCATGAATCAGAATCAAATCTGCTGTATTCACCATAAGCTCCGTCAGTGTTTTTCTTAATTGTAACATCAGTCAAAACATCAAATGTTGCATTCTTTAAAGAGTATCCGGCGTTGTTTAGGAGCAGCAGATCAAAATATAGCCTGTCTCCGTCAATTTTTAAATCAGGAGTGTAATCCAAGTTATATATATCCGGATTCAGAATTGTATCTTCCTCTGTAAGCCGGTAGCCTGAATTTAAATCAAAGAGATATTCATCTGGTATTATCCATTTTTTCTCTTCTTTTGAATATTTAACTTCAGGCCCGTAATACTCATGACCACAGATAACCCCTGGTGAATAAGCATAAATTGTATTCAT
>JAEWWL010000056.1 GCA_023396365.1 Methanobacteriota archaeon
AAAAACCGATTCAATCTCATCAGCACCGGTAATTATTCCTTCGGTTAAAAGGTAGCCGGCGGCGTATTCTGAGAGGTCTTTTGGACTTACAACCGCAGCTGCCGCCTGCCTTCCGTTAACGTAGACAAAAACCGATGACTCCCTCGCAAGAGAGACTTTCTTTGGGCATGATTTGCCGTCCTGTATTTCAGTGCAGCTGTAATTTTTATGCATCTTTTTTAAATTCCCTGATTTTTTTCCCTAAAGATTAATACTGCGGATACTGCCGGATATTTTTTTAATTTTTTTTTTGCAGGGCGTCCCTTAAATCCATGATACATCAAGCGGCTTTCTCTTTGGAATTGCGTGCGGGACAAACTGCGGATATCCAAACATCAGTGCGTTTGAAAATACCCTGTCCTTTGGTATTTCAAGCTCCTTTGAAATCGGCTCATAAAACATTGCAGCGCCTGCAACAAACCCGGCCCAGCACGTTCCAACCCCGAATGCTCCTGCGGCAGTCTCAAAATGAGAAAGAGCAATTACTGAATCAACCTGTGCAAGAGGATTGTTTATTGGTGCATGTGCTACTAAAAGGTGAGGTGCACCGCGGCATATTATGTCGTATCCGCTCTCCCATGCACTGATAAGTCTGGGTGCAAAGCCTGCCATCGGATGAGGGGTGTTTACAAGAGTCTTCATCCACTCAATAGTAAGCGCTGAAATTCTTTTCACTTTTTCTCTTTCATACACAACAGTCCACCCGACAGACTGTGCGTTGCACCCTGATGGTGCGTAGCGGGCAATATCAAGAATATCAAGGATTGTGTCGCGGGAGACAGGCTGTGTTTTGTAGTTTCTAATCGATCGGCGCTTTTTAAGATAAATTCCGATATCCTCAGGCGTAATTTCTCCTGCTCCTTTAAAAACAGGGTTTATAACTCCCGGCGGACTTCCGGCAAGAAGGGCATTTTCGGGGCAGAACGCCTCGCAGTGCCCGCAGTTAATGCACATGTTTTCAAGCTCGTCGGGGACATGTGGGATTTTTTTATCTTCGGGCTGTATAATAATTCTTCCAGGGCAAATCCGGCTGCATATGCCGCAGCCTGTGCAGAGTTTTTCATCAACTGTTATTGGCGGCATTATAAGATTCTCCTGCAACATCCTTTATTCATATTAAGAGATAACGATTTTTCTTTTAAAACATTCCCATACATATTGCATGCAGACCGGATACATGCACACCGCACGCCAAATCATTATATCAGATACTTTTAAAATTTATTTCAATGGATGCAGTGATAGAAAAGATAAGGCAGGAGCTTATGGAAAAGGCAGACCCTGCGATTCGTGAAAGCTCTAAGAGATTTTTTAAGGAGGAGCCGAAGTGCTACGGGATGAAGACTGCCGATGTCATAAAAATTGCAAAGAAATACTACAAGGTTATTTCCGGCAGGCCAAAGTCTGAAATTTTTGAGCTCTGCGAAGAGCTCTATAAATCCGGATACATGGAGGAGTCATTTATTGTATCGGAGTGGACAGCGTCGATGTCAGAGCGCTTTTTAAAAGATGACATCTTTGTCTTTAAGCACTGGATTGATACATACATCACAAACTGGGCCTCATGCGACGGGTTCTGCAATCATGCGGTCGGCGATTTCATAAAAAAATATCCTGAATCTATCCGGGAGCTTAAAAGCTGGACGCAGTCAGAGAACAGGTGGATGAGGCGTGCGGCGGCGGTGTCTTTAATAGTTCCTGCAAAGAAGGGTGAATTTTTAAAAGAGTCTGTTGAAATCGCCGATCTTTTGTTTTCTGATTCTGATGACATGGTGCAGAAAGGCTACGGGTGGCTTTTAAAGGAGCAGAGCCGCGTTCACACAAAAGAAATTTTTGATTATGTTATGAAGAACAAAAAGAGTATGCCCAGGACATCTCTTCGATACGCAATCGAGCTTATGCCAAAGGAGTTAAAGGCAGAGGCGATGAAGAAGGACTGGTGAGTCCGGGTTTTTTTCGGATCACTTTTTGTTCTCATCATCATTTCTTTCTTTTTCCCTTTCGACACACTCAAAGTCGATGTATCCTTTGTAAGGATCTGCAAGAATGAGTCTGACCTTTACTTTTTCGCCGACATAAAGACCGCTTTCTCTCTGCATTATCCGCCCTTCGGCAGGCGGGGAGATGAGCCTTGCATAAACGCCTTTTTGTGATGCTCCGGTTACAAACGCATCAAATATTTCTCCGATTCTATCACGCAATAAAACTGCGGCTGCGGCTTTTCTTACATATCTTTCAACTTTTTTAGAGCTTCTCTCGCGGTCCGAGAGCCATCCGGCAAGGTCTTTTAGCTCATCGAAGTTATACGGGCATTTCCTGTTTTCAAGTGCGGCTTTGATTAATCTCTGGTTTATTAAATCAACATACCTGCGGTTAGGAGCCGTTGCGTGAGTGTAGTCGGTAACGGCCAGAGCGAAGTGGCCCACAGGTTTTCTGTTTGCTTTTAAGGGCAGATATTCGCCCTGCCCGATGAGTTTTATTATCGTAACCGAAAGGTCGGGAAATCTGTCAGGGTCTTTTTCCATCTCGGTGATTAAAAACTGTGTGAGCGCCCGGGAATCAGGATTCTTCGGAAGTTTTGTGCCATATCTTTTAGCGGTTGCAACGATTCCCTCCCAGTCCTTTGGAAGTCTTACAACCCTTTGTATCATCGGCATGCCGGATTCGCCGATAAATCCGACGACTGTTCCGTTGGCGGCGACCATGAACTCCTCAATTAAGCATCTTGCAGCGTTTTGCTCCTGGACAACAAGGTCTAAAACCTCTCCGTCCTCAATTACCGGGTTTGCCTCTATTGTCTTAAGGACAAGAGCGCCTTTTTTGATTCTTCGCTTCTTTAATAAGAGTGCAGCTTCGTGCTGGATTAGTATCTGCTCTTTTAGGCCCGCAACTTTTAAGACCGATTCGGGAACATCAGTTTTTCCTTCCAGCCAGTCGCCGATTATCTCATAGACAAGCTTTGCCCTGTTCTGCACAATCGCCCGGAAGACATCGCCTCTTTTAAACGTCCCGTTCTTCATGACAGTGTATGAGATTACAACCGCCATGCAGTCCTGGCCGGGAAGAAGTGATGAAATACCTTCGCAAAGTTCACGCGGAAGCATTGTGAATGTCTCAATTCCTGTGTAGACTGATGTTCCGTTGTGCGCTGCACGCTTATCGGTGTCTGATAGTTTTGGAACATATGTGTCGACATCTGCAATTGCGATGTAGACCTCTGTTGAGCCGTCAGGATTTTTTCTTGCAAATTCCATCTGGTCCAGGTCCATTGAGTCGTAATTGTCTATTGACGACCAGAGAAGGTTTCTTAGATCAGTTGTTTTTTTGAATTTTTTTATAGTCTTTTCAGGATTTATCCTTCCTACTTCATTCTTTATTTTGTCTGAAAAGAACGGATCAAATCCATAGCTTTTCATGACGTCGTATGCGATTTTTTTAAGGTCGACATCAGAATTACCGGGCATAGTATTCTTCTCTGTAATACTTCCTGAAATAAATTGCCCTGAAAAATTAGTGGAAAAGTGGAGAAAAACTGGTGGAAAACTGGTGGAAAGTGGTGAAAAGTGGTGGAAAACTGGTGGAAAGTGTTGGAAAACTGGTGGAAAATATTAAAAAAATTCCTTAATACAAAAATTAAAAAAAAATCATAATACAAAAATCTAAAAAAAATTCATAATACATAAAAAAAACTAAAAATTACTTTTTTTAACAAAGCCGATGCTGTTTAAAAAAATATTTTTAAAAATGTAAAATGCGCCGACCGAGATTCGAACTCGAGTTTAGGCGTTGGCAACGCCTAGTGATAACCACTACACTATCGGCGCACATCTGCTTTCGCGTGGTGCTCTACAATATACGCATTAAATTGTTATAAATATTTCGAAATTCGTTTAATTTGTTTGTTTTTTTATAGAATTTTGGAATTGGTTTGAGGGGATATATAAGAATTTTTTTTTTAAATCGAAACGAAAAATGAATTTACAGAATATTTTCAGCAGTATTCTCACACTGTTAAAAGAAACAGGAGAGCAGGATAAAAATTATTCTCATTAACAAAGATTCTTCAATTAAGCAAAATGCTAGAAACATTATGGATTTTACTCCGGTTCTCTTTGGCACCAGAGAAGGATAGGGATGGTTGGATTATAAGGTTGAAGAGTGCTTGGTGAATGCAAATTAAAGAGTTCTCAAAAAATGTCTCGTTGATATATAGTTCTTTTAATCTTACTTTGCATATCCCCTATTCCCTCTAACCCCTATGCGAATAAATATATATCCGGCTATTCAAAATCTGACTCAGTAAAATGACTTCGATTGTGCTTAAAGATCCGGGTGAAGAGGAGCTTAGTCTCATGCGTTCCAGACTCCGTGAAATTAAAGCTGCATTTGGAGTCAGAAGGATAGGAATATTCGGTTCGGTAATCAGAGGGGAAGAAAAACCATCCAGCGATATTGATATTCTTGTTGAATATGAGACAGGGTTTGCGACTTTTAAAAATTTCATGGGTTTAATCGAACATCTTGAAGAGATGTACAAAAGACCTGTTGATCTTGTAACTACCGGAGGAATTAATCCTTACATCCGGCCATATGTGGAAAAAGAGGTTGTCTGGTGTTGAAACCGGCTGAGATATATCTTTGGCACACCGCACTTTACCTTATCATCCCGGTCCTGCCGGTGCAGTTCATTGCAGTTCATATAACAAACACCTTATTTTCGCTCAGCAACAATCTCTCATAATATGGCAGCCACTGAAATTGAGGATATACTTCTCTTTGTTAAAAACTTTTTAGGGCAGTCAGGATCACATGGTCTTTCACACACACTCCGTGTCACCCGTCTTTGCGCAGAGATAGGAGAAGCAGAGGGTGCGGATATGAAAGTCTTAATCCCGGCCGCTTTATTTCACGATGTCGCCCGGCCGCTTGAGAAGAAAACAAAAATTCCGCATGAAGAGGAGGGAGCACGGATTGCAGAGGAATATCTGAGAAACACCGGCTGTGATGAACCCTGTATCAGTGCAATTGTTCATGCGGTACGCTCGCACCGCTACAGCACAGGCGAAAAACCAAAAACCTTGGAGGCAAAAGTTTTATCTGACGCCGACAAACTCGATGCAATGGGGGCAATCGGGATTGCACGGACCTTTATGCAGGCAGGAGAACACGGAGACGGAATAGAAGATGCCATTTCCCATATTCATGAAAAACTGCTGAAACTAAAGGAGCTGATGTACACAAGCACCGCCAAAGAGATTGCAAAAGAAAGGCATGCACTGCTAAAGCATTTTGCAGACCAACTCGAAGATGAGGCGATAAGCTGTGGGGATTTTCTTTTTTAAGAATTTCTGTTTTGAAATTTCTTTTTTGATTCAGGGAATAAATTTTAAAAATCAGAGTAAATCTTAAATACATTCAAAAAAGGCCCTGATTGCCGTTTTTTAACACCCGTACAGAAGCCTCAGAATCGATGAACCAGGGCTTGCCCGACATTAACATCCTCTGAAAAAACCTGAAAAATAAGTGCCTTAAATTCGATGGAATCCTTCGTTTAAACTGCGTTAACCGCACGTATTGGCGTTATTTTAAATAACCCTTCAAAGACCTCTTCAAAATCCAAAAAGAAGGCCAGACTGAGGTTTTGGGGACTTGTGATGATTAAGCCGTGGTGATAATAATTTATATCACTATGGTGATAATTAAAACACAGGTATTTGCAATGGAGAAGAGCTATAACGTCAGAATCATGCTTCGGAAAGAACCCGAAGGAGGATATACGGCATATGTCCCCTCACTTCCCAGCTGTGTGACATATGGAGATACAATCGATGAGGCTGTTGATATGGTCCGGGAAGCAGTCGGAATTTATATAGAGAGTCTTATTGAGCACAACGAGCCTGTCCCCTCAGACGACGAGGTTTTGGAATACAATCTCCAGATAAAAGCCCAGGCATGAAGCTTCCGAATCTGAACCCGGAAAAGATAATCAAAATTATTAAAAAGCCGTGGTTTTATTCTTGACAGAGTAAAAGGAAGCCATCACATATACCTTCATCCAGAAACCAGATAGTGAGTTGTAATTCCTGTTCACAAAAAAGATCTTTTTAAAAGGGACATTAATTGAGATCTTAAAGCAGGCGGGCATCAGTAAGGAAGATTTGGACGATAAATAATTTTTTGGGTTCATTTTTTGTGTAAGGGACATTCCTGTTATTCTCAGGTATTCCTCATAAAAGCTGCCCACAGGGGCAGTGATATATTCAAAACGCTAAGTGCTGAGCTTAGTATGTATTCGCAAAGCAAACGTAAGAGAGACACTTGTGCAAGTATTGTCTGAGCAAAGAGCTCACTTCTTTTGAAAATTCTAAAAAATACTAAAATTTATTTTTAAATTTTATAAAGAGATAAATCAATCCGGCAATAATGCAAATAATCAATTCCAATAGTCCGAAAAAAGATTTTCCAATTATAAATAAGCCTATAATCCATCCGAAAGTATATGGGATTGACCAATAATCCATTTTGGTAATGAGTATGATTATAAGAATAATCATACAGATATTTGCAAAAATAAAAGCAAATGGTATCTCAATTTTTTCAAATATCGTTAAAATAATTACATACGAGATAATTCCAAAAATGCCTTCAGATATTGCTCGATCAATTCCATTTTGAAAAGACGCCACAGACAATATTATAAAAAAAGAATAGATATATTTTACTTATTCCTCCAAACCCTCTCAGGCAAATCCACCAGGGTCTCAACAAACCCCTAACAGCCCCCCGCCACTTCGTCATTCACCCCAAAAGAAATATCACCAGCGACCAACATCTATAATAATATGGATAAGCCTGAACCGGAGCGTAAGGGAAACGGTATAATATCCATTTTTGAAAATGAAATAAA
>JAEWWL010000068.1 GCA_023396365.1 Methanobacteriota archaeon
AACAAAAGAGCCGCATTCAAAATGCGAGGGAAGGGATTCGAACCCTCGAATACCTACGTAACAAGGCCCTCAACCTTGCGCCTTTGACCTGGCTCGGCAACCCTCGCCTGTGTTACCCTAATAACAACGATCTATTAACTAAAATAGCTTTTGATTTACAACTGCAAAATAAACAATTTATATAAATAATCTGTATTAATTTAATTTTTAAGAGATATTTCCGGAATTTTTCAAAAGGATAAATGCTGAATAATTTATCCGTCTGCAAATTATTTTTTTCAGCAGTCGGTTTTTTTCCAGTGAATATTTTTCTGGCAGCCTATACTTTTTCAGCAGTCGATATTTTTTTTTCAGTATATTATTTCGGCAGCAAATACTTTTTCAGCAGTGTATATTTATGTTCACAGATGCAAACTATCTTACATGTGGGCTTCTATCCTGCGTGAATTTACAGACTCGCCTTCACAGACGCTGATTATAAAATATCTGCTGGAGAACGGCTTTGGAGTTAATGAAGAAGGAAGAATAACATGCAACGGAATTGAAATTCCCGCAACACATATCGGCAAAATTACCAAAACAGACAGAAGGGTTGTGGACGCGACAGCAAAAAAGATCCTCTCCACTCCAAAAATACGTGAAATTTTTTTAAACCTGAAAGTAACCCCTGACCTCTCAAGGGTTGCAGAGCATATGGGCCTTTCTGTCATCACAATATATCCAAAAGATGCCCAGCAGAAGGGAATCGTCGGCGCGGCTGTTGAAGTTTTAACAAAACACAATCTCTCAATAAGACAGATATTTGTAACCGACTCGCAGCTGTCTGAGGATCCAAAGCTTGTAATAATTGTTGAAAAAGATCCGCCGCCCTCAGTTTACGGAGAATTAAAGGATCTTCCCCAGGTAAGACAGATAATCATCTAAAAATAAAACCAAAAATTCAAAAATTGCAATAATCCAAAAAAATTAACAAAAATTTTTTTTAAAAAATGTAAATAATTCAATATTAAAAATTCCAATAATCCAAAAAAAATTTAATCCTCATTCTTCTGGCCTGAACTTTTCAATCTCTTCTGAGAGAGCCTTCAGTCTTTTGAATGCATCCTGACTAAAATGTGATGAGAGCAAAAGCCTCTCTTCAACAGAAATAACCCTTGTCCCCTTAATGAGATTGTCGCAGTGTGCAACAATTTTCTCCTCAGTGGTCTTTGGGATGCAGTCTTTTGGGATAAGTCCGTTAATCCTGCACTCCTCTGCCGAAAGCCCGGCTCCGATATGCCTTTCAACAATCAGGCATATATCTTCTGAAATCCCCATCTCCCTCAGGATATCTGCGCCAGCCTGACCATGCGCTATTGAATGAGTCTTTGAGCGTCCGATATCATGCAGAAGAGCACCTGCATTGACAAGGTCAATGTCAGCACCTGCATTTTTTGCATATTTCAGGCATAAGTCCCTTACAGCAATGCAGTGGGAAATTACCTTATCCCCGCATCCCGCCTTTTTTAAAAGAAGGATATATTTGTCAGTCTGATTCAAACGCGGCCTAAGTTATCTTTGATTTTGTCCACACGGCGCTTCAGGGCCTCTGCGATTAAATCATTGTCAAAGTGATCCATCTTTAAATCACAGTTCTGGCAGACGAAATCCCGGTTTAAAGCCTCGTCAAATGTATAGCGAAGACCGCAGCCCGAGCACATATAAAAGTCATTCATTGTTTCGTAACGCTCTCTTAATTCAAGAATGTCCAAAACAGCATCAATGTCCTCGTTTAGGCAGCTGTTAATATTGTCAAGCTTCAGTGTCCACAGATATGTAAGCCAGCCGGTCTCGGAATTTTTAATCCTCCTGTACTCTGCAAGCCTCTTTCCATAAAGAGTATAGAGAGTGTGCCTGACTGTGTTGAGATTTATCTGGGTAACCTCTGCAAGATCCTCATCGCTGAATTCACCCTCCGGCGGAAA
The DNA here is from genome assembly GCA_023396365.1 of Methanobacteriota archaeon. GTDB lineage: Archaea > Halobacteriota > Methanomicrobia > Methanomicrobiales > Methanomicrobiaceae > Methanomicrobium. The sequence continues at coordinate 1,965 of JAEWWL010000068.1, forward strand.
CTTTTCGAGCAGCCCCATCCCCTCTTCTCCGATCATTCGAAGAAGGTAAGCCCGGATTGCCTCATTTTTTAATACTTCTTCCTGCGTTACCATCTGCTTATATATCTGCCAATGTCTTTTATAGTTTTATCCAGTGATTGCAGTGCACTCTCACGTGTAGAGCCTGTCCCGTAAACACTCAAAACCGCATTCCCCTCTTCAATTAAAGTCCCGGGCCAGGGTATATCGGCAATTAAAGGATGCAGATGACTCAGATCATCTGATACCAAAAGATCTCTTTTTGCAAAGACAACTTTTCTTGCAGTAAACTGTTTTGCCTTCCTCTCATATCCTGATGGCAAAATCCCCCTGCACCCGGCAACATGCGCACTGAAAAGATTTAGCCCGTAAGACATCTCCACAATATCCATCGTCGCCTGAAAACGCGGATTGATTTCAATTGCATAAAATTCATCAGTGCCTGCCATGAAATCAACTCCGACAGAGCCTAAGCATCCGCTCAGTGCCGCGGCTTTTTCAGCGGTTTTTATAATCTCTTCTTCAAGCGGGTGGGAAAAAGGGGTAATTGCGCCGGCAAAACCGTATGCCTTTTCACCATCCCCGCCGCGGATGAACTGCTCGTTAAAAGATACCGCCTTTGCATCTTTTCCGTTTGAAATGCATGAGACGCTGCACGGAACGCCGTCTGCGATGTGCTGTCTTACATAGGATGCATCAGGCCACATATCAGTCCACTCCTTTTCATCTGAAATGCAGCTGACCTTTTTGTTTCTCCATCCCCCGGCGCCGATGCAGGGCTTTATCATCGCAGGATAAAAGCCCTCCTCAGCCCTTTTGGGAACCGGAATATTGTTTGACTCAAAAAAAATCTGAATATTTTCCTTATCCAGAAAAAAAGATGCGGTTTTTTTATCTGTTCCGCAAATTCCTTTTTTTACAAAAATATTTTCTGCGCCTGATGTGGCAACAATAATATCAAAGTTCTCTTTTTCATCAAGCTCTTCAACAATCGACGCAATCTCGTTTATCTCATTAAAAGTAGTATATGATTCAGTAATCCACAAAAGATCCTGATCACAGAAATTGTCAACTGCAAAAACCCTGCATCCGGCATTGTATGCTGAACGGGCAACATGGCGTGTTGCAAATCCGGCAACCAGAACCTTTTTGCTCAACTCTCAAACCTCTTTCCGTGATCACAGGGGATTATTTTAATTTCAGATTTGGGAAAATCAAGATTTAATGTGCTTCCTTCAAAGAGGTGATCCAAAACCAGCGCAAGGCTTGATATCTCTGAGTGCGGCTGTGTTGTAACAGAGACATTGTAGTCAGCCATCCCGTAAAGATCTCCGGGCACTTTTTCAGCACCGACAACAATTAAAATTTTTTCATTCTCACGGATTTTTTCCTCGACATCTGTGAGCCTAAGTCCGTACATTGTGAGATGAACTACAATCCCGCCGTCTTTTTTCCATTCATTGATGCATTTCTTCCAGGAGACATCATTTTCTACAAAAAAACTGCCGCCCCAGCGTTTTGCAACATCTTCAATTGATTTTTTAACGCCTGTGTCATTTGAGGCAAGATACATTCCCTTAGCGCCAAGCGCCCTTGCTGTAAGGCCCACATGTGTTGTAACCCGCTGATCACGCTCGGGCCTGTGGCCTATTCTTAATACGCATACTTCCTTCATCAGAATTTTCCTTTATAATCAGGATTTGCTTTTATAACTCCGTCTTTTAAAACAACAGGCCCTTTTGAATCAGACAGTTCGGATTTTAAGCTGATTTTCATAATAGTTTCCTGAAGAGACAAAATTTTTGCACAGCTGCTCTCATTTTTTATAAGACAGCTCTTTTCAAGCCGTTTTAGAGAAGAGGCAACAGACTCCTCATCAGCCCCGCACGCTTCTAACAGATAAGAAACAGGGCATTCATTGTTTGCCGCAATAATATGGTATATTTTCCAGTCCAAGTCCTCTTCCCGCATGCCGTATAGGTTGCCCTGAATGTACAATATATTTTTTTACATAACAGACCAAATCACTGGATACAGGGGCCTGATAAAATTACAGATTATTATGAACTTGCCGGACTTGCCGACCAGATTTTAGGCATTGCAGATGAGGATTTTGATAAACTCTCAGATATATTAGGCGAACTTGAGCCAAAGGTGCGCAGGGAGTTGATCGACTCTGATTTTTTAAACGCATACCAGGTATTCTATTATTTTTTCAGGACAGAGCCGAATGAGATGATAAAAGACAGGCTTTTGCTTGAGCCTGCAACATCATTAAAGTCCGGCATACATATCGATGACTTTGATATTCTTGAGATGATATTTCGTGTAAAAGACAGCAGTCCGGAGATTTTATTCTCAGACGGCGAGATGGAGATAAAAAGCTTTTTTGGAGAAAATGCATATTCGGATGCACTAATCTATATTGAAAGCTATGATTTTTCCTGAGAAAAAAATCATCCTGCCGTAATTAATTTTTCATCCACATCGGCATCTGCTATTTCGGGAATTTTTCCCCATTTTATTGCTGAATCCCCCAAAACTCCAAATAAGCCGTCCACTTTTGCAAATTCCAGTTTTTTTATCAGCTCTTCATTGTCATGCAGATTCAGGACATTGCATGCAGAGGTTGCCCAGGCATCGGCAAGAGAAACATCAGAAGAAAATACAGTTGCGGAATCAAAAGTCCCAAATGAAATTGAAGGGCCGACTGTTGCTGATGATGTGCATACACCATAGATATTTTCAGTTGGCGGAAATACAAAAGCCATTTTTCCGCTCAAAGATGAGCTTCCGGCATAAAGGCCGACCCGCAAAACCCTGTCTGAAAAAAATGCAATATCTCCTCCGTTATCAACAACACCAAATTCTGCGCCTGATTTTTTCATCGCCTCAGCACCTGACCAGGCGATTGTTCCGGCAACTGCGGCCATAGGACCGGTCCCGGCGGAATTTGAGGCACTAATCATTCTTTTGATAACCAAAGAATCCGGTTCATATTCAACCGGCTCTAACGAAGAGCCAAAAAGAGAGTCTTTTATTAAAACCCTTTCAATCTCCTGTCTTGCAGAGATCATTGCCTCCTCTGCCGCCTCAATATGGCAGGAAGATTTGGCAAGAATTGTTGCAATTGTTGTTTTATATCTGAAAAGCTTTCTAATCATTCACAGGAGAAGTTTTAGTGCGCCATGCGGACATGCTGCAACACATTTGCCGCAGAGAACACAGCTTTGGGTATTCATCTGGACAGACCATGCCTCATCAAAGTAAAATACATCCTGCGGGCAGATGCTGATGCACTCTCCGCAGTCTATGCATTCATTCTCATCACGCCTTACAGACTCGTCAAGCTTTTCTACATCAGCACCTGACTCACGCAGTTTTTTGCAGACCTTTGCGGCATCGGCGTCAGGCACATCAATTAAAACCTCGCCTGACATCGACTCGATATAAGCTCTCTCGACATTTATCAAAACACCGGTATCCATCACAGTCCGGGCAATAAGCGGCTCAAAGCCCTTTTTTCTTGAAAAGCTTACAAGGAGCTTCATTTCATCCACCTCCTGCCAAAAAGCTTGCCCAAATCAATAGCATTTAAAAGACCTGCAAGCTGCCCGTCTTTGTTTACAACAGGAAGTGCACTGATATTGTTCCTCTCAAGCTTCATCGCCGCGATATCAACAGCCTCGTCAGGTGTTGTTGTAATGATATTTTTCGACATAATCTCAGAGACGGTATTCTTTTTGGTCTCACGGACAACTGACTTTGAAATATCATATGTTGTTACAATCCCGACAACCTTTCCGGTGCTGTCAATAACAGGAAGATGATTTGTCTCATCACGCAAAAGCTGCTTTGCTGCCGTTTTGATATCCTCCTCCTCCCGAATGCAGGTTACGTTTGTATTCATTATTTCACGAACAGAAGGGGCACGCTTTGACTCTCTCATCGGGCGGACAGATAAATTCGCATCAGACTTTCTGGTTGGAAGACAAAGTGTCATCTCACCTTTTTCTATCCAGGATTTTAATTCGCCTGCAACTTTTCTTGCATTTTTAAAGCTTGAAAGAGAGGATGTTTTCACTTCATTTCCGTTTACTTCAAGTGTTCCGCTCTTTAATTCCGCATAGGATACTTCGAGAACAGAGGGGCGGTTTCTGCTTGGAACACCATAATCAACAACTGATGTTTTAATATCCTCATCGCGGACAGCCGTGTTTCTTACAACATCAGTGTTTATAACAGGAATCGGAACGCCAAGGCCGATATACAAAGATACACCGTAGCCTCTAAAGGATGCAGCTCTCAGATAATCAGGCGACATCTCCTTCATATCACCGGTTGTCATAAGAGTTGCAAAAAGACTTGCAGGCGATGTCTGTGTGCCCTGCCCGATAACCATTCCTTTGGCACCGCAGAGGAAAATAGGCACACCGCTTCCAATCATCTCAAGTTTTGGATCATTAATTAACGGGGAGAGGCATCCTGCTCCGGAGTAGCTCACATTGCCAAAACCGGGAAGAAGAGTTCCCATATATGTGTGGAGTGTGCTGTCGGTTGAATTTGTTGCCGCAGCGTACCTCTGGTATGAATTTCTTGGATTGCACATCACAGCCTGGTTTAGATCTTCAAGCAAAAGCTCGGTTGTGATTGTCTTTCTCGGGTAGCAGTCAGTTCCCTTTGATGAGGCGCGAAGCTCAACTGACTTTCCGGAGACGAGATCCTCAAAAACATGGGCGCCTCCGTATTCAATGCCCCTTGTCTCCGACTCCTGTGTTGCCCCAAGATATGCGTCAACCGCCGCAATACCCGAATATGCCTCGACATCATTAAGCCACGACCTCTCCATTCTGATTGGAGGATCGGCATGTCCGAAATTGAAGAATGCACCTGATGAGCACATGGCCCCAAAAGTGCCTGTTGTTACAACATCCACTTCCCTTAAAGCCCCGTCCTCACCAAGTTCGGCAACTATGTCAGGCATCTCTTCCGCCGTGACAACCCTTGCGCTGCCGTTTAATATTCTGCTGTTTATTTCTTCAATGGACTTATCCATGAGTAATATTTTCTAATTATGAATATTTAGATGTATTGTTTATTACTCCGAGTAATATCAAAATATATCACAGAGTATCTCGTATGAATAACTATGGATATAGCAGATTTTATCAAAATCCTCAATGATATTGCACCACCGCAGCTGGCGGAAGATTTTGATTATGAAAGAATCGGGCTTGTCATTGAAGGAAAGAAAAAAATAAAGACTATCGCATGCGCTCTTGATGCAACAGAAAATACAATATCAAAAGCGGTATCAGCCCATGCTGACATACTTGTGGTCCACCACACGCCGATATGGAATCCGCTTACAAAAATCAGCGGCAGCAGAAAAGATATAATCAAAAAAGCCCTTGAAGCAGATCTCAATATTTTTGTAATGCATACAAATTTTGATCATGCAGAATATGGAATAAACCAGGCCCTTTCAGAGCATCTAAAACTTACAAATTGTGAAGCACTCTCTTTGGGAATTGCCGGCGACAACAGTCTTTCAATAGAAGAGCTTTCGGTGCTTCTTTGCGGCGGCCTTCGGGTATACAATAATCCAAAAAAATTAAAGAGAATTGCAGTTTGCGGAGGAAGCGGCTTTGATGAGAGTCTTATACAGGAGGCAAAAGACAAAGGCGCGGATGCCTTCTTGTCATCAGAATTAAAGCACAGTGTTTTACTCTCATCGCCCCTGCCCCTGATTGAATCAACACATTATGCTTTGGAATCTGTTGGCATGAAAGCGCTTGCCAAAAAAATGAACTGGATATATATTGAAGATGTGCCTGTTCTTAGAACAATCCCCTGAAAAAAATTTTTAAAAAAACATGAACACCGGCAGCGATGAAAACAAAGATTTGAATCCCGGGTGCAATATCAGCGATTCATTAAGGCTAAAAATTATCTCGCGATATGGAAAAAAAGGTGAGAAAGCCCTTTTGGCCATACAGGAGAAAAGAATTTTAAAATATCTTGATTTTTTTGTTGTACTTGGAAACTCAGGCGAATATGTTGTATCTGATGATTTCTGCACATGCGATGATTTTTCATTCAGGCAGAATGAATGCTGGCATATTCTTGCTGTAAGAATTGCAGGATATACAAAAGATTACACTGAGGTTGACGAGTGGTACCAGGACAAATGGGCGGGTCAGTTAAATAAGGAATCTCATATACAAAATAATGTTTGAACCAATTGCAAACACTAATACAATTGCAGAATTATAAACTGAAGAGACATAGCGTGGTTATATATGCTCGAGGAAGAGTATCAGCTTGATTATTTCAAATCACAGGGCATGGTTCGGAAAATCTGCACCAAATGCGGCGCAGCTTTCTGGACACGCGACCCCAAAAGAGATGTATGCGGTGATGCACCCTGCGTCCCATACAGCTTTATTGGAAACCCGGTTTTCAAACCGCATACACTGGATGAGATGCGTGAAGCCTATCTTTCTTTTTTTGAAAGCAAGGGTCATACAAGAATAAAAAGATATCCGGTCGCTGCAAGATGGAGAGATGACATATATCTGACAATTGCATCAATTGCAGATTTTCAGCCTTTTGTAACAAGCGGAATAGTTCCGCCTCCGGCAAATCCACTGACAATATCCCAGCCATGCATCAGACTAAATGATCTGGATTCAGTCGGGCGCTCCGGCAGACATCTCACAACATTTGAGATGATGGCACACCACGCATTTAACTCAGACAAAGAGGAGATTTACTGGAAAGACAGAACTGTTGAGCTTTGCGATCAGTTCCTTTTGTCAATCGGCGGCAATTTAATGGATGTAACATACAAAGAGCATCCCTGGATTGGCGGCGGAAATGCAGGGCCGAGTGTTGAAATAATGATCGGCGGCCTTGAGGTTGCAACACTTGTCTTCATGAGCCTTGGTAAAACAAAAAATAACAAGACACCCGTAAACCTTGACGGCACTGACTATTATCCGATTGATCTAAGAATCGTGGATACCGGATACGGACTTGAGCGTCTTGTCTGGGCGTCAAAAGGCTCCCCGACTATATACGATGCAGTCTTTCCGGAGATGGTCAATGACTTAATGATAGCTGCCGGAATTGAGCATCTTCTTGACGAGCCGGAATTTACAAGAATTCTTGGAATGAATGCAAGATATGCAGGCATGATGGACATCTCCGGTTCCAACCTCAAAACAATGAGAAAAGAGGTCGCCAAAAACATCGGTGTTTCATACGAAAAGCTTCAGTCGATAATGGAGCCTGTCGAGCGTATTTATGCAATTGCCGATCACACAAGGTGTCTTGCCTATATGTTAGGCGACTGCATAGTTCCGTCAAACGGACAGGAAGGATATCTTGCACGCCTTGTCATTCGAAGAACTCTTCGGATGATGAATGAGATAAATATGACAGCAGGGCTTTTTGAACTGATTGAAGCGCAGATGAAAGTTATCGGTGCAGAATCATTTGAGCAGAGACCTGAAATTATCCGCGAGATTGTTGCAAACGAGATAGAAAAATACAATCAGACAATGGAGCGCGGAGGAAGAATTGTCCAGAAGCTTGCTGAAAATTACAAAAAGCAAAATCAGGACATCCCATTAAAAGAGCTCATTACTTTATACGATTCACACGGACTTCCGCCTGAAATTGTAAGGGACATTGCCGCAAAGCTTGGAACAGGAGTTGAGCTTCCTGACAATTTCTACTCCCTTGTGGCAGATCTTCACTCAGAATCTGAAAATGAGGAGAAAGAGGATTCTTATGCAGGAGTCAGGCAGAGAATCGCTGCACTTCCGCCCACACGCCGCCTCTATTACGAGCAGACATCAGATACTGAATTTGAAGGCATGGTAATAGACCAGTTTGAGGATTACATTGTCCTTGACCAGACACTCTTCTATCCTGAAGGAGGCGGACAGCCGGCCGATATTGGAAGCTTAATATCCAAGGATGCAATGGTAAAGGTCCTTAGCACAGTCAAAATCGGCGAGGTCATTCTTCATAAAATAAAAGGCGGAGAGATTAAACGCGGAGCACAGATAAAAGGTGTTGTCGATGTTGATTTTCGCAAAACCATGATGCGCCACCACACAGGAACGCATCTTCTTGTACATGCTGCAAAGCAGGTCCTCGGCGCTCATATACACCAGGCCGGAACACAGATTGCATATGACTCTGCACGCATTGACCTTCGCCATTTCAGGCATATTACAAGAGAAGAGCTTAATAAAATTGAGCATGCCGCAAACAAACTTGTTCTATCCAACCTTCATGTTGACACGGAATGGGAGGACAGAACAAAGGCCGAACAAAAATACGGCTTCTGCCTCTATCAGGGCGGTGTTCCTCCCGGAAAAGATATACGCATTGTAAAGGTCGCCGGAGAGATACAGGCCTGTGCAGGAACGCACTGCAGAAATACCGGAGAGATTGGACTGATAAAAATCATCCGCGTTGAGCATGTTCAGGACGGAATTGAAAGGATTGAGTTCACATCAGGTTTAAGCGCGATTCGATATATGCAGGGCGTTGAGCTGCTTTTAGACAATTCTGCAGAGACACTGAGTGTTCAGCGTGAAAACCTTCCGTCATCTGTTGAGAGATTCTTCTTAGAGTGGAAAGATCAGAAGAAGAGTATTGAAAGCTTAAGAAAAGAGCTTGTTGAATTAAAGACTGAATCACTCAAAGGCGAAGTGATTAACGGAATCCCGGTTGCAGTTTATGAAGTCAGCGCTTCTCCAAAAGAGCTTGTGGCAATTGCTGCAAACTTCGCCAACAAAGGCGGTGTCGGTTTAATTATCGGCGGTGAAGAGCAGATACATGTTGTGGCTGCCTCAGGTGTTTCAAATGTCAATGCCGCAGAGATAGTAAAAACCGTCTGCAACATACTCGGCGGCAAAGGCGGAGGAAAGCCCGGCCTTGCCCAGGGTGTCGGAAGCGACAAAACCCAGATTAAAAATGCTCTTGCGGCAGGAAAAGAATTAATAACCAAATTTATTTAATTATTAAAAATATGACTGATAGTGTTGTCCTGTTAGAACCCGGCGATGAGAGGGCAAAAAAGATAGGCAAGGCTATGGCCAGCCAGACAGCAAATGATATTCTCTCTCTTTTAAAGACAGGCAATCTTACCTTAACGGAGATTGCAGACAGCATGAATCAGCCGATGACCACACTTAAATATCACGTGGAAAACCTGCTTGATGCCGGATTAATTGAAGTTAAAAAAATTAAATACAGCGAAAAAGGCCGCGAGGTTAAGGTATACGGCGTCTGCGAGCAGGTAGTCATTGTCTCAGCCGGCAACAAGGATATCAGGCAGATACTGATGAAATATGCATCAGTCTTTGGAATTTTTATCCTGGCAACCTTTGCCCTTGGCATAATATCATCCTCTATGTTTTCAGCGGCAAACTTCTACGATGCCAAAGAGAGCATGAGCTCAGCAGATATATTCACATCAGCTGATTATGATGCACAGGAGATGCAGTATTCTCCTTCTGCTGTCAATAACGCTTCTGCTACGGCAGCCGCAGGGGATGAAAGGGTAGTTTATACTCTGGCAACTCCTGCTCCTTTAATGAAATCTTCAGAGATAAATGAAAGCACAGGTGCCGGCAGTGCCGGGGCCATTGCACCAGCAGATGCTTTTGCAAACAAAATTAACGATGGCCGGGAAGGGGCAATGCATTTTGTAGTTTTCTCATTCTTCACAGGCGGCTGTGCCGTTTTGATTGTTCTCATGATTTATGAGGCATTTTTGTGGAGAAGGGAGAAAAAATACTGGAGCGGCATTAAAAATAAGGAAAATAATTAAGAAAATTTTTTTTCACTTTTCTAAAAATATTATTTTGTAAATTTTTTGTAATTTTTTTTTATTTTTTTTTATTTTTTTTTATTTTTTTCAGAATTTTTTTCTGAAGATTTTTTTCCGGCAATATTTACTGATGATTATTTATTCTGCCTTTAAAGAATAATTCTGCAAGTTTAAGCTCTTCAGGCGTGTTTACATTAAATGTAAGTGCCGGTTCATCGAGCAATATTTTCAGCTCGTCCTGCTCATTTAAAATGTCAGCGCCGGTTAAAATATTAAAGCCGACAGGACATGAAACGACATTGCTGACTGTTTCACTATAGAGGCATTTGCAATTGTTTTTATTAAACAAAGCTTTTGGAACCCAGACCGAGCAGGCCTGCTTTTTTGAATCCGAATACTTATCATAAACATTTTTGATTATTGCAGAAGTAATTCCAGGAAGGTCTGCAACACAGGAGAAGAACGGTGACTGCTCGCCGGTCTCTATAATGCATGCAGTTAAATCCTCAACATAGCCTGCTCCTTCTGACTGGTAAAACTCAACCCCGTTTGCCCTGCACCAGTTTTTTGTCATCGGGACCTTATTTGTTGCTACAACAAGTATTTCACAGCCCAAATCCTCAAATGCAGATACCACATACGAAAGCATGGGTCTGCCTGCAATTGCTGCAAGAGGCTTTTCACCCAGATTCATCCTTGTCCCAAGGCCGCCGGCCATTATCACTGCCAGCACTTCTGCAAAGCCTCCACAAGGCATCTGTTTTCATCACGTGTCCTGACTGCAACCCTGACTGAAGAAGGCAGGCCGAATGAAGCGCAGTCCCTTACAAAAATACCCTCTTTTAACATTTTCAAAGTGAAATCTGAAGAATCGCGGCCGAGATTAAGAAGAATAAAATTTGCCGGGGATAAATTGTATTCAATGCCAATTTCATCAAACTTCCTGTAAAGCCACTCCCTCTCCTCTTTTATTAAAAGGCGTGACTTTTCAAGTTCATCGTAATGATTAAGCGCATTTAATGCAAAATCTGCCGCAAATCCGTTAAGCGTCCATGGCGGCCTTATGACTTCAATTTTATCAATTAAATCGCAATCCCCAAAACCAAAACCTATCCTAAGTCCGGGAACTGAAAAGCACTTTGTTAAAGATCTGCTGATAAATGTATTTTTTATCCCCTTTTTTATCAGCGTCTCACTGCCATTTGCAAGTTCATTAAAAGCCTCATCGACAAACAACAGACTTCCTTTGGAGTTTTCCGTTTCCGCAATCTCCAAAAGCTCAATTTTTGATAAAAGATCTCCTGTCGGATTGTTGGGATTGCATATCACACGAACCTTTGCAGAGTCTTTTTCATTATATGTGCACTCACCGCCTGCAAGTTTTACAGATAATGAGTATTCTCCAAAGGTGTGAGGGTCAGTCCTGACCAAATCCCCGTCTTTTAAAACCGCATAAAAAAAGGATCTGATTACTTCAACAGAGCCGTTTCCAACACAGATTTCATCCTCCCCGCACCCGAAATTACGCGCAGCTGCTTTTTTTAACTCGAAATAGGAGTCATCAGGGTATAAGGAAATCATCGATAAATCGGGTTTCCAGCCAATGTCCGGCGTAAAGGGATTTAAGTTGGCACTAAAATCCAGCACATCACGATCAGATGAACTTTTCCTAAGCTGCATGATGCCGCCATGGCTGACTTTGCGGGGAAAACAATGCTCCAAAAAAAAATCTCTCCTTTTCAAATTTAATTGAATTCGGAGGAATAAAACAATTTTGCAGGCCTTTTGCAAGCGAATGACAAAGTATATATACTTATGAATTCTATCAATGATTGTCTGAAAACGAATGTCTGACAAAGAGTAAACAGATGTCAGACAATAAGCAGACAAATGTCTGCTAAATGTCGGACACGTGGTTTCAATGATGGAAAGAGTTACAATCAGATTACCTTCACAGCAGGTGGCAACGCTTGAAAAACTCGTGGAGGCAGGAGAATTCCCGACTGTATCCGAGGCTATAAGGTACTCGGTCAGGGAGCTCATTGGAAAACACGCAAACAGGGTAATCAGAGACAGTGAGCAGATCTCTTTTGAGATGTAAACGGGGTATTGCATAACGCAAAACAAAATATCTCAAAATATCGGCGCTGTCTGAAATTTATAATAAAAGGTTAGGAGGTTTATTGGATGCAATCAATTATCAACGAAGCATTAAAGCACGCAGAATTTGAACAGGGAGCAAAGAAATCAGGTGTTATTGGTGATGAGGACTTCCTCGGACAGCCAAGGATTGTAATCATCGGCTGCGGAGGAGCAGGAAACAACACCATAAACCGCCTCTATCATATGAAAGTTAAGGGAGCCGAGACAATTGCAGTCAACACTGACAAGCAGCACCTTGAAATGATACAGGCAGACAAGAGAGTCCTTGTAGGCAAATCACTGACAAAGGGTCTTGGCGCAGGCGGTTTTCCGGATGTCGGAAAGCGTGCGGCAGAGATGGCCAGGACAACACTTGAAGGACTCCTTCAGGACGCAGATCTTGTATTCATAACAGCAGGCATGGGAGGAGGAACAGGAACAGGAGTTGCTCCGGTTGTTGCACAGATTGCAAAAGAGCAGGGCGCAATTGTTGTTGGAATGGTAAGCTACCCCTTCCAGGTGGAAAAGGCACGCTTAATCCGTGCAGAAGAAGGTCTTGAGGCATTATCAAATGCAGCAGACTCGGTTATTGTTCTTGACAACAACCGCCTGATGACATTTGTTCCAAACCTTCCGCTCGGACAGGCATTCTCAGTAATGGACCAGCTTATTGCAGAGACAGTTAAGGGTATTTCAGAGACCATAACAGAGCCGTCACTCATAAATATTGACTATGCCGATGTTCGTGCAATCATGAGCAAGGGCGGTGTCGCAGTTATGCTTGTCGGAGAAAGCAAACAGCAGAACAAGGCAGAGAGTGTTGTTCATGAATGCCTCAACCACCCGCTGCTTGATATCGACTACCGCGGCGCAACAGGAAGCCTCATACACATCACCGGTGGAAGCGACCTTACATTATCAGATGCCGAGGAGATTGCAAGCACACTTACCTACGAACTTGACCCGCATGCCGATGTAATCTGGGGTGCACGCATAAACAGCGAATTTGAAGGAAAAGTCAGAGTAATGGCAATAATGACCGGCGTAAAAAGCGCCCAGGTATACGGCCACGGACACATGGTCTCTTCAAGATCCGAAATCTCAAGATCAGAGATAGCACAGGGGCCGTTTGAGAGAAACTCAGCCCGCATGGGACTTGGAACCTCAGGACGGAGAGCTGCTGCAGAACAGACAAGCGGCGGACTTATCGACTTCATCCGTTAATAAAGGTAAATTCAAGATCAGCACCAGAATATATGAAGATTTAAATCTTCATCATCATTTGCCAAAAATTCCATAACCCCGCCTTAAATAAATTTTTTCCCAAAAAAAGTTTATTGAAGCGGTTTTAAATTAATCCGAATACTAATTTTCAGCTCCCTTATTACAGCACGATTATTTTTCTGCAAATCACTATCCGCTTTGCAGTGAAACTTTTACGAAACTCTTATTAAATATAAAGCCACTAATTTATAGAAATCATTGTGCAGAACTGAAGAGAATGCACAAATAACTTAAACGGAATAATCTGAAAATAAAAATTCAGAGTCCGTGACGGAATAGGGAGCAGAACAAAAGACGAACAGCAAGAAGAACACGGATATCGCAATTAAACATTTGAATATTCGGCAAAAGATCTTTTGTTTGTATTTTTATTATCCTTTAATTTCCCAGACAGTTATTTGTAAAACTGCTGATTTGGAACTGCCTTTGTTTACATTTACAGGTATGTGTTGAGCATGTTGAACGAATTGATAGAAAAAAGAAAAGTTGTTCTCCAGCAGTCGGAGGAGCACAAAGACAAAAGAAATGAACTTAATGCGCTTGCAAGCGCTCAGGCACGCGAGCGAAATGAGCTTAACGGCCAGACACGTGAGTTCGTTGATGAAGCACAGAAAAACAAGGAGCTTCGTGACAAGTCCAACAATGATGTGCACCGCATCAAAGATGAAAGAAATGTCTTAAATGACCAGGCAAACGCTCTCTTTGAGGAGATAGATGCCCACAAAAAAGAGCACGGCGCAATAAGCAACAACCGCGGCATAAAAGAACTCCAGAAGCAGATTGAGCACCTTGAGATGGATCAGCAGACCAGGGTGATGAATACAGAAAAAGAGCGTGAATTAATTGAAAAAATAAAACAGCTCAGACTCTCAATCAAAGAACAGGAGGATGAACTGGAGCAGAACAAAGAGATTCATACAAAACTCCAGGAAGCCCGCGACCTTAGAAAAAAGGCATCTGATCTTCATGCAACAGTAACAGAAGCTGCCGAACTTGCACAGAAATACCATGACATAATGGTTGAGTGCTACAGAAAGGCTGACAAATCACGCGAAGCAGCAGATGAAGCGCACAAGAAGTTTGTTGAGGCACAGGAAGCCGCAGATGCAGAGCACAACAAATTTATTGCATGCCAGAAGGAAATCCGTGACTTCGACAAAGTTATCGGCGGACTTCGCAAGAAAACCAAAAAGACAAAAGTCACCAAAGAGCAAAAAGCCGTCAGGAAAGAGGCAGAACAGGTATTCCAGCAGTTCAGAAGCGGAGAGAAGCTTACAACTGATGATATCCTGCTTCTTCAGCGTGCAAGGCTCATATAAATTAATAAAATCTATTTTTAGGCAATTTTTTATACATACAGGATGAATTTTATTTAGATGCCTGATATTAAGACACTAATTTTATGTGTCGATCGTGACGACGATATTGGATTTAAAGCAAATATTACAGAGCCGGTTTTGGGAAGGGGAGACTGTCTTGATGCAGCCAGCAGACTTGCTCTTGCCGATCCTGAGGATTCAGATGTCAATGCAATATTTCAGGGGCTTAAAACCTTTGATGAGCTGAAAGCAAAGGGGGAGAATGTATATATTTCTGTTATAGGGGGCAGTTTTACAAATGAGCTTGAAGGCGACAGAAGGATAGCAAAAGAGCTTAGAAAAATTGTATGGGATAATGAAATCACCGACTGCATCCTTGTCACAGACGGTGCGGAGGATGAATTCGTTCTTCCGATTATACAGTCTGTTGTGGATGTAAGAAGCATCCAGAGAGTAATTGTAAAACAGATGCCAAACCTTGAGAGCACATACTATATAATTAAAAAATTCCTCGATGATCCCCAGATTGCAAAGACATTCCTGGTGCCGGTCGGTATTGCGATGCTTTTATATGCGGTTGCAAACCTGTTTGGAAACCCGGAGATCGCAGTTGTAATTGTTGTCGGGGTGCTTGGAATATTCCTGCTTTTCAAAGGATTTGGAATTGATGAATACTTCAGTCTGGCTCTAAACGCATTGCACTCATCATTTCTTGGAGGCCGGTTTACATTTGTTGCATATATCTCGGCAATCCTCATAGGAATAATCGGAATAATTCTTGGGCTTACCAGTTTTCTGGAGTGGTATACAGCAGAACAGGGAGTAATTTTTTATCTCCTGACTTTCATTTACGGCTCAATTGCATACTTTACAGCTGCCGCACTGATTGCATCGGTTGGAAAAATTATTGATATTTATCTAAACGACATAACAGCACTGCCGCGATATATTGCAATACCGTTTTTTGCCGGAGCAATCGGAATAATTGCATATGGTGCAAGCATCTATGTAATCGCAATCAGCAGTGCAATTGAATTTCCGTTTATGGGAATAGAAGGTGTAAGAACAATCATATACACGACATCAATCGGACTTGTCATTGCAGCTGTGGGCATGTATCTTCAGAAGTATCTTACAAAATGGACACAGAAGAAGATCAGCTCAGAACTTTAAAAAAAATGATCTTCAAACTTCACCGGTAACAGAAAAAAAAACTTTTTTTGGATTTTTAAGATTTCTAATATCATTAATATTATTAAAATTAGGAATCAGGCATTGCGGTTTTGTAGATTTTTTTTTTACAAAACCGGATATCAAAATCCACAACATTCATTCTGATGAGAACAATCTTAAAAAAACAATCGCAACTGTAAATATTCATTCCAGGCAAAAACAATCGTGACTGAAAATATTCATCCCAATAAGAACAATCCTGATGAGAATATTCATCCCTATTAGAACAATCGTGATAAGAACAAAAGACAGCCTGAATTAATTTTTCTCAGGACAAAAGAGTTTTCAGAAAATTTTTGTAGCAATTATTGAACCAATTATTCTGCAATTATTCTCCCGTTATTTTTAGTGGCTTTTTTTTCAAAACCCGGGCTTGAAAGTTTTGTTAAAATTTAAAGGATATTCGATATAAAATTGGAAAAATTTTAAAAGATAACTGATAAAAAATTGAGAAAAAATTAAAAGAAAATTGATACAAAATTAAAAAAAAATTGAAATGATTATTGAAAAATATTAAAGGCATCTGCCTTTGAATAGTATTTTTTTTTAAAATTTCAGTATCAGGTATTTTTCTCTGCAAAATAGCCCATACCCGGAATCTCGCGTGTGTTGCTTAGACTCCTGGTTGCACGGGGTGTTTTGACTACAATTTCCGGAACAACTGCACGGATTTCTTTTCTTGGATACCAGAGTGAACCATCACCATTGTCAATTGAGGGTTTGTCAACAACTATTCTTGCATGGTCCATATCAAGGACATCAAACCTGCAGCTCTCAAAATTCATAAGACTGATAATCTTGCTCTTTAAATCGGATTTTCCCAAAAGCACAACAAGAAACTGGATACCGTCATCTATTGAATAATTAATATCATAAACGGCCTTATCTTTGGTAAGTTCAAGACTGATATTTTGCACTTCAATGTAACTGTACTGCCCGTCCTTATCTGCAGAGACCGCAGGAATAATGCATGAAATTAAAAGCAGCAATGCAATTACAATTCCTTTTTTCATTCATTAGATTATTTATTTAAAAACATTATAGCCTTTCTGGTTGAAACTAAAAAGACTCAGAAGAGTACAGGGCAAAAAAAACTTAAAGCTTTCAAATCTTTGAAAGCTTTATCTCGATACTGGAAACGTTTGTTTTTCCGCTTTCAGTATCCACAACTTCAGTGGATGTTTCAATTCCTGTCTTTTTTACATCCTCCAAAAAGCGGTTTAAGGCAATCTCGGTTGTATCAACCGCACGGGAAATTGCCTTTCCACGCGCCTTTACCGAAACCTCTTCAGCCCCCTGGTTGAATTGTGTGACTACTGCTAGAACATAGTTCATTACAGGTTTGTTTCCTACGAATACTGTATTGTCTGACAATTTGTTTCCCCTCCATTTAAAGATACTTTTTACTTACAATTAATTCTGCATTGAGAACTGAAGCGCCAGCCGCACCGCGGATGGTGTTGTGGCCCATTGCAATAAAGCGGATGCCTTCACGAATTCGTCCGACAGAAACCGTCATTCCCCTGCCGCGGTTTCTGTCAAGCCTTGGCTGCGGCCTGTCATCCTGCTCAAATAAAAGCACGGATTTTTCCGGCTGAGTAGGAAGACCGGAAAATGGTGCCTTGTAATTCCTAAAGTCATTTTTCAGCTCATCAACAGAAGCATCGACATCCACCCAGACCGCCATCGTATGCCCGTCAATTACAGGCACGCGGTGGCAGCTTGCACTGACCTTAAACGGCGCACTGATTATCTGCGATCCGTCAAAGGTTCCCATGATTTTTACGGTTTCAGTCTCCATTTTTTTCTCTTCCGAACCAATGTAAGGAATGACATTGTCATAGATTGACATTGCCGAAACTCCTTCAAAACCTGCACCTGATATCGCCTGCATTGTTGCAACGCGGATATCAGATAAGTTGTGGCGGCGGATTGGGTTTAATGCCGACACCATCATTATGGTGGAGCAGTTTGGATTTGTTACAATAAATCCGTCGCTTCCGCTGTCACGCTGCAGGTCTATTAAACCCAGGTGATCAGGATTTACTTCAGGCACAACAAGCGGAATGTTTTTTCCCATCCTGTGTGATGAAGCATTGCTGCATACTGCAACTCCCGCACCTGAGATATCAGTTTCAAGTTTTGTCGCAAGATCTGCAGGAAGTGCTGAAAAAACCAGATCAAGGTTTTTTACACTGGCCACATCTGTATTGCTTACAACAATATCCCCGACAGAATCGGGGAAGGGCTCATCAATACGCCAGTTGACCGCGTCCTTATAGCTCTTTCCTGCGCTGCGCTCTGATGCCGTTAAAGTCTGGAGATTAAACCAGGGATGTCCGGCCAGCAGCTGTACAAACCGCTGCCCTACTGCACCGGTTGCACCAAGTACTCCTACATTGATCATGGATTAGAAGAGAATACGTTGAAGTAAGTATAAAATATTTGTTTATTTATTTTATACCGGTTTATTCCATGTGGATAGCTTCTGCCGGACATTCATCCACGCAGGCTTCACAATCCACACACATATCAGCATCAACGGCTGCAATGCCGTCTTTCATTGAAATTGCTTCTGAAGGGCATACATCAACACAGGTTTCACATCCTGTGCATGCATCTGCATTTACTACTGCTACCATTGCTAAATCCTCGGATTTAAGTCAGCAGATATATTAAAATAGATTTCGTTTTTTTCAAAAAAATATCAGAAAACAGAAAAATCAAATTTTACCATTTATATTTTAAAAAACTGATGATAATATTTAAGATGCAGTGTACAAAAAAATATTCAGATTAAAAATAAAAAAAAAATTAACTGTTAAAGCCCAGGACATCATCCATTGAATAGATGCCTGAAGGCTTGTTGTAGACCCAGGATACTGAGCGGATAACCCCGTGGGCAAATACAAGCCTGTCATATGCACGGTGGGTAAGCTCGATTACCTCATCGTTTCCGGCAAACATAACAGTATGATCACCGATTATATCACCGCCGCGGATTACATGAACGCCTATTTCATTGCCGCGCTCACCAACAAGACCTTCGCGGCCGTACATCTCCTCACGGTCTCCTGCCTCCTCTTTTATGATATTCAGAATTGTCTTTGCAGTTCCGCTCGGGGCATCCTTCTTGAAATGGTGATGGGCCTCTATCACCTCAATGTCATAGTCTTTAAGCTGCTTTGCCGCTTCTCTTACAAGTCGCCAGAAAATATTTACGCCAAGGCTGAAGTTGCTTGATATAACCGCAGGAATATTTCCCTCAATTGCGTTTTCAAGCTCCTTTCTCTGCTCATCTGAAAAGCCGGTGGTTCCGATAATCAGTGCAACCTTATTTCTTGACGCTGCCTTTGCATTTTCAACTGCGGCATGCGCAATGGTAAAATCAATTAAAACGTCAGGCTTTTTTTCCTTTAAAAATTCATCAATTTTTGATGATTCATAAACATAAGTCCCGTAAAATGATCCTGCCTTTAGATCAATTCCGCCAACGAGCTCCAGATCAGGCGAGTCGTTTACAAGACCGCCGATCTTTGTGCCCATCCTTCCAAGTGCACCGCATATGCCTACCTTAATCATAGCTTAAAAGCACCTCCCTTAAAATTTCTGTCTTTTTCGAATCAAGCTCATCAAGAGGAAGCCTGAGAGGCCCTGCCGCCATCTTCCTGATACCGCATGCTGTTTTTACAGGAATCGGATTTGTATCTATAAACATTGCACGAATCAGGGGCGCAAGTCTGTAGTGAAGCTCACGTGCACCCAAAAGATCACCTGATACGAATTTATTGTACATATTCACCATCAGTTTAGGCTCTACATTTGCAGCCACACTGATAACACCGCCCCCGCCGATTGCAAGAACAGGAAGTGTCATTGCATCATCGCCGGATATGACTGTAAAATCCTTGTCCCTTGTTCCTTCAATTATTGCTGATATCTGGGAGATGTCTCCGCTGGCCTCTTTTATGCCAACGATATTGGGATAATCAGCAAGCTCAATTATAAGATCAGGCAATAAATTCTGCCCTGTCCTTCCCGGAACGTTGTATATGACTATTGGAATATCCAGATCAGCCAGTTTCTCATAATGCTTAACAAGCCCCGAGCGGTTTGGCTTGTTGTAGTAAGGGCTTAAAACAAGAGCTCCGTCCGCACCCAAATCCTTTGCGGCTTTTGTAAACCTTAAAGCTTCGGCGGTATTGTTAGAGCCTGTGCCTGCAAGAACAGGGACACGGCCGTCGGATACTTCTATTGCTTTTCTGATAACTTCTTCATGCTCTTCAAAAGTGAGTGTCGCAGATTCGCCGGTGGACCCGCATGGAACAATTCCATGCACACCGCGGGATATAAGAAAGTCAATGTTGGATTTTAGACCATCAAGGTCAAGATCCCTTTGCTGGCTCTCCCTAAAAGGAGTAATTAATGCAGGATAGACTCCCTCAAACATGAGGAGTTTATATGAATTTCCTTCTATTTACCTTTCTTGTAATTGCGCCTGCAACTCTGTTGCGGACGGACTTTGAGCCAATGACTGCAACTTCATCAACTGCAAGTTTGTTCTCATCGAAATCCTTTGTAAATTTGTCTGTGTGTACTGCCAGCAGTTCCTGGCTGAGCGCCTTTATGTATGTTGGTTTAATTGCCATTTTTTCTACCCATTAGTTTTTATTATTTATGCGCTCGGCTATCATAATAATATTATTGACAACAGAGATGGGTTCTGACCCAAGAACCCTTATCATCGGCTCTTTTCCGGGGCCTCCGCGATCAAAGATTATGTCCGGAACTTCATCGTTTTTGCAGCAGAATGCAACACCCCAGTCCATTGTGCTTACTCCGGCCGGCTCTTTTTCCCGGTCAAAGCTAAAAACCTCTAAGAGCAGATCTTCTGCCTTTTTTAAAAATTCTTCAGAAAAACGTATATTCGCAGCACATCTGATATCAGGGTCAAACTTCATTGCGGTAAGAACAATTCTTGCAATGTGGCTGCTTGCGCCAAATTTTATATCGCCGACAGGAAAAACAATCTCTCCTTTTTTTACTATCCTTCCCTCTATTCCGGCAACTTCTGAAATTTCACGCGCATCAGGCAATGCATAAGCAATATTCATACCGACCTCGGGGATGCAGGATAAAGGCATGAGAGTCTTTATTTTTTCAACTGCTGCTGAAAGTTTTTCAATGACTTCTCTTCTATCCCTCTCACTCATGCTATCAGGATGAAACTTCTAAATTCATATTCTTTTTGAGTTTTTATTTAATCAATACAAAAAATTTCAGGATTTTTTAGGAATTTTTGTTAATTTCCAATTTTTTTCCCATTTTTTATAGTTTTTTTTAGTTTTTTTAATTTTTTTTCAAGGTTTTTTTCAAGGTTTTTTTTCAGGTTTTTTTTTAAAGTTAGGATAATGATATACAATATTAAATTTAAAAATAATCACATGAATTCAGTGATTCTTGACTGTGCAACCGCAATAACAAGCATAATAATACTTATTCTCGGCCTTGCCTTTCTGCCTGCTCTTTTGCCGGCGGCGTATGCAACAATCTTAGCAATCATCCTCTTCATTGTCTTTATGAGTGTCGGGGGATACTATATCAGCAAAAACAATGTCTGAAATTAAAAAAAAAATGCTTTTAATTTAATCAATAATTTTTACCAGTAATGAAAAAATCCCTTTTTTTTTAAAAGCATCTGAAAAATTATTTGATAATTTTTTTTTGATTTGTTTAAGAATTATCTGAAATTTATTTGAGAATATTTTTTTGGATTTGTTTAAGAATTATCTGAAAAAATTAAAAAAAATTTTATTTTGGAATCATTAACTGAATTATTTTTAGAATTCATTCCTGAATTTTTTCCCGGAAAAATCTGAAATTTTCACAGGATTCATCCTTTAAAATGCGGCATCATTTTTTTATCATCAGCTTTTTTCCAAAATTATCAGCCGCTTTTTTTTCGGGTTTTGCAGGGTTTTGTATTGGAAGTATCAGGCGGTTTTTTTTGAAAGGTTTCAGGTGCTGTTTTTTTTAAGGCTCTGATTTGGCTGTGTCTTCTTTTTTCTCGTTAGGAGTGCTCATTTTGCCTTTTGAGGAGGCAGCGTATTTCTTCTTTAATTTATAATAGCTTAACGGGTGGGAGATGTTTTTTGTTCTGCATATATTGTCTGCATTAACGCACAAGCCATAGGTTTTCATCGTTGCGCAGGCCGGAGGGGTGTACTCGGTTCCGCTTCTTCCTGATATATGCTCAACCTGATACATTGTTTTTTCAACATCAAAGTCCGGTGCCCGCGTATAAATTCCGACAATACCGGTCGAGTCCATTCCGATTGTATGCATAAATGCTGTAAGTGAAAATCTCGCAGTATGCGGAATGTTTGTTCCGGCTGAAACCGCACCGATTATTGCCTTCATGCAAGGCGGAAAAGAGCCTTCGTCAACCTCTCCGAACTGCTCTAAAAGCTTCTCCTGATACACTGCCGAAATTTCGCCTGCAAGAGGCGCTAAAAGGATGCAGATTTTATCGCTTACAGGAAGAGGCAGCTGGCTGTGAAGAACAGCACGAATTCTCTCCTTTAAAAGCTCTTCAAGCTCCGCTTTTGTTACAGAAACGAAACCTTCCGAGACGTCGCGGTTGACAAGCTGCCAGCGGGCATCACGAAGGCTTGGTACAAGCTCAACATAATCGGGAACTTTTATTCTGTCCCTGTCGGGCTGGATGCCGACACTTCTTGAGACATAATCTTTTTTCTGCTGATCTTCAGTCTGCAAAAAATAGTAAGCCCTCTCAGATTCATAGCGGCACAGCCTGTCTATCATCTGCCTCTCTTTCATGCAGGAGACAATAAGCCTTGAAACAGCGTATGCCAAAATCTCCTCTTCAGGAAGTTCAGGGCGTATCTCTTCAAAATGATACTCCATATTAAGAGCTGATTTAATCCTGAGCTTTGCTCTCTCTGAAACCCTCTCTCCAAATCTGCTCTTTAGGAAATTTTCGATAGAATAAGCCCTCTCACTAACAAGATTGAGCGCTTCTTTTAAAAAAGGATATTTTGCGAGGTCTTTTTTGTCAAATTCAACCGGCATATCAGTCTGCTTCAATACGTGGAGCAAGGAGGTACTCTACTTTGCCATTGCCGCCCGCAATGCTGAATCCGAATTTAACAGGATGATCAATTCCAATCTGAATCTCAACCTCTTCGGCCCTGCTCATTACACGGCCCATGTCTTTTAGGTAGTCAAGTGAGAATAAAGAGCGCGCTTCTGCCGGTGTGAATGATTTAAGATCACCTGCTTTAATTTCAAGATTTATGTGATCAGTATCCCCGTCAGCCTCCATATAGAATGTTCCCTTCTCCGGGTTTATTCCAAAGGCTATCTTATCAGAGACCAAAGATGCGGCCTTTATTGCACTGTTAAGCTCCGAACCTGAGATGACAATTTTTCCAGGCAGCTGTATCGTGGGCATATTCGGATCTTTTCTGACAGTGTTTACATCAAGAAGTGAAACGGAGTATTTGTATCCGCCAAAGGCAAGCTCCATTTTATAGCCACCTTCAGGAAGTTCTAAGGATACGTCCTCTTTTCCCATCATTCCGACAATATTCTTCATCTTGTTTATGTCAATTCCGATAACACTGTCGCCTGCGGAATATGAATTGAAAGCTTCTTTTGAGAGCTCTATTGATATCATAGCAACATTTGCGGTATCTACTGCACGCGCCATGAATCCTGATTCACTGATGTTGAGTCTGCACTCCGTAACTATTGCTGCAATGACATCAACTGTTTCCTTAAAAATTTCTGTATCTATTGTTGCCTTTAACATCTTTTTACCCCGTTTCTCGTTATTATAAATTAATTGTAGATATAGATATAAAAACCACTTCGTGATTTTTTATCAGAATACATGAAACAAAACAGCTTCACATATCTTCCCCGCACCAAAAACACAACAAGAGTGTTTTATGATTATGACAACCAGACAAAAAATGCCTGTTCGATCATAATTGCTTATATCTAACTCTATTATAAAGTATTTAAGCGTAATTTTTACTAATATGTATTGATTTGATATCTAAGACTGATATATTGCTTTGATATCTAAGACTGCAATCATAAAAACAGATAAGATAAGTCACAGCAGATTAATAACAAGATATTTTTGGATGTTTAAAAAAAATGCAGAATATGATGTTTATCAGAATTTTGCTTTTTTTTCAAAGATACAATTTAAATCTGAAGAGATTTGAAATCTTAAAAAAAATTTAAAATTTTAGGAGTAACATGGGTTCACAGTGGGGCGCAGACAGGTATTACCAGCGGTCTAAACGTGAGGGATACCGCTCGCGTGCAGCGTATAAAATACTTGATATTCAGGAAAAATTCAATATCATCAGAACTGATGACAATGTTGTGGATTTGGGAGCAGCACCGGGAAGCTGGTCGCAGGCAATCCGTGACATGACAGAAGGGCAGGTAATAGCAGTTGATCTAAATCAGATTGCGCCTATTGAGAGTGTCATCACTATAAGAGGAGATTTTACAGAGGAAAAAATTCAGGCGCAGATATTATCCCATGTTGACATGGTAAATATCGTTGTATGCGATGCCTCTCCAAAGCTTTCAGGGCAGAAATCATTAGATCAGGCAAGGGCAATCGGCCTTTGTGAACAGGCCCTTTCTTTTGCATGCCTTATCTTAAAGCCGGGCGGCAATTTTGTTGTAAAATCATTCCAGGGAGAGATGTTTAAAGAGCTTTTGGATGAAGCCAGAAATAATTTTTATGCAGTAAAGGTTTACAGAACAAAAGCAACAAGAAGAGGGAGCACTGAAGCATATATTATTGCAAAAAACTTCAAAGGTTTCTCAAATGTTTCTGACTGACAGCTACAACAGACCGGTTACAAACTTACGAATCAGCCTTACTGCCAGATGCAATTTAAATTGCAAATACTGCCACAGGGAAGGCGAGGTCGCTCCAAAAGAGGAGATGACTCTTGAGGATATACAGGAAATCTTAAAAACCGCTGCAAAGTTTAACATGAACAGTGTAAAGTTCACCGGCGGAGAGCCTACACTGCGAAAAGACATTATTGAAATTATAAAATCAGTGCCTCCTTCAATGGAGGCGTCAATGACAACCAACGGAACTCTTCTTGCGCCTGTTGCGGCTGATTTAAAAAAGGCAGGGCTTTCAAGGGTAAATATCAGCCTTGATAGTTTAAGAAGAGAAAGATACAAAGAAATCAGCGGAAAAGACTATCTTTCAAATGTCCTTTCAGGAATTGATGCATCGGTTTGTGCAGGGCTTACACCTGTCAAATTAAACATTGTAATCTTAAAAGGCTTCAATGATGATGAGACAGAGGATTTCATCAGATATGCAGCTGATAAAAAAGATGTTATCCTCCAGTTTATCGAGGAGATGGACTTAAAAGCCGAAAAAGGGCAAAGCATCATCACCTCTCTTGAAGAGGATCTAAAAAAGAGGTCCAAAACAATTATCACAAGAAGGATGCACCACAGGAAAAAATACTGCATTGATGGTGCAGAGGTTGAAGTCGTGCGTCCGATGCACAACAATGAATTCTGCGCATTCTGCAACCGCCTGAGAATTACATCCGATGGTGAGCTTAAGCCCTGTCTTTTACGGCATGATAACCACATAAGCATTAAAGGCAAAAGAGGCGCTGAATTAGAGAATCTTTTCAAAGAGGCAGTTGGCAGAAGAGAGCCGTTTTTCAAATAATTTTTTTTTATTCTTTAATCTTAATTCCACCATTTTTTTTAATACTTATTTTTTTTTATAAGAGCATTCAAAAGGGTGCATACTTGCAAATATTTTTTTCATGCCGGGTCAATTACTTAATCATGCTAATGGAAAAAAATGAATATCAGCAGGTAATCGACAAATTATATTCCAAATCACTTGTTCTGGAATCAGTAGGGGATTTCAACCAGACTCTTTATTTTTATTTCATAGACACACTTGCGCATATCGACTTTTCAGCATCAATCCTTGCTTATAATTACCACAATATACGAAACAAGATGAACCTTGAATATATGCGCTGGAGAATAGATGAGGAGCAGAAAGGGGACAGAATAAATTTTCCTGATTTCATAAACTGGCTGAAGGAGAACCGCCGCGAAAAATTTGATACTCTTCCATATCTGTGGAGAGTAATTTATGACAAATCAAACCCGGCATCCTATCGAAGCTTTAGAATCTCAATTGACCCTGCAAGCAACCAGCCGACTTCTGTAAGCTCATTTAACAGCTGGATTGAGGAATTTTTTGATCAGAAACTGATTAAAAGCATATACACAGGAGGGTCCCTTGACATCCTCTATACCGAATTTTTAGCTCAAAGGAAGTAGGCAGAATATGGATGCGGCAAAAATCTGCTCTGATCTTGTAAAAATCAGAACCGAAAATCCCCCGGGAGATACAAAAGATGCGGCAGATTTTATCGGAGAGATATTAAAAAGCCTCGGCCTTTCATTTAAGACAACCGGGGATCAAAAAAGAAGAGCAAATATCTATACAGACTATCACAAAAAACCCCTTCTTTTTCTGGGCCACATAGATGTTGTTCCGGCGATAGCCGACGGATGGGACAAAGATCCATTCTCAGGAGAAATCTCCGGAGGGTTTGTCCACGGCAGAGGCTCAACAGATATGAAGGGCGGCTGTGCAGCAGTCTTAAGCGCCGCATATAAATTTCTTGACAAAGCAGACTCCCTGCCATGCAATCTCTGTTTTGTATGCGATGAGGAGAACGGCGGAGATGCAGGAGTAAAACATCTCTTAGGAAAAAATCTGCTTACTCCATGCGACTGCCTCATTGCCGAGCCCACTCCATATCTTAATCCTTCAATAGGGCAAAAGGGCCTTTTTCGGGCGGATGTTGAATTCACAGGCGAACCAGGGCACGGCTCTTTATACCCCGTTGCAGGAACAAGCGCCATTATGCTCTCGGCTGATTTTTTAAAATCCTTAGATTATCTAAACAAACTAACTTTCCCGGGCGAAGACAGTCATGAAGAGCTGCTAAACGACTCAGCCGAAGTTCTCCATAAAATTTTAGGCATTCCTGATTCAGGGGATGTGCTAAGAAAAATTACATACAATCCAGGAATTATCTGCGGCGGCGAGGAGACAAACATTGTTGCGCAGAAATGCTCCCTTAAGATTGAGATGAGAATTCCCTTAGGATGCAGAATATCAGATATTGTGGATATTTTATTGAAGAAAAATCCTTCTGCTGAGATTAAAATTATTGAATCAGCAGAACCCGGCCTTACAGACTCAAAAGAAAAAATTGTCAAAACTGCATGCACAGAGATTGAAAGAGTCTACAATGAAGTTTCAAAACCGATTATGCAGTGGGCGGCAAGCGATGCAAGACACCTTCGGGAAAAAGGGTTTAATGCAATTGAATACGGACCGGGCGATCTTTTAACAATGCACGGGAAAAACGAAAAAGTTTCGGTAGAAAGTTTAAAAAATTGCTCTGAGATTTACAAAGGCATTATGCAAAACTACTGCTGAAAAATTATTCCCGCTCCTCTTTTTTCCCGACAGCAGCCATTAAAACAGTAAAATTATTCTCCCCGTCCAGACCTAAAATCCCATTTATTTTATCGTCATCAAAAGCCCCGATAGCGCAGACGCCACACATTACCGCTTCTGCTGACAGATACAGATTCTGGCTTGCATGGCCTGCGTCAAGAAACAGACTCCGATAACCTCTCTCCCCGTACTTCCATGTCATGCGGTATGCATCTGCCGCCCATACAAAAACAGCATTTGCATCTTTTAAAAAAACCTGATTCATACAGACCAAAACAAGCTCTTCTTCAAAATTCTTCTCCTCAATCAGTCCAAGAGAATGATCAAGTGCAAGATAGCGGTACAGTCCTGCGGGCACTCCTGAAATATTGTTTGCAAATACATATGTGTCAAGTGCATGCCTTGCGCCTGCTAAAGGAACAGTTCTAAATGTGATGCTGTTTTTATAAACATCCTTTACACCCTGCGTGCACCACAAAAGATATGAGAGTTCATAAAGGTTCATCTCCTCCTTTGAAAACTTCCTGATGCTTCTTCTGTCTTCTATTGCATCACTCAAATCAGTTTTTTTTATGAATTTGTTATCTGCTGCAAAAAGAGCAATTCTTTTTCCGTCAAATAACGGCTCAGGAGGGGGCGCAGGCAGCCCACGCTCCATATCTGACGTTTCAGCTTTGCCATACTTTGTCAGTCTTATAAAATCCGCCCCGATACCCATATTTTATCACCACCTGGGGTTTTACATGATATCAGGAAACCTATACCCGACATCAGGAAATTGTTGCCTGATATATGATACAAACTGCAATATAAAAAAATTATTCCAAAAAAATTAATTTTAAAGGAGTTCAGAGACAAATTTTTTCTTTTTTTCCTTCAGCAGAATATTTCCCGGCGGTTTTTCAGATGTGGAAAACTATATATGTTAACAGTGTTAATTAAACTATTATGACAACTGTTAACCCCGTTAACAAAACACGACTTCCGCCATCAGCAAAGGTGGTGCTGACAGTTCTTGAAGATGGAAAACCAAAGACATTCAAGGACATGACAGATGAAGTAGGAATCGCTCCAAGAACAATAAGGTACGCATTAAAGCGCCTGAAAGAGAGCGGACTCATAATCGAAAAGTTCAACTTCAGGGATGCCAGACAGGTATTGTATCAGAAGAAGACACTTGGAAAATCTGATATAGCACTTGAAATGGCATCAACATGAAACCTTATTTGTGCAACATTAACACCTGCGATGAGATAGCACGTCTTTACCTCCCACAGGTAAGAGCAGAGCTTGTGTACCATCTTGTCACAAACAAAGGAATACCCCAGGCAAGAGTTGCAAGATGGATGGGGATTACAAGAGCTGCCGTCTCACAGTACTTAAGCAAGAAAAGAGGCTCAGGAGATATCGCAGAGTGCAATGACATAGAAGAGATAATTGAAGCCTGGGCTGAAGGGCTGATAACAGGAGAAGGCACTGTTACTATATGTGATCTGTGCCGCTGCATAAAAACCAAAGACATAACGCCTGAAATTTACTGATAAACTATTTTAAAAATCGTTTCAATTTAAAAACCGTGCAATTTTAAAAATTAATTCTTAAAAATAAAAAAAAA